>NZ_VWVR01000006.1:0-312142 GCF_015712685.1 Exiguobacterium sp. SRB7LM | reverse complement strand
GTATGTGATGAAAAATTTGACGGTATTATCATTGATGCGCTCAATTTTCACGATTGTCCACTCCCTTCTCACCTCGCTCCCAATTCACATAAGGAGGAGAGGGGAAATTGTCTTTTTATCTTTGTACCCTTTTTAACATCGTTCAATCTAGATGAAGGGTTATAACTTTATTTTATAGGAAATAATCGATAATAAAAAGCACACTGCTTAAACAGTATGCTCTCATTCATTCACAAGTCGCTGGGCTTCCTGTAATTGGAACGTCCGAACTTTACGTGGCAAGAATCGACGAATCTCATCTTCGTTATATCCGACCTGTAAACGTTTCTCATCAATCAGAATCGGACGACGTAAAAGACCTGGATATTCTTGAATCAAATCGTAAAGCTGTTGAAGAGATAACGCATCAACAGACACATCGATTTTAGAAAAGACTTTCGAGCGAGTCGAAATGATTTCATCCGTCCCGTCTTCTGTCATACGTAAAATTTGTTTAATCTCATTCAATGAGAGCGGTTCTGAAAATATGTTTCGTTCTGTAAACGGGATATCATGTTCTTCGAGCCAAGCCCGTGCCTTTCGGCAAGATGTACAGCTTGGAGACGTATAAAGTGTGACCATTTTTCTTCCTCCCTGATCGAGTATGCGTCCATCTTTTTAAGTGACTCTATTTGTATACCCAAATTCGCATCCACTTAATTATAGTAATTCTTATTTATCAAAACTTCAATGATATTCTTTATCAATCAGATATGAAAAGAGGGCGCATTCGTTGAATGCGACCTTGAACGACCTAACTTAAGACGCAGGGATTCGAGAAACCGGTTGAGACACCGTCTCTTTCCCTGGCTTGACTTGTAAGTCTTTCAGCTTTTTCTTCAATACTTCTTTCAAAAGTCTCTTTTTCTCTCGCAGAACTTTGTCACGTTCTTTCATGGCCTCTCACCCCCATACAGCGTAAGGAACCGACCGAGCATTACCGATTCTGAAAATCTTGAAGTTGCACTATATCTACATTTAAATTATAGCACACTCGTTTGTGAAATGTGAATCATTCTTACACGTTCATCTCAAATTTACACAGATATCATTTGCAATGAATTGAAGAAACCTGTATAGTTTATAGAAATAACCTTTTTATTTTAAAGGAGGAGAGCGATGATGAGAATCACTTTAGAAACGATTATGAAACATCCGGTTACCCAAAAATATTTAACTCGATCTGGTTTAAAACATGCGGTCGACGTCTGTGAACGCGCTCTCGAAATGGCAACGAAACGTGGTCTTGATACAGATTTGGCGACGAAAGCTGCGCTTCTTCATGATATCGGACACTATGAATGGTATACAGAAGGTAAATGGAATTATGATTTGTATCGTCAGAACGATATCCATGCGATTAAGGGGGCCGAACGTGCCCACAAATTATTGATTCGTTTAGGGGAAGATCCAGCCCGAGCAAAAGAGATTTCTGTCATGATTCTCTTGCACACGGATTCCTACCTACCACCGAGTCGTATTCAACGAACTCCACTTCAACAGCTCGTCCATGACGCGGACACGTATGTGGAGCAGCCAGGCGGTCTTCATCATTACGAGACAATGGAAATTGAAGATGCGTTAGCTCGCGTCCGTCTAATCGACGCCATCGTGGAACGTCTTTCTAATTTACCACGCATCTCGAACGGATAATCAGTCACCTACTTTAATAGGTGATTTTTTTGTGCAAAAAAATCCTGACTCAATAAATGAGTCAGGATTGATTTCGTTATACGAGTTGCGCTTTATACGCTTCGTACTCTTCGTCTGTGAGCGAGACATAGTGCCCCGGCTCAACTTCGCGAAGTGGCGGGATACTTGAATCTTCATCTGAACGTCCGACTGGACCTTTCGATGTCGATTCATATACGATCCGTTTACGTGTACGCTCATGCTCTGGGTCTGGAAGCGGAATCGCTGAAAGGAGCGATTTCGTATAGGCATGAATTGGGTTCTCATAAAGGCGATCTGCTGTTGCAAGCTCTACGAGGTGACCTTGATACATAACACCGATACGGTCAGAGATGTATTTAACCATCGATAAATCGTGAGCGATGAACAAATACGTCAAATCGCGATCGCGTTGCAATTCTTTCATCAAGTTGACGACCTGCGCTTGAATCGAAACGTCAAGTGCAGAAATCGGCTCATCGGCGATGATGAAGTCCGGTTCAACCGCAAGAGCACGGGCAATCCCGATACGCTGACGCTGACCACCTGAGAATTCATGTGGATAACGGCTCGCGTGCTCTTTCGTCAAACCAACTGTTTCAAGAAGGTCATATACGCGGTTCATGCGGTCTTCTTTCGTCTTCGCAAGACCGTGAATATCGATTCCTTCTGCGATGATATCGGCGACTGTCATACGCGGATTGAGCGAAGCGTATGGATCTTGGAAAATCATTTGCATCGCACGGTTGAATTTCAACTTGTCTGCCTTCGATTTTTTTTCGTGGACGTTTTCGCCTTTGAACACGACATCGCCATCCGTCGCGTCGTAGAGACCGATAATCGTACGTCCTGTCGTTGACTTCCCACAACCAGACTCACCTACGAGTCCAAGCACTTCACCTTTGTAAATATCAAATGAAATCCCGTCGACCGCTTTGACAACGCGGCCACGACCAATTTTAAAGTGCTGCTTCAGGTTTTTTACCTCGAGTAATTTCTCGCGTTCCATTATTCAGCACCACCTTTCGTAAACGATTTTGCGAACGCACTGTCTGGACGATATTTGAGAGCGAGTTCACGAATCGCGCGTGGCGGGTTCACCGCTGGCGCTTGCGGATGTAACAACCAACTCGAAGCGAAGTGTGTATCACTTACTTGGAACATCGGTGGCTCTTTCTCAAAATCAATCTTCATCGCGTATGGATTACGCGGTGCGAATGCATCCCCTTTTGGAGGATCGAGCAAGTTTGGAGGCGTACCCGGGATTGCCGGTAACGCTTCATTGCGGTCATCTGTCGGACGCGGCATCGAACCGAGAAGTCCCCATGTGTATGGGTGACGTGGCTCATAGAAAATCTCATCAACCGTTCCTTTTTCAACGAGACGTCCCGCATACATAACAGCAACACGGTCAGCCATGTTCGCAACAACACCAAGGTCGTGCGTGATGAAGATAATCGCTGTGCCGGTCTTTTGCTGAATGTCTTTTAACAGTTCAAGAATCTGCGCTTGAATCGTTACGTCGAGTGCTGTTGTCGGTTCATCGGCAATCAACACTTTTGGGTTACATGCGAGTGCGATCGCAATAACGATCCGTTGTCGCATCCCACCAGAAAGTTGGTGTGGATACTGTTTCAAGCGTGCTTCAGGGTTTGGAATCCCTACAAGTGTCAACAGTTCGAGCGTACGTTTCTTCGCATCCTCACCCGTTAACCCTTGGTGCTGTTTCAACCCTTCTGCGATTTGCTTGTAAATCGTCATCGTCGGGTTGAGCGATGTCATCGGGTCTTGGAAAATCATTGCGATGTCGCGACCACGAATTTTAAGCATTTCTTTTTCCGAAAGTTTCGCCAAGTCTTTTCCTTCGAACATGATTTCTCCGTTCGTGATTTCACCTGGAGGGTTCGGAATGAGACGCATAATTGCCTTCGAAGTAACGGATTTACCTGAACCCGATTCTCCTACGATGGCGAGCGTCTCGCCTTTTTTCAAATCAAACGAAACACCACGAACAGCCTGAACTGTTCCTGCATATGTGTGGAACGAGACCTCTAAGTCTCGGACTGATAAAATCGTTTCCATGCACGAGTCCCCCTCTTTCTTTTTTATTTACGCATTTTCGGATCGAACGCATCACGCAAGCCATCGGCAAGCAAGTTGAAGCTGACCATGAGCAAGACGATGATGATAGACGGGATAATAAGAAGGAACGGGAAAGTTCGTAGTTCTTTGTATCCATCGTTGATCAACGTACCAAGTGATGCCTGTGGTGGTTGAAGCCCGATTCCGATAAAGCTGAGGAATGCCTCGAAGAAGATGGCAGATGGAATCGTGAACATGAGTGTGATGATAATGGCACCCAATGTGTTCGGAATTAAATGTTTGAAAATCAAGCGTCCACTTGAAGCACCGAGTGTACGAGCTGCCAAGACGAACTCTTGGTTTTTGAGTTTGAGAATCTGACCTCGAACGAGTCGACTCATCCCAATCCAACCGGTGATGGCCATGGCAAGGATGATGGTGAAGACACCTGGGTCAAAGATCAAGATGAACAAGATGATCAAAATCAAGTTAGGTACACCTGTCAAGATTTCAACAATACGTTGCATGATGTTATCCGTACGTCCACCGAAGTAAGCTGAAATACCACCGTATGCAACTCCAATGATTGTATCGATGATGGCTGCGACTAAACCGATAAAGAGGGAGATTCGTGTCCCTTCCCAAATCCGCGACCAAAGATCACGACCGAGATAATCGGTACCAAACCAGAAGTTTTCTTCTACATTCTTTTGTTCGTAGAAGTCGATTTCACGACCTCCAAGTGTTGCCAACCCATCAAATCCAGCCCATTCAAGTCCAGTGACTTTAGGCGGTAGTTTTGCTTGCGAGATGTTCTGTTCGTATGCATCTCGGCTTGAGAGCATCGGTCCAAACAAAGCGAGTGCGACGAGAATTAAAATAATCGAGAGCGAGATGATAGCCGCCTTGTTTTTCTTTAGGCGCATCCATGCATCTTGCCAAAAGTTCAAACTTTTTCCGGCAATCCGCTCACCAAGCTGTTCATTCATTTCAACTGGTGTGAACATGTCTTGGTCGAACTGTTCGTAATTCTTTTTGTTTTCAATCATCAGTTATTCCCCCCAAGACGAATACGTGGGTCCACAACCCCATAGAGCAAGTCGACAAGTAAAATGATAATAATGAAGAGGGCCGAGAAGAAGAGTGTCGTGCCCATGATGACAGAGTAATCATTCAACGTGATTGACGTAACGAACAATTCTCCAAGACCAGGTACTGCGAAAATTTTCTCGATAACGAATGTACCCGTTAAAAGTCCAGCTGTCATCGGTCCAAGAATCGTGATCGCTGGGATCATCGCGTTACGTACCATGTGTTTCCATACGATGGCGTTACCCGTCAACCCTTTCGCTTTCGCGAGCGTGACATAGTCTTGTCCGGTTACTTCTAACATCTCGGTTCGGACGAAACGGGCAATTGCTGCCGTAACCCCGAGCGATAACGAGATGGTTGGTAAGATCGTATGAGCTGGAGATTCCCAGAATGCTACCGGAAGCAACTGTAATTTAACTCCAACATAGTACTGAAGGAGGGCTGCAAAGACGAATGATGGGACGGAAATCCCGATTACCGATACGAACATTGAACCATAGTCAATTGCCGTATTGTGACGAATCGCCGCAACAACACCCAACAATACACCTAATAGAGTTCCAAGTACTAATGCCTGAACCCCTAATTGTGCCGATGGACCAATTCGTTCCATAATCAACTCAGTTACTGGACGGTTAGCCGTACGGAACGATACGCCAAGGTCACCTTGTAGCATGTTTCCAATGTACGTCGCATAGCGGACCGGAAGCGGATCATTGAGTCCGTAGCGGTCATTCAACAATTGAATTTGTGATTCTGTCAGTTTTTCCTGGTTCTGATAAGGCGAACCTGGGAGCAGGTCCATCAGGAAGAACGTGAACGTGGCAATCAAGAAGAACGTGATGAGGCCGTAAGTCAGCCGTTGTAGGATATAACGTCCCATGAATAAAAACCCCCTGTTTTGTCTAATTCTTTCTACTACTTGCACCAACAGCTTCACTATGACATATGACCTATTTTTCAAATTCACAAAATGAAAGGAATTTTCTGAAAGAATAGCTTATACGTCATCTCAAGGCTCTTAGTACAGCGACTGAAAATAAAGAAAATTCTTTTCAGAGATTATTCTGAATTTTCACTGTTACTACATTATACTTTACCAACAAAACATTTGAACAGTATTTTCTCATACTTCGCTAGAATTTTTTAGAAAATTGGGGACATGCGGTTAGCATGCCCCCTCCTTCCATTACTTAATATCAACGTATTTGTACTGGTAATCAGCACCAAATAATTGACGGTTGAAGTTCTCGACGTTTGGACGGATCAAGTATGCCACACCAGCTTGGTAGATAGGCATGATTGCTTGATCTTGTTCAATCAAGAGGGCTTCAGCTTCTTTGAACAAGTCGTAACGTGCATCGATGCTTGTTTCAGCAGATGCTTCATCAATCAACTTGTCATACTCAGATGACGAGTAGTTGATGTCGTTTTGTCCATTGTCTGAAGTGAAGATACCAAGGTTCGTAAGCGGATCTTGGTAGTCAGGTCCCCAAAGTGCGAATGACATTTGGTAGTCCCCTTTTGCTTCACGCTCAAGTTTGTTGTTGAAAGGTTGTTGTGCGATCTCAACCGTTACGTTCGGCAAGTTCGACTCGATTTGACCTTTCATGTACTCAGAGATTTGTTTCGATACTTCACTGTCGAACGAGAGGAGTTCGATTGTTGTTGCTTCTCCACCGGTTACTTCTTCCCAAAGTGAAGCAGCTTCTTCAGTGTTTGTTTTGAAGTATTCCACGCCCTCTGTATAATCCGTTCCGTCTTCATACTTTATGAAGTCTTTCGGGATGAATGACGTCGTTGCTACTGAACCGTTGTTCAAGAGCTGATCGATAATCCCTGATGGGTCGACTGCACGTGCGATTGCTTTACGTGCATTTACATCAGAGAAAAGTTCATCTTCATGGTTAAACTTGAAGTAACCAACTGCAGAACGAAGACCTGTGTTGTAATCTTCATCCTCTTGGAATGCTGCGACTTGTTCTGATGCGAGACCAGCATAGTCGACATCGCCCGCTTCATACAAGTTCACGACTGTAGATGTTTCTTTAACAACTTTCACATCAACTGAGTCGAGAGCAACATTTTCTGCATCCCAATATGATTCGTTTTTCGTTAAGACATAGCCTTGTTCACGATCCCATTTAGTCCATGTGAACGGTCCGTTATAAAGAAGGTTTTCAGGACCAGTCGTGAAGTCTTCACCTTTTTCTGTAGCGAATGCTTCGTTGATCGGAGTGAATGTACCGAACGAAGTAAGTGAAAGGAATGATGGGTCTGGACGCTCGAGTGTAACTTCGAGTGTCTTCTCATCGATTGCTTTTACGCCAAGCTCTTCTTTTGGTGTGTCACCAGTGTTGATTGCTTCAGCGTTTTTAACTGTGTTCATGATGTATGCGTACTGTGAGCCTGTTGCAGGATCAACAGCTCGTTGCCAAGCGTAAACAAAGTCGTTTGCTGTGACCGGTTCCCCGTTTGACCATTCAGCATCACGAAGTTTGAACGTGTAAACCGTTTCGTCTTCGTTTACTTCTGGTTCGCCTTCAGCAAGTGCCGGGACGGCATTTCCATCTTTATCAAGACGGTAAAGACCTTCCATTGTGTTGGCGATCAAGTTGAATGCGACCGCGTCTGTAGCAAGAGCCGGATCGGCTGTTGTGATATCTGACGTATCCGTCAAACGAAGAACTTTCTCTCCGTTTGAAGAAGAACCGCCGCCATCAGAGTCTCCGCCTGTCGAACAAGCTGCGAGAACTGAACCGAGTGCCAAGATGATTGTCATCATGAGCAAAATCGATTTTTTCTTCATTGCGATTTCCCCTTTCGTTTTAAAAAACTAGCCGATCGTCGAATAAACATCTTACTTTTTCTTTAATTTTCTGAATATTTCATAAAGTATTCGACGAAAGAACGTTAGGGCTATTGTAAGAAATTTTTAATATAACTGTCAACTATTGAATAAAACGCTGTCATTTGATTTAACATTCTTACTCGCTTTCTGCCCCACCTTCCTAGTATCATAGAAGAAACACGGAATGTTGATGCATTCCCTCTAACGCTCGAAAGGAGATTACATCGTTGAAAAAGTTTCGAAATATATTGATTGTTTGGGGGATTGTCACACTTTTCTATACGGTGTGGTCAATTTTTTCCTATTTCCGAACTGAGTCCTTCACGTTTCATTTGAGTGGCGGCTTGTTCGTTTCAGGTATTCTGATATTTGCCATCGGGATGTTCTCCCATATGAGTGCAACAGGTCTATTTGACGGAATCATGTACGGATTTAAGCGTAATCGACGTGCAAAGTTGAAAGAAATTGACGCGGACTATGAAGAAGATGAGGAAGAAGAACCGGAAGATCGACAACTCCGTAAACAATCGGCTTGGAACTGGGTGTATGTCGGAGTTGGAAGTATCGCTCTCTCATTTCTCGTCGCTTTGATTTAATCTTTTCGTCACTTGAATCCTGTGCTAAACTAAATGCAGAATAAGAACACTTGGATGAAGACAAGTAATTCAATTCCCCTTTTCCTCAGAGAGTCTACGGTGCTGTGAGTAGATGAAAAGTTATTGAATGAATGGACTTCGGAGTGGCTCGCCTGAACAAAAAGTATGGCGAGACGGTTCACGCCCGTTAACGCGTTCAAGTGGCATAGTATATGCAAATTTGGGTGGCACCGCGGTTATTCGTCCCGATTTATTCGGGAGGACGACTGCGGTTTTTTATATTTTTCGGAGGTGTATTCACATGGCAACGATTTTTTCAGGAATCAAACCGACCGGCGTCGTGACGCTCGGGAACTACCTTGGCGCGATGAAACAATTCGTCGACCTACAAGACGACAACAATGCCTATTATTGTATCGTCGATTTACATTCAATTACTGTTCAACTCGACCGTGTCGAGCTCATGAACAACACGCGAAAATTAGCAGCACTTTATCTCGCGTCCGGTCTCGACCCGGAGAAAGCGACGATTTTCGTACAGTCTGAAGTAAAAGCACACGCTCAACTCGGTTGGATGTTAACTTGTATCGCCGGCATGGGCGAGCTCGGTCGTATGACGCAGTATAAAGACAAGTCGCAAGGCAGCGAGAATGTAGGCGCAGGGTTGTTCGTCTACCCGACGCTCATGGCTTCTGATATTTTGTTATACAATACGGAACTCGTTCCAGTCGGAGACGACCAAAAGCAACACATCGAACTTACTCGTGACTTGGCGGAACGCTTTAACAAACGTTATTACGAGACATTCACGATGCCGGAACCACTCATTCAAAAAGAAGGCGCTCGGATCATGTCTCTCACGAATCCCGTGAAGAAGATGTCTAAATCGGATACGAATGCCAAAGGATATATCTCGATGCTCGATGAGCCGAATGTCATTCGCAAGAAAATCAAGAGTGCCGTCACAGATTCGAGTGGTGTCATCTCATTCGATCGGGAGAACAAACCAGGGATTTCAAACTTGTTGGAAATTTATTCACTCTCTACCGGCACTTCAATTGATGACCTCGTCAAGCAATATGAGAATTCGAACTACGGAACATTTAAACAGGATGTGGCAGAAGCGGTCGTTGCCCTGCTTGAACCAATTCAAACGCGTTATCACGAGTTGATTGATTCACCAGAACTCGATGAAATCCTTGATGCCGGTCGCGTGAAGGCTGAAGCCGTCGCGAACAAGAATCTCGCAAAAATCGAGAAAGCGATGGGTCTCAGTCGCAAGCGTGCCAAAGTGAAAAAATAAATGATGTTAAAAAGAACGCTCAGCTGAGCGTTCTTTTTTGTATCAAATATCTACATAAAAAGAGAGACAGGCGTCCCTGTCTCTCTTCGTAAAGATGATTTGATTATTCTTTTCCTTCGATTGAAGCCCACTTGTAAGAGTAGTCCGCACCGAATGCGTGCTCAACGATATCCTTAACATATGGCTTCGTGAGGCGAGCCGATCCACGTTGGTAAACTGGCGAGATTGCGTTCTCTTCAAGAACGATTTTCTCTGCAGCTTGAAGGTCAGCCCAACGCTGTTCAGCATCTGTGCTTGATTTCGCAGATTCGATCAACTTATCGAATTCTTCATTCGACCACTTACCACGGTTGTATGGTCCGTCAGTGACGAAGAGGTCAACGAATGTCATTGGATCTTGGTAGTCAGGACCCCATCCAGCGAATGTGAACTCGAACTCACCTTTGTTCTCAAGGTCAAGTTTGTTGTTGAACGGTTGTTGTTTGATTGTAACCGTAATTCCTGGAAGGTTCTTCTCAAGCTCACCTTTGATGAACTCACCGATTTGCTTCGCAGACTCTGAGTCATAGTTGAGGAGCTCAAGTTCAACTTTGTCTGTTCCGAGCTCTTCAAGTCCAGCTTCCCAAAGTTCTTTCGCACGATCCACGTCATAGCCGCCGATGTCGCCGTTCGCTTCACGGAAGTCTTTGCCGTCAGGACCTGTTACGAAGTCTTTTGGTACGAGGTAGTTCGCAGGAATCGAACCGTTCGCAAGAAGCGTCTCTGAGATTGCTGCTTTATCGTATGCCGCGTCAATCGCGTTACGGATGTTTTGGTTATTTAATTCTTCAACAGCAGTGTTGAACTGGAGGTAGAAGAGTGTTGGTTCAACGACAGTTGAGAACTCTTCGCTGTCTTGATACTGGGCTACGAGTTCAGAAGTCAAGCCTGTGCGGTCAACGTCACCGTTTTCATACAAGTTAACACCTGTTGAAACTTCTTTAACGACTTTAACGTTGATTTCTTCAAGTTTAACTGTGTCAGCATCCCAATAGTCTTCGTTCTTGACCATCTTCCAGCCTTGCTCGCGCTCCCAGCTGTCGAGTTTGAACGGTCCGTTGTAGAGAGTCGTCTCTGCAGATGTACCGAAGTTCTCGCCTTGCTCTTTATCGAATGACTCGAGTTTTGGCATGAATACGCCGAAGCTAGTCAATCCGAGGAAGTAGTCAGCTGGTGCTGTCAATTTAACTTCAAGTGTTTGATCGTCGATTGCTTTAACGCCTACAGCATCGCGCTCGCCTTCACCTGTGTTGTACGCTTCTGCGCCTTCGATGATTGACATAACGTATGCATATTGTGATGCGTTATCTGGGTTGAGTACTTCTTTCCAAGCGTATTCGAAGTCATTCGCTGTGACAGGCTCCCCGTTTGACCAAGTCGCGCCTTCACGGATTTTGAACGTGTACGTTTTCCCGTCTTCTGAAACGTCGTGAGATTCAGCCATCCCCTCAGTCGGGTTGTCTTCTTCGTCCATGCGGTAGAGACCTTCGTTAACGTTGTTCAATACGTTGAACGATACAGCATCTGTTGCGAGTGTCGGGTTAAGTGAAGGAATATCTGAAGAATCGAGCAAGTTGAGGACTTGCGCTTCATCTGCTGAACCTTCGCCTGTTGATCCTTGTGAAGAATCCGTTTCTTCCCCTGTCGAACATGCAGCTAGGAATGCACTTGATAGAAGTGTAACCGATGATGCTAAAGCAAAACCTTTTTTCTTATTCATTGCGATGACCCCCTGATTTTTTCGTTTTAACGAAGTGAATGATGGTAGAAAATTCAGTCATTTCTTCTGACAGTATTTGTTACCAAAATCCCGTTGATGCAATAATACAATATTCTGATAATTTTGCAAAGTGTTTATTTTGATTTTTCTAAAAAATTTTATCTATAGTCTAAAAGCCCGCCTACAGTGGCGGGCTTTTAGCTCAATTTTCGTATTTTTTTGCAAAGGTTAGGACATATGAAGGACCGGTGACCGGATATCCGATATGGTCGTAACCTTTTTCGATCACATAAGAGCGTCCAGCTTGATAGATTGGCATAACAACAGCCTCTTCTAACAGCTGTGCCTCCGCTTCTCGGAAGATTTCATTTCGTTCTTCCAACCGATCCGTTGAGCGAGCCTGATCCATCAATTGATCATACGATTCGCTAGCATATCGACTCGAATTGAGGACATCGTTTGTTTCAAATTGAGTCAAATAGGCGGATAACATCGGATAGTCCGGTTGCCAGCCTGATAGAGAAAACGCATAATCCCCTGAGACTTCTTTCCTAACTTTTTCTCCTAAGGGGAGCTCGATAATGTTAACGCTCAAACCATCCAACTGTTCCAAATTCTTCTTTAATTTTGCGGAGATTTGACGCGCTTCGTCATCGACAAAGCTGAGCAGCTCGATTTCGAGTTCATCTTTCTTCAGCCGTTTCTTCACGGTGTCAAACAATTGGTCGGCGTTTCCTTCTAATTGTGCGATCGCATCCTCTTGGTCGATGACGAGTAATCGTTCTGTCGTCTGTTCCGCTCGCGCGAGTGAATCCTCGATTTCCGACCGCTCAAGCGTCAATGCGATGGCTTGTCGGAACGCTACATCATTAAACGGGGCTTTTTTAACATTCGGCTTTAAATAAAAGACTCCACTTCGTGGAACGTCCTGTACGTTCAAAATTTCCTCATCAATCGTGGAAACGTCAAAATCGTATGGGACGGGTTGCATCCCTGTCGCTTCCGTCAAGTTCGCTTCACTATTAATGGTAATCGTTTCAAGCGTGACCTGTTCAGCTTCTCGGTACGTTTCATTTTTATGTAACGAGATGGTCGTATCTCCGATTGCCTTGATTTTAAATGGACCGTTCGTCTCTAGCTCTTCCCATGCTTCCACATTTGGTTGAGGTAAAAATGCGGGCATCGCCAAAATCTGTTCGAACCCTTCCATCGGACGGACAAGAGTCAACTCGAGCGTCCGGTCATCGATTGCCTTGACCCCTAGCGTATCCGGTTCTTGTTGGCCAAGTCCGATTTCTTTTGCGGATTGAACATCTGCTAGTAAGAAGCTGAACGGTGAATTCGTATCAACGTCCACGAGTTTTTGGAAGTGATCGACGAATGTTTGCGCGTCAATCGCATTCCCTTCTGTCGTCACACTCTCTTTTAATGTGAATGTATAGACCGTTCCGTCTTCGGATCGCTCTAACTTCTCAACGAGCGCTGGTTCGATGGACCCGTCTGCTCCGAATCGATACAGGCCTTCATAGAGATGGGACAGGATTGTTTGAGATGACGGATCGATTGCTAGCATGACATCCGGCTGAGTCGGAAGTGACTCCCCGTAAATCGTCAATTGTTGTTCTTCTACTGGTACTGGTTTGCGTGACTGCTCTCGTTGTTCGTTCCAAATAAATAAAAAAAGGATAAGGACTGAACCTAACAAGGCGGCCACGATGAATGATTTCTTTTTCATTCGTTGCACTCCTTTCTGTTAGACCAACCCTTATACCCTAACCTTTTTTGTGTGTTTTTTCTACCGTCAGTTCATCACTTTTGCAAATGCGAGTGTCGCATTGTGGCCCCCGAAGCCGAGTGAGTTACTGAGTGCATAACGAATGTCAAGTTCCCGATTTCCTTCACGTACATAATCCAAATCACAATCTGCTGCTGGTGATTCGCAGTTAATCGTTGGATGAATCTTGCCTTCGTGAATCGATAATGCTGTGATGACGGCCTCGACGCCACCTGCACCACCAAGAAGGTGACCAATCATCGATTTTGATGAGTTGACGGCGAGCTTGTCAGCGTGTTCCCCGAACACTCGACGAATCGCTTTCGTCTCGAGCATATCGTTGAGCGGTGTACTCGTTCCATGCGCGTTGATGTATTGAACATCTTCTGGCGTGATTCCAGCATCACGAATCGCCTCACTCATCGCTTTTGATCCGCCCTCAGCTTCTGGTGACGGTGCTGTGATATGGTATGCATCCGAACTCATTCCATATCCGACAACTTCAGCGTACATTTTTGCCCCGCGTGCCAATGCGTGCTCATATTCTTCTAACACGAGCACCCCAGCTCCTTCACCCATGACGAACCCGTCGCGATTCTCATCGAACGGACGGCAGGCCGTGTTCGGGTCTGGATTCGTAGATAGAGCTTTGTTCGAACAGAATCCTGCGAACGAGAGTGGTGTGATTGGCGCTTCCGCTCCACCTGCGAACATAGCGATGGCATCTCCACGTTGAATGACACGGAACGCTTCGCCGATGGAGTTCGTCCCTGACGCACAAGCCGTCACGGAGCAGTTGCTCGGTCCTTTTGCTCCAAGATAGATAGATACTTGTCCGCTCGCCATGTTCGGAATCATCATCGGAATGAAGAACGGGCTGACGCGACGTGGTCCACGGTCATGCAAGATGGCCGACTGTTTGTCAATCGTCTCGACGCCACCAATTCCGCTCCCGATCCAAATCCCGACATCGTCCGCGATCGCTTTCACATCGAGTCCGCTGTCTTTATGGGCAGCGTCTGCCGCAAGTAAAGAATATTGGATGAAGGAATCCATCTTACGCGCTTCCTTCGGTTCGACTAAATGATCGATGTTCCATTCCTTCACTTCCGCCCCGACCTTGGCCGGATATTGACTGATGTCAATCTTCGTCAACGTATCAATCGCGTTTTCCCCTTTTAACAGGCGATCCCACATTGTTGAGACATCGTTTCCTAATGGTGATACGACTCCTAATCCTGTCACTACTACTCGTTTCATAAATGATTCCCCTCCGTAATGGTTGCGTGATTCCATGTCAGGCAGCTAGCCCCCCACGTGAGCCCAGCACCAAATCCTGCGATGACGACCGTTTGTCCATCTTGGATTTTGCCAGACTTGACCGCCTCGGCCAATGCGAGTGGGATGGAAGCTGCTGATGTATTCGCATGGTCTTGAATGGTCATGACAACTTTCTCTTCTTCTAAGTGTAAACGTTCCATCGCAGCGTCGATGATTCGACGGTTCGCCTGGTGTGGAACGAGGACATCAAGGTCCTCCAACGTCTTATCGGCTTTGTCCAGCGCCTCAAGCACGATTTCGGGCATCTTCCGAACGGCAAATTTGAAGACTTCACGACCGTTCATGACGATTTTACCTTCTTCATTTTCATACAGATGTTTGCCACCTGTCCCGTCACTTCCGAGCACAAGTGAGTCAATTGAAGCGATATCATCTTCCCCGAGCACGACAGCCCCTGCCCCATCTCCGAAAAGGACAGCCGTCGATCGATCACCCCAATCAATCAGACTTCCCATCTTCTCTGCGCCGATGACGAGCGTCTTT
This sequence comes from Exiguobacterium sp. SRB7LM, assembly GCF_015712685.1. Lineage (GTDB taxonomy): Bacteria > Bacillota > Bacilli > Exiguobacteriales > Exiguobacteriaceae > Exiguobacterium > Exiguobacterium profundum. The sequence continues at coordinate 297,151 of NZ_VWVR01000006.1, read as the reverse complement.
TTAAATCCTTTTGAATCCATGAGACTCTTCGCCGTGTCCATTGCGAAGATGAAACCGCTACATGCCGCGCTCACGTCGAACGCCACGGCGGCTTTCGCGCCAAGATTCGCCTGAACCACACATGCAGTTGCCGGGAAGGCTGGCGCCGTTGCTGTCGCACAAACGATGGCTTCAATGTCGTCGATCGTGACGCCCGCACTCTGTAACGCCCGTTCAGCAGCGCGTGTCGCCATATCTGCGACTGTCATATCTTCTTCAGCCAAATGACGTGCTTCGATGCCTGTACGAGTACGAATCCACTCATCGCTCGTATCCATTCGTTTTTCTAAATCGATATTTGTCACCCGATTGTCCGGTAAGAACGATCCGATGCCGATGATTCCAATATTCATATCGTCGACCCCTATTCTTAGTATCTGGTACTAATATAAGGGAATAAAAAGAGGATGTCAATGCATCCTCCTCGTGTTGACTGGATTAAGCTTGTTCTAAACGCTTCGTGACAGCCATGACCATCTTCGCAGAGTTGATCGATGCTGTCTCCAAAAACTCGTCGAATGACAAGTTCGCTTCTTCGTCTGCACTGTCTGAAATCGAGCGTGTGACGACAAAAGGAATACCAAACTGATAGCACGTTTGAGCGATCGGGGCAGCCTCCATCTCGACCGCTGCGACGCCGTCGAAATGACCGAGGATGTCCGTCACGCGTTTCGAATCGTTGATGAACGAATCTCCCGTCACAATCAATCCCTGATGTACATTCACGTCCGGCAAGTTTTCAATGACATCTTTACAGACGCTGACGAGTTTGGCATCCGCCTCATACGCTGGCGGCATACCTGGTACTTGTCCGTACTCATAACCGAATGCCGTCACGTCGACATCGTGATGACGAACTTCCGTCGAGACGACGACGTCTCCGACTTTCATCCCTTTTTTAAAACCGCCGGCAGATCCTGTGTTGATGACGACGTCCGGTTTGAACTTATCAATCAAAAGTGTCGTGCCGATGGCAGCATTGACTTTCCCGATGCCTGACTTCAAGATGACGACTTGCATGTTACCAAGATAGCCCTCATAAAAATGATAGTTCGCGATTTCAGTATCTACTCGTTCTGTCAACTCGTTCCGAAGTAGATTCACTTCTTCTTCCATCGCGCCGATGATGCCTACTTTCATTCCGTTTCCTCCTCAGAAAGAGAGCGACTTCCGAATAGGAGGTCGCTCAACAATTTATTTGATTTCTTTAATTTCGACGACCATGTCGCCACCTGGTGTTTGCACCGTGACCACATCACCAATCGTACGTCCAAGAAGTGCCTTGGCGATCGGTGATTCGTTAGAGATTTTCCCTGTGAACGGGTCTGCCTCAGCTCCACCAACGATTGTATACGTTTCGTCTTCATTATCTTCTTGAATGAAGAACGTTACCGTCTTCCCGATTGAGACAACCGAGTTATCGCCTGCATCATCTTGAATGATGACCGCGTTACGGAGCATTTCTTCTAATTGTGCGATGCGTCCTTCGACCATCGCTTGTTCTTCTTTCGCCGCGTCATATTCCGCGTTCTCTGACAAGTCACCGAAATCACGAGCAATCTTAATATTTTCAACGACTTCTTTACGGCGGACCGTCTTCAGTTCGTTTAATTCATGTTCGATCTTCGCTTTTCCGTCTAACGTCATATAGTGTTGTTTTTCAGCCATTTCTGTCACTCCTTCATTGTCTCCTAGTATATTACAGCTAGGGTTGAATTGAAAACGATTTATTTCCTCACGCGCGATTGCGCTCAGTGAGCACCCAACGGATTTTGGTCACGAGTAAATCGATCGCGACAAAGTTTTCTCCGCCTTCAGGAACGATGATATCTGCATACCGTTTTGTAGGTTCACAGAATTGTAAGTGCATCGGACGCACCACATTTGTATATTGGGCAACGACCGAATCGATTGAACGTCCACGTTCATTCAAATCACGCTGCATACGACGCAAGATTCGAACGTCCGCATCTGTATCCACGAATACTTTGATATCCATCAGATCTCGTAAACGTGCATCTTCGAGTGCCAAGATCCCTTCGACGATGACGACATCGACGGGTTCGATTAAAATGGTTTCACTTGAACGCGTGTGGGCCGCATAGTCATAGACCGGCTTTTCAATCGCCTGATGTTGTTGTAACTGTTGGATATGTTCGATCAACAAATCGTTATCAAAGGCGAAGGGGTGGTCGTAGTTCGTCTTGTACCGCTCCTCCATGGTCATCTCTGATTGATCCTTATAGTACGCGTCTTGCTCGATCATGACGACCGATTGACCTTGAAACGCATCGACGAGCGCGCGGGCCACGGTCGTTTTTCCTGATCCGGTACCCCCGGCCACGCCAATAATGACGGGTTTATGTTGCATCAAAGTTAAGTCCTCCTCATCGTAATTTACGACTGATTGCTAGGCCATCACCAAGGGGCAAAATTGCAGTATGATAATCGGTCCGTGCCATCAATTGCTCAGTAAACTGTTTCACGAGACGCACGAGCCGGCGTCGGCGTCGGTCTAAAACCGATACATCCTCTAGCAAGACGTCTCCTCGTAAAAACAAATTATCGCTGTAAATCGTACCACCAATTGGTACTAAAGCGCCATACCCATCAAAAAATTTTTGATATTGTCCTTTTGCCGCATCAATAAATACGGCATCGAATTCACCTTCAATCGTTCCAATCAATTCGACGGCATCGCCGTGAACGAGCGTAATACGATCGCGCACGTCCGATCGATTGATGAATTCCGTCGCCTCTTCGAAACGGCGAGCATTCCGCTCGATAGTGACGATTTCTGCATCGGGTAACAATTCTGCCATGCGAATGGCACTATAGCCGATGGCCGTACCCACTTCGAGGATTCGGGTCGGCCGTTGCATCGCCAGTAAGGAGAGCAGCACTTCCGAACCCGTCAAATCCATGATTGGGACGTGATGAACACGCGCGAACGCCTCCATCTCCGTCAATAGCGGGGAGCGGTCATTGATTAGTTTTTCTACATATCCCTCATAGGATGCATGGTCCACTCGTTCCACCTCTTAACTCTCTTCATTCAAACGACCGGAAGCATCCGCTTCCGGTCGTCCCATCAATTACTGTTTGCTTCTTCAAACGCTTCCCATTCGGAACGGTACTTATTGACGTTTTGTTGGTGATCCTCATAGTCGACTTCGAACAAGACTTCCCCGTTCGGGAACCCTTCACGTGGAGGGCGTGCGTAGAAGTAAATGTTCTCCGTGTCGTTCGGATTAAGCACCGCTTCAAATGCGTCACGGCTCACGGCCGCAATCGGTCCAATCGGGATGCCTTCGTAACGATACGTGTTATATAAGGAATCGTTCTCCAAGTCCGCGAATGAAGTGAAAATCGATGTTTCTCCCGTTCCGTACCAGACGGTCGGGTCAGATTGTAATTTCATTCCGTCGTTTAAGCGATTCTCGAACACGCCAGCAATCTCTTTACGGTCTTCCGTTGACACCGCCTCTTTCTCGACAACGGATGCGAGCGCGAGCGTCTCATGGAACGTACGTCCTGAATCGGCTAAACGACCTTTGTATTCTTGATACATACTTTCGGTTGGTAGTAACATCTCGTCGATGATTTCATTGAGCGTTACGCCTTTATTGAATTCATATGTGGCTGGGAACAGGTATCCTTCAAGCGGATGATAGATGCCTTCCTGCAATACTTCTTCCGTCAACATTTCATGCTCGTTTACGAGAGACTGAATGTATTCACGGTCGCTCAACTGCTCAGAAATCTCTTCTTTCGGGATTTCGGCCACTTTCGCAAGCCTCGCAATCACCTGATCAATCGTGAATCCTTCTGGAATGACGAGCTTGATATCAGGGACCACAATGACTTTACCTGTTTGCAACGTTTCAATCAATTCATCGATTGATTGTGACGGAGATAACGTATACGTCCCCGCCTGGAACGACGATTCGTTCTTAAAGCGTGTATAGAAACGGAAAATCGTGCTACTCCTTACAAGCCCATTCTCTTCTAGTAATTCACCAATGTATCCCGAACCAGCACCGAGCGGGACTTCAATCTCGACCGTTTCAGTCGAAGTTGGGTCAATCGGTTCGATGGAACGCTTCACAAAGACATATGTGAGCGCCGACCCTGTGGCGATGACGAGAAGGAAGATGGCCAGGATGACAACCGTGATGCGACGGACGATCCGGTTGCGGGCACGTTTCTCATCTGACATAGATGGATGATTCATGCATTTCTCCCCTGTTCTTTTTATAAAGAGAGGCGACGAGGGATGTTCCCTAGTCGCCCGTCCCCTATTTAGTCTAGACCGACTTCGTCATTGACGATGTCGAATGCTTCCATGACCTCATCGAAGTCTTCATCGTCTTCGACGAGCTTCAAGATGAATTCGCCATCTTCAAGTTCTTCAATTTCAAATGCGTATACTTCAATCGTATCTTCATCTTCTGTCTCTGGTGCGCCAACCGGTTCGAGTACGACAAACGTCTTTTTCGAACGGTCGCTCGTCATACGGAAAATTTCTGCAAATAAATGTTCGTCTCCATTTTCGTCTGGAATACGGTACATTTCTTCTTCACGACGGATTTCTGCCATGAGAGATTCCTCCTTATTTCCCGGAACGATCCAGGTAGTTTTGTAAAATCATCACGGCCGCCATCTTGTCGATGACCGCTTTTCTCTTTTTGCGGCTGACATCTGCTGAAATGAGCATCCGTTCCGCTTGCATCGTCGTTAATCGTTCATCCACCAACACGCAAGGTAAGCCTGTCTGTTCTGTGAACGCCTCGGCAAATGCCTCGGACGCTTCACCGCGCGGACCGACTGTTCCATTCATGTTTTTCGGGTGACCGACGACGACTTCTTTCACATCGTACTGCTCGATAAACGGACGAAGGAGACGGACGGCTTCATCAAAGTCAGGTTCGGTCCAGTAGACCGTCTCCACACCTTGCGCCGTCCATCCCATCAGGTCACTCACCGCGACACCAATCGTCTTCGATCCGACATCGAGTCCCATGACTCGCTTCATATTAATCCTCTCTACGATCGTTCAAATACGATTTGACCAACTCTTCGAGAAGTTCATCCCGCTCAATTTTACGAATCAAGTTTCGCGCATCATTATGACGTGGAATGTAGGCAGGGTCACCTGACAGTAAGTATCCCACGATTTGATTGATCGGTTGATAACCTTTTTCCTCGAGTGCTTGATATACCGTAATCAGCGTCTCACGTGTGTTAGCACGTTGATCATCTTCTGGAAAATTGAATTGCATCGTGCGATCCATTTGGCTCACAAGAATCCACCTCTTTCCGTTTGCACTTCACACTCTATTATGCCAGTGATTCGACGTAATGTGAAGCAAACTTCAATGCTTCGTCCAGTTTTGTTGCATCACGGCCACCTGCTTGTGCCATGTCTGGACGACCGCCACCGCCACCACCGCAGCGTGTCGCGACTTCTTTAATCAGTTTTCCGGCATGGAAGCCACGATCGTTCAAGTCTTTCGTCACACCTGCGACGAGGTTGACCTTCTCACCGTTCGCCGAACCAAGGATAATCACGGCAGAACCGAGTTTCCCTTTCAAGTCGTCGACCATACTGCGAAGGGCATCCATATCTTGTCCATCGACGCGTTTCGCAATCAATTGAACGCCATCAATCGTTTCGATTGCATCCGTTAATGAAGATGCCTCGATGTTGGCAAGCTTCGCTTTAAGCGATTCTGAAGCACGCTCGACTTCTTTGATTTCAGCTTGAAGTGCTTGAACGCGTGCAGGAACTTCAAGTGGTTTTGTCTTCAACAGTTTCGCTGCTGCTTCAAGCGTCTCGATTTGCTGGTTCATCACTTCATATGCGCCAGCTCCCGTGACCGCTTCAATTCGACGCGTCCCAGCGCCAATCCCTGATTCAGACAAGATTTTAAAGAGTCCGATTTCAGCCGTGTTGGAGACGTGAATCCCACCACAAAGCTCAACCGAGTAATCCCCTGCTGATACAACCCGAACGACATCACCATATTTCTCGCCGAAGAGTGCCATCGCACCTTTTGCTTTCGCATCCGCAATGTTCATCTCTTCGATGTCGACACCGATTGATGCCCAAATTTTCTCGTTCACTTGACGCTCAATCGATTGAAGCTCTTCAGGTGTCACTTGACCGAAGTGTGAGAAGTCAAAACGGAGACGATCTGGTGTCACGAGTGAACCCGCCTGGTTGACGTGCTCCCCGAGCGTATCTTTGAGTGCACGATGCAAAAGGTGCGTCGCCGTATGGTTTTTGACGATGGCTTGACGCGATGCCTGGTCGACAGTGGCTGTGACGGCTACTTCCGCTTTCGCCACACCTGACTCGACCGTGACAGTATGCAAGTTCTGTCCGTTTGGCGCTTTCGACACATCTTTCACGCGAAGAAGGAAGTCTTCTCCGACGATTTGTCCTTTATCACCGATTTGACCGCCACTCTCAGCGTAAAATGGTGTCTGATCGAGGATGACTTGTGCCTCTTCCCCTGCAGCGACGACGTCAGCGAGTTCGCCGTTGTGAATCAAGCTGATGATTTTTGCGTTCGTCTCAAGGTTGTTATAACCGAGGAATGTCGACGGCATCGTGATGTCTGCAAGCACACCCGACTGAATCTGCATCGATTCTACGTCAGCACGCGCTTGACGTGCACGTTCACGTTGCTCGTTCATCGCTTCTTTGAAACCATCTTCATCGACCGTCATCTGATGGTCTTCTGCGTATTCGATTGTCAATTCGAGCGGGAAGCCATACGTGTCATAAAGACGGAATGCATCTTGACCGCTGATCACGTTTGACCCAGCAGCTTTTTGTGCTTTCGCAACTTCGTTCAAAATTGCGAGACCGTCATTCAACGTTTCGTGGAAACGCTCTTCCTCGTTCTTGATGACTTTCTTGATGAAGTCTTTCTTCTCGTTCACTTGCGGGTAGAAGTCGACCATGATGTCTCCGACGACATCGACGAGCTCATACATGAACGGACGCTCGATTCCTAGCATCTTCGCATAACGTACAGCACGGCGGAGAAGACGACGGAGGACATAGCCACGTCCTTCGTTCGATGGAAGTGCCCCGTCACCGATTGCGAACGATACTGTACGAATATGGTCCGCGATGACTTTGAACGCAACGTCTTTGCTGCTGTCTTGACGGTATACGTCGCCACTGATTTTTTCAGTTTCACGAATGATCGGCATGAAGAGGTCGGTATCGAAGTTTGTCGGTACGTCTTGAAGGACGCTCGCCATCCGCTCGAGTCCCATCCCTGTATCAATGTTTTTGCGCGGAAGCTCTGTATAGTTTCCGTGTCCGTCATGGTTATATTGGCTGAACACGATATTCCAAATTTCAAGATAACGCTCGTTCTCTCCACCTGGATAAAGTTCAGGGTCTGTCGGGTCGTCCCCGAATGCTGGTCCACGGTCAAAGAAAATCTCCGTGTTTGGACCAGATGGGCCTTCGCCAATTTCCCAAAAGTTATCTTCTAGCGGGATGATGCGATCAGCCGGCATGCCGAGGTTCAACCAAATTTGTTTTGACTCTTCATCGTCCGGGTGAATCGTGACAGAGAGACGGTCCGGGTCGAGTCCGTACCATTCGTCGCTCGTCAACAGTTCCCAACCCCATGTGATCGCTTCTTCACGGAAGTATTCACCGACTGAGAAGTTCCCGAGCATCTCGAAGAACGTATGGTGACGCGCTGTCTTCCCGACGTTCTCGATATCGTTCGTACGAATCGATTTTTGAGCGTTGACGATACGTGGGTTCGCTGGAATCACACGTCCATCAAAGTATTTCTTCAATGTCGCAACACCAGAGTTGATCCACAACAAAGTCGGATCTTCAACCGGTACAAGTGAAGCACTCGGCTCCACGCTGTGCCCTTTTGATTTGAAGAAATCTAAGTACATTTGGCGAATTTGTGCGCCAGTCAATGATTTGAGCGGTTTCATGAACAATTCCTCCTTATTTCTGAACGAAACGAAAAAAAGCGATGCCTGCCCCTGTGGAAAGGGACGAAAGCATCGCTTCGTGGTACCACCCTCGTTCGCACGGTATACACCGTGCCTCGAACATCCGTTAACGTGGATGAGGCGCCCAGGTTGAGTGGGGACTCCAGAATAGCTTCGGTCGGCCGACCCCCATCTTCTCGCAGCCTAGGAAGATGTCTCTGTAGAGGCGGTGACGACGTACTCATTTCCTTCATCGTCTGTATCGTTTCAGTTGTCTATTCGTCATTATCACACGCGTTCGGAAAGACGTCAAGACTTCCCGCCTAAGCGCTCGACCAATTTTGTCCGTCGCACCGGCTCCTCTTCTCGCGTCGCCGCCTCGAGCGCACGCACGTCACCAAACAAGAGTAAACTCTTCTTCGCCCGAGTCACAGCTGTATAAATCAAGTTGCGCGACGATCGGAATCCTCCGTTGAAGAAGACCGGCATGAGAACGATTGGGAACTCGGAACCTTGTGACTTATGGATCGTGATGGCGTAGGCATGGGTGAACTGGTCCCATTCACTACGGTTGTACTCGACTTCTGTCTGGTCGAATCGGATATAAATCTTGTCGACCTTATCGACATTTTCCTTCGCGTAGAAGATGTTCGTGATTTCCCCGATGTCCCCGTTATAGACGTTCTCCTCGGCGTTGTTGACGAGTTGTAGCACTTTATCACCGTTTCGGTAAATGCGCGTCCCATGCTTCACTTCACGGGCACTTGATTTTGGATTGAATACGTTTTGAAGTGCTTCATTCAGTCCGTCAATTCCACATACCCCTCGATACGTCGGTGCGAGCACTTGAATATCAAACGGTGAATATCCTTTTCGGAGAGCCGCTCCTGCCATCTGACAAATCGCTTGAAGTGCCGTCTCCTGATTCGCCGTATAGAAGCGCCGGTCCGGCAGTGACGCCAACAAATCTTCTGGCATCTTTTTGGCGTTCAAGGAATGGGCAAGTCGGAGGATGCTCGATTCCGACGCCTGACGGTGGACGACGTCGAGGCGGACGACCGGAATCCCTTCTGTCGCCATCAAATCGGCAAGTACTTGCCCCGGTCCGACAGACGGGAGCTGATCGCGGTCTCCAACGAACAAGATTTTCATGCCGTTCGGTACCGCCTTTAGCAAGCTTCGGAACAAAAAGATGTCAATCATCGACGCCTCATCGACGATGAGCACTTTCCCGACAAGCGGATTCGTCTCATCGACTTGGAACGAACTACCGTCGAACTTTAACAGCCGATGAATCGTCGAGGCCGGTAGCCCTGTCGACTCGCTTAGGCGTTTCGCCGCTCGACCCGTCGGTGCGGCCAAGACGAACGGGAACGGTTGGTTCGGAACGGGATCTAACTTCCAATCGAAGACGTCGCTGAGTGCATGAATGATCCCTCGGACGACCGTCGTCTTCCCGGTACCTGGACCACCTGTGAGAACCATGAGCGGTGACTTGAGCGCAAGTTCGATGGCTTCTCGCTGTTGGGTCGCATATTCGATTGAAAACATTTCCTCAACACGTCCGACCGCATCAAAGATGGTCGTCATATCCACATCCTCTGTTGTCGATGTCGCCATGATGCGCGCCAACTCTTCTGCCGCTTTTCGCTCAGCACGGAACACGCGAGGGTGATAGACGACCCCATCATCGATGACGACCCGTTCTTCTTTGGCAAGTGACTCTAATGCCGTGACGAGCGCCTCACCTGGGTCCGCCCCGATAATTCGAGGCATCTCGGCTTCAAGTTGTTCTGCCGTCACGTAGAGATGACCGTTCCCTTGTTCAAGTTCTAATACGTAAAGCACCGCTGCCGCAATGCGTTCGGGATGAATGCCTTGAATTCCGAAGTGCGCCGCAATCGCATCCGCCGTCTTGAAGCCGATGCCCTGTACGTCGTACATGAGCGCATACGGATTTTTCTCAATCGTCTCCATCGCCCGTCCTTCGTACTCTTTATGGATTTTTGAGGCGAGACGTGGTGTCACGTCGAACGGAGCGAGAAATAAAAGCAACTGGTCGACCCCATATAAAACGTTCAGGCGCTCGGTGATCACACGCGCCTGCTTTTCTTTCAATCCGTCGACTTCGGATAGGATACTCGGATGTCTCACAATTTGGTCGATACAATCGTCGCCGAGTGAATCCGCAATCTTCTGCGCCGTTTTTTGACCGATTCCAGGGAAAGACCCGTTCGTCAAAAAGCGGACGGCAGCTCGTTTCGTCATCGGGACGACACGGCGAATCCAATCCGCCTTCATCTGTTTCCCGAATCGAGGATGATCAACGAGACGACCGTGCGCCTTATACGTCTCGCCTTTCTCGATGCCAACCCCGACGCCTGCGATGACCATCTCGGTCTCATCCGTCTCAAAATTCTTTTCTTTTATACGTACGAGCGCAATCGTATGCGCCTCTTCTTCTGATTGAAACAGGACGCGAATGACTTTTCCAGTCAACTCATAAGGTGCTGCCATCATATCCGACACCTCCAGCTATTTTTCCATCATCCATTATAGCCCGAGATGAATCGATTGAACAAATGCCCTAATTAAACAGGTTTAAGATTTGCTCGATTCGGTCGAGATCGACGACCTCCAAAATACGTATCAACTGTTCGATATCAATCTGGTCCAAAATGCGCTCAACCTGATCCAAGTCCACTTCTTCAATTAATCTCTGAATCCTGTCCAAGTCACCAGATGCCTGATATGCCTCGAGTTTTGTGAAGAGTTCGGTCTTCTCGATTCGAATCGAGTCCTCAAGCATCCCTCTCGCCCCAAATAGGACGAGACCGATGACAGCCAACTGAATCAACCAGTTCGTCACGACTTTCCAGAATGGGACGGTCTGATGGATGAATGGGATGAGCGGAATAAATGTTACTTGAAGGAGTAACATCCCGACTTGGACATATACGTTCGGAATGAGGAATCCGAGTACTGCCAAAATCAATGGAACGACCCAACCAATACCGACATGTTCAGATGTATGTTGCCAAGACTTTTGCTCACTGTATACATAGTGAACAGCCCATCCCACGAGAAGGAGCGCTACGAATAAAAGGAAGATTAACGTTAAGAGTCCACGTGGTTCAACGACCACTTGATATAAAATCGTATTCGTCCATTTCCCATCTGCTAATCGTTCATTTACCGATTCAAATAATTGATTCAACCAGACGTACTCGACAATAAAAAACAAAATGACGCTGACCATACTGAATTTTCGCAAGCCACTCGACCTCCTTCTATAGGTTGCCATTCCCCCACTTCAACACAGCTAGTCGCGTTTTTGATTTAAAGAAACGGGGAACTGTTCGAATGACACATTGAAGGAGGAATCATCTATGGGCAAACGAATTCCAGTCAGCGGATTATGTGAACTCGTTTTAGAAGTGACAGACATGAACGAAGCTGTAGCTTTTTGGCATGAAAAATTAGGTCTTCCTGTCGTCGAACAATGGGTCGGAGACGATGCGGAGCCGAGTGAATCACAAGAGCAGGCGAACGAGCCGTGGGCAACATGGCTTTATATCGGTGGGAACACACGGTTAGGTCTTTGGTTGAAGCGCGACTTTACGGAAGAAGAGGATGCGAACCGTAAACAGGACGTGACGGAATGGGACACGCTCTATGATGAAGGTGGCGTCCACGTCCACTGTGCGTTCTTCGTTCCGATGGAGTCGTTTGAACAGGCTCTCGAAATCTTAGATGAGACCGATGTCCCTGTTAAACTTCGGACGTGGGACGAAGATGAGACGAAGAATGGGAAAGAACGCTCGGCGTACTTCAAAGACCCGAGCCATAACATCATCGAACTGTATACGAAAAATATGGACGAAGCATACGGCGAGTTTGCCGGAGAATCCGTCAAAATCACAACGAAGCAACTTTGATTGCGATAACTAAAGAAAGTGCCATCGCTCAATCGCGATGGCACTTTCTTGTTCATACGTTTCAGTTTCCAAGCAGCGCATCCATCTTCGTGATGGCGTCACGCGCAAGTTCATGATCCGGTTGCATCTCCAAGACGCGTTGAAGCTCAGCGTACGTTCGTTCCTGGTCACCCAAGAACGCATATGCGATTGCCAAGTTGTAACGGGCATCCGTATGGCTCGCATCGAGATCGAGCGTCTCTTCTAGCGCAACGACCGCCTCTTCGAGCTGTTCACTCTGTGCGAGTGCAAGTCCGTATTGGAACGTGATCTCCACGTCTTCTGGCGATTGTTTTTTCGCTTCACGCAAGCGTGGCATCGCTCGAACGAAATCACCCATCGCCTTATACGTCAACCCGAGCATGAAATGAAGATCAGCATCATCCATCCCAGAAAGGAGCGCTTGGCGAAGCGACGCCTCCGCTGACTCCAATTGCTCGAGTTCATAGGCAAGTGCACCTTTCGCGTAGTGAGCGGCACCGAACGAACCATCGAGCTCGATCGCCTTATCATAGAAGATGACGGCACGATCGTAATCGTTGATCGCCTGGAGCAATGTCCCCATGTTGACGAAACCAGTCGGGTCCGTCGGGTTCGCTTCGATGGCCTCATTGAAATGTTTGGCCGCCTGTTCGAATTCACCTTGCTGCATCGCTTGGATGCCTTGTTCGTTTGCGTTCATATCAATCACCTCATCCGATATAGTCGAGTCGTTTTCCGTTTCGATACGCTTCGTCAATCGTTGCCCCACCGAGACAGATGTCGCCATCATAGAAGACGACCGCTTGTCCTGGCGTGATGGCACGTTGTGGCTCATCGAACTTGACGAGGACCTCGCCATTTTCGAGCGGAGCGATCGTGACCGGGACATCTTGTTGGCGATAACGGAACTTCGCCGTCGCCCGGAACTCTCCTGATGAAGCAGCTCCCGTCCATGATAGTTTCGAAGCAAGCAGCGCATCTGAGTAGAGCGCGTCGTGATGGAACCCTTGTCCGACGAACAAGACGTTGTTCTCGACATCTTTCCCGACGACGAACCAAGGGTCCCCATCGCCACCGATTCCGAGACCGTGACGTTGTCCGAGTGTATAGTACATCAACCCGTCGTGACGTCCTTTGACGACACCGTCGAGCGTCCGCATTTCACCAGGCTGTGATGGAAGGTATTCCGACAAGAACTCTTTGAAGTTCCGTTCACCGATAAAGCAGATTCCCGTCGAATCTTTCTTCTTCGCCGTCGCGAGTCCTGCCTCTTCGGCAATCGCACGTACATCTTTCTTATCCATATGACCAATGGGGAACATCGTCCGCGCGAGCTGGTCTTGTGACAATTGGTTCAAGAAATACGTTTGGTCTTTGTTGTCGTCTTTTCCTCGTAACAGACGATGCTCACCATCAACATATTTCACTTGCGCATAGTGTCCGGTCGCTACAAAATCGGCACCGAGTCGAAGCGCATGGTCGAGGAATGCTTTGAATTTGATTTCTTTGTTACACATGACGTCCGGGTTCGGCGTCCGACCGAGACGATATTCCGCTAAGAAATATTCAAAGACGCGGTCCCAATATTCTTTTTCAAAGTTGACCGCATAGTAAGGAATCCCGATTTGGTTCGCCACGGCGATGACGTCTTCATAGTCCTCTGTCGCCGTACACACACCGTTCTCGTCCGTGTCATCCCAGTTTTTCATAAAAATTCCGATGACGTTATACCCTTGTTCTTTTAACACATGGGCCGTCACCGATGAATCGACGCCACCTGACATCCCGACGACGACCGTCGTCTCTTCAGGGGCTTTCGTGCGTAAATTCATCTATCTCACTCCGTTCATAAATGTCGAGACGACTTCTTCTAGTCGCTCCGCGAGCCGTTTCGCGTCCTCGACCGAGTTACCGTGGCCAAAACTGATTCGAACAGACTGACGCGTCCGCTCTGAATCCCCGTACATCGCCGACAATACATGGGACGGTTCGACCGACCCCGCCGTGCAGGCGCTCCCGCTCGAAATCGCCATGCCCCGCATATCCATCATGATGAGGAAAGGTTCAAGGTCAATTCCAGGGAGGTATAAGTTCACGATGTGAGGTAAACGATTCGACCCGTTCACCTCATAAGTTACGCCTAGTTCGTCAAGACGTTGACGCAGTGCCAAATCGAGCGAAGCATAGAGAGTCACTCGGTCCTCACGCTCTGCCATGACGAGTTCAGCTGCTTTTTGGAATCCGACGGCACCCGGAACATTTTCCGTGCCGGCTCGACGTTTACGTTCTTGTTGTCCACCAAAAGAACGTGACGCTAATTTTACACCTGTTTTCATGAAAAGAAAACCGATACCTTTTGGCCCATTCACTTTATGTGCGGACGCCGACAATAAATCGACATGAATACGTTTCACATCAATTTCTTCTGTACCGAGCGCTTGTACCGCATCCGTATGGAAGAGAGCCTGATGGTCTTGTAACAACTCCCCGATTTCTTGAATCGGTTGGCGCGTTCCGACCTCGTTGTTGCCGTACATAACCGATACGAGAATCGTATCCTCACGTAACGCTGATCGGAACGTTTCTATATCTACAGCTCCCGACTCATCAACATCGAGATACGTGACGTCGAAGCCCTCACGCTCAAGTTGCTCCATCGCGTGAAGAACGGCGTGGTGCTCGACTTTTGTCGTAATGATATGTTTGCCTTTTTCTTGATGGGCATATGCCGCACCGAACAAGGCATAGTTATCCGACTCCGTCCCACCTGACGTAAAGACGATCTCGTTCGGTGAAGCACCAATCCACTTCGCGAGGACGCGACGTGACGAATCGAGCGCCGCCCGGGCGTTACGTCCAATTCCGTGGATGCTCGACGCGTTCCCGTACGTCTCTAAAAAGTACGGTGTCATCGCTTCGAGGACTTCTGGTCGCATCGGTGTCGTCGCAGCGTGATCAAAATAGTTCATCTAAGGTCACCTCATTATTAAATATAAAACATGTAGCCGTCTGACTCTTCTTCAGCGAGGTCCGCGAGTGTCGTTTCGTCAAGGACGGTATCGATGGCTTCTTTGATTTTATCCCAAAGCTTGCGTTTCACCGCATCATCTGCTTCAGATTCTTCGACGATGGCTAAAGGTCCCTCGAGCAAGCGAATGATTTCACCTGCTGTCACTTCTTCTGCCGGTTTGACGAGCTGATAGCCGCCGTACGCACCCCGTACACTCTTGACGAGTCCCCCGTTGCGGAGTGGACCGATCAATTGCTCCAAATAATGCTCCGGCAACTCATGGCGTGCGGCAATCTTCTTTAAACTGAGCGGCTTGTTATCTGTCTCACGCGCCAACGCAATCATAATCGTTAAGCCATAGCGGCCCTTTGTAGATATTTTCATCTTCAAGTCTCCTTCTGTTATACTAATCGAACAAACGTTTGTCGAAAGGAATGGTTACGTATGCCTGATTTATTTCATCAATCGAATGGCGGACCGCTCGCCAATCGGATGCGCCCCGAAACATTAGATGACGTTATCGGACAGCGCCATATCATCGGCGAGGGCAAGCTACTTCGTCGTGCCATCGAAGCCGATCGACTCGGTACGATTATCCTATATGGTCCACCTGGCACCGGTAAGACGACACTTGCCCGTGTTATTTCGAATTACACGAAAGCGACATTCGTCCAATTGAACGCCGTCACAGCAAAACTCGATGAATTGCGGAACGTCATTCGTGAAGCGGAGTCCCGCTTCGACTATGAAGACGAACGGACGATTCTCTTTTTAGATGAGATCCACCGGTTCAATAAGCTCCAACAAGACGCACTCCTTCCTGCCCTTGAGTCTGGAAAGCTCGTCCTCATCGGAGCGACGACAGAAAACCCGAGTTTTGAAGTAAACGCCGCACTCCTGTCACGCGCGACCGTGTTTCGACTCGAGCCACCTGGTGCTGAAGAGTTACGTGCCGTCCTTGAGCGGGCGCTACACGACTCACGTGGTCTCGGAAATTATCCGGTCAAAATGGATGAAGCTGCTGCAGACCATTATATCAAAATGGCGGATGGTGACTACCGTGTCCTGTTGAACGCACTCGAACTCGCCGTCTTGACAACGCCTGAGGTGGACGGAGAGATTCATATCACGCTAGAGGTCGCGGAAGAGTCGATTCAACAGAAGTCAATCAAATACGATAAGACGGGCGACCGACATTACGATGTCATTTCGGCGTTCATCAAATCGATTCGGGGGTCTGACCCAGATGCCGCGCTATACTGGCTAGCCGTCATGATTGAGGCTGGCGAATCTCCGCGATTCATCATGCGTCGTTTATACGTCCATGCCGCCGAAGATATCGGAATGAGCGACCCGAACGCACTTCTCATCGTCGATGCAGCAGCACGAGCGAGCGAGTACATCGGTTTTCCAGAAGCTCGCATCCCAATCGCAGAAGCCGTTCTCTATTTGGCAACCGCTCCAAAATCAAATGCGGTCATCACCGCCATCGACAAGGCGCTTCACCACGTCCGCACAGTCGAGGGAGGCCCTGTGCCCGTACATCTCCGGGATGCCCATAGTCCAGGAGCACGTGAACTCGGGAACGGGGTCGGATACAAGTATCCACATGACGAAAAAGACGGGTTCGTCCCTCAAAACTATTGGCCAGAAAACTTGGCTAGAAAACGACCAAATTACTATAAACCGACGCCACGTGGATTCGAGCAACAAATCCAAAAACGGCTCGATTATTGGGAAAAACGACGCGACTCGAAATGAGCCAGCGTCGTTTTATTTTTGGATGCGGTTGATTTCGACGCCCGCTTGTTCGAGCAAGTCATTGATGACGTATCCTGCAGCGACAAGTCCTGCAACCGATGGGACGAACGCGTTCGAGCTCGGTGGCATCTTCGCTTTACGGATCGGGGCATCTTTCTTCCCGACGACCTCGTTCACGTCTTCGCGTGTCACGATTGGAGATTCGTCCGAGAAGACGACCGGGACGCCTTTGTAGATTTTCTCTTTACGTAGACGAGTACGGACCATCTTCGCAATCGGGTCATATGACGTATCTTTAATGTCGACGACCTTGATGCGTGTCGGATCCATCTTATTCGCCATCCCCATGCTTGAGATGACCGGGATGCCGCGACGCTTACATTCTACGATTAAATGAATCTTATAGATGATCGTGTCTGACGCATCGATGACGTAGTCGATGTTTTGAGCGAAGAACTCTTCATATGTCTCTTCTGTATAGAACATCTTCAATTGGACGAGGTCTAAGTCCGGGTTGATGTCAAGGAGACGTTTCCCCATCGCTTCGACTTTCGGTTGACCGACCGTCGACAATAGTGCGTGGATTTGTCGGTTGACGTTCGTGATGTCGATATCATCTTTATCGACGAGGATGATGCGTCCGACGCCACTGCGCGCAAGTGCCTCTGCCGCAAATGAGCCGACACCGCCGACGCCTAAAATCGCGACCGTTTTATTCTTTAAAGCATCAAGGCCTTCAGAGCCGATGGCCAATTCATTACGTGAAAACTGGTGTAACATATTTCTTCCTCCAACTAATCCTATTTTCTCATACTATTTTACTCGGAATTATATTCAAAAAAAAGACGTCTCGCGACGTATTTACAAAAAAATCGATGGGGCCCGGAGTGCCGTGACGATGCCTTGCTTTTGAACCTGCGTATGCAGGTGGGTGACCTAGCGTTTCCTTCACAAGTCCTCCTGCACGTGATGAGGCAGTTGATCTGGTTAGCAGTTCGGTCTCCCGTATTCAAAGTGTTGGCTCAAAATAACGAAGGCGGCTCTCGTACACCTCAGGTATCCCATCTGTTGATTTAACTATAGCGCTTCTGTAAAAAGAAGTCAATGAGAAACGCCGACTTCACGTGACAGTTTGGTCACAACCATTTGTTACGAAACGCACGGTCCGGGTCATACGTGAACTGTTGACGCTCGATGTTGAAACGGCGGTCGCGCGAGTCGTTCCCGACACCCGCCTGGTACGCCCAATTCCCCCAATTGCTCGCCACGTCGTAATCGATTAGTTTCGATTCAAAGTAGGAAGCCCCGTAACGCCAATCTTGTTTTAACTCTTTTGAAAAATAATTCGCCACGATTTGTCGCCCCCGATTGGACATCCATCCCGTCGCATTCAGTTCGCGCATAAACGCATCTACGAAATCAACACCCGTCTCTCCCTTTCGCCATTTTTCAATGACATCCGCCTCGACTCGCCAGTCTTTCCGTTTCGACCGGATGCCTTGTGATCGAAATAATTTTTTCCCTTGCTCGAGTGCGACCCATTGAAAGAACTCACGCCATAATAGTTCAAAGTACAGCCAGTACGTTGATTCATTTACCCCATGCGTTCGTTCATGTGCCTCGAGTTCAAAGAATACCCGTCGAGGTGATAACGAGCCGTTCGCTAAATAAGAAGATAGCTTCGTCGAGTCATCGACACCAAAACCATTTCTCGTTTCTTTGTACGTTCGAATCGGCACGGACAAATAGTCATTCAATCGACGCTTCGCTGCCAATTCGCCACCTTTGAACGGAAAAGCCGTCCTCGGGTCTTGCTTTACTTCTTGAATCGAAAATGGGAACGTCACCTCGCGTGTGGCAGCCGTCGCCTTACGGGAAATCAGTTCTCGGGGACGTACATCATATTCGACCGCTTTTCGAAACTCCGTGAAGAGAAACGGCATTTTCTCAAACGGGATATCGCCCTCTTCAAATAACGTGAATCCACCGAACGTCTTGTACTCCCCTTTCCATTTTTTGATCACTTCATTTTCACGTCGGCGCTCATTGTATCCGACTGCCCGCTGAAACAAGAGACGGTCGGACGGGTCGAGCGTTTCGAGCGGATGACCAACGTGCACGTGAAATGGGATACCAAGTGCGTCGAGTGAACCGGCCACATCCTCTAATGACTCCTTCAAGAAATGAAGTCGCTCCTTCCCAAGTGGAATGACGCCATAACGATTTTCAACGAACTGATTCGGACTGATAAAAAAATGACCTTCGATCGGATCGTCATGGCGAAGTGCCTCTTCAAGCGGTAAATGATCATCAATACGTAAATCATTTTGGTACCAAATGATTGTTTTCATCAATAGACCTCCTCCACCCTATAGTATGATGGGTTATAATCTTTGTCATGAAGATGGAATGTGCTCGAGATATGTTTTCAAAATCAAATTGTGTGGAATATATTCTTCTAGAAGAGAAAGGGGTGCAGCATAATGGCTAAGAAAGGCAAAATGGGAACATTGATTAAAATCGCGACGGCGGTCGCACCGTTCGTCTACGATTACTATAAAAAGAACAAAGCAAAGAAATCATCGAAGAAATAACACTCACGTCTCAGCCAATAAGCTGAGACGTTTTTTTTATGTTTTTCAATCGCCTGTGCTAAGATAAATCAATCATTCTATTGAAACGAGGCGATGTTCGTGCACGTCCGATCTATCCATCTTTTACGCATTCTCTTCAAATGGGGTCTCTTCATGACCGGGTTGTTCTTACTCGCGCTCGGTTCATCTATCATGATCACGGCAAATCTCGGGGTTTCCACGTGGGACGTCCTTCATATCGGTATCGCTCACCATCTTCCGATTTCAATCGGGACGGTGATTTTATGCGTCGGTCTTTTACTCGTTCTATTTAAATACATACTCGACCGCATACGTCCTCAGTTCGGAACTCTAGTAAACGCGGTGTTCGTTGGGGTGTTCATGAACGTGATATTAAATGAGCAATGGCTCCCTGTTTTCGAAGGGATGATTGTGAATATTGTTTGGCTCACATTCGGCATATTTGTGATGGGCATGGGAGCTGGTCTCTATGTCGCCGTCGGGTACGGTGCCGGTCCACGCGATGGATTGACGCTTGCCTTAGCAGACCGTTTCCAAACGTCCGTCCGTGCCATGAGGACTTGGATGGAACTGACCGCTTGTCTCATCGGTTGGGCACTCGGCGGACCACTTTTCTTCGGGACCGTCTTATCGATTTTCCTCATCGGTCCATTCTTCCAGTTTTGGCTAGAACGGTTCCGCCTGTTCATCGCCTATGTCGATCGTCTCAAAGTAAAATTCGCATGAAAAAGAGAGGAGATCTCCTCTCTTTTTATGTGTTCGGAATGAGCACAATCTTTCCGAACTTACCCGATTGTTTAAAATACGCCTGTGCCTCACGTGCCTCTTCAAGCGGGAACGTCCGGTCAATGACCGGTTTTAGCTTCCCTTCGGCGACCGAGCGCAACATCTCCGCGAATTCATATCGTGTCCCGAGAACAGACCCGTACATCGCGATATGTTTCAAGTACAGCGTCCGGAAGTCGAGATGGGTCGTCTGTCCTCCCGCCGAACCAGAGATACAGAACTTCCCTCCCTTTTTCAAGATGTTTAGAGATACATCAAATAGCGCATCTCCCACGACATCGAGGACCGCGTCGACCGGGCCACCGTTCGCAGCGATGATATCATCGGCGAGCGTCTCAGAACGGTAGGAAAACACTTCGGTCGCCCCAAGCGCTTTTAACTCTTGCTCGTTTTTCAAATCACCGACGATAGCGAACACATTCGCCCCGAATACGTTCGCCGCAATTTGGATGTTGAGTGAGCCGACCCCGCCACTTGCCCCAGTGACGACAATCGTCTCACCGGAACGGATGTGTAACTGCTCGTTCATATGCCAAGCCGTGAGACCACTTACGGAAAAGACTGCACTCTCGACGAAATCATCAAGCGGCATGTCAAAACAAAGGTCAGCCGGCCATGATACATACTCCGCGTAGCCCCCGTCATACTCTGATCCAATAAAGGACATATCGTCCGACAAGTGTTCCTTCCGCTCAGGTCCGCTCGAGGTGAACGGGAATAAGACGACGTGTCGACCCATCATCCCTTGGTCGACCCCATCTCCGAGCTCGACGACTTCACCAGTGATGTCTGAACCGGGAATGCGTGGGAACTGGACGCCTTCCGGGCGCCATCCTGACTTTTCCCCAGTTCCATAAGCCCCTTCTCGCATCCATATTTCCGTATTGTTAATCGCGCAGGCGCGTACCTTGATCAGCACTTCTCCTGCTTTCGGAGACGGTTTCGGGATATCAACCACTTGGAGTTGGTCAACGTCCCCATATCCTACGACTTGTACAGCTTTCATGGTATTTTGCCTCCTTCGCTTTCGTTCATCCATAAGTATTTACCCACGAAATGCTGTTATCACGCCAAAAAGGGCCGCCCTTTATCAGGCAGCCCTCGATTTATAGTTGTTGACGTTGTAACAGGTTCGTGAAGACGCCACCTTTTTGACTGAGTTCTTCGTGCGTTCCATCTTCTACGATTCCTTCTGCCGTCACGACAAGAATCCGGTCGGCATTCCTTACAGTCGCTAAACGGTGCGCGATGATGAGCGTCGTTCGATTTGCTGCCAGTTCATTTAATGAATCCTGAATGATGGCCTCGGTCTCCGTATCGAGCGCCGAGGTCGCCTCATCGAGTATTAAAATCGGCGGATTTTTCAAAAACATACGCGCAATGGCGATGCGTTGTTTCTGACCTCCGGAGAGTTTTAGTCCACGCTCTCCGATTTGTGTATCAAGACCGTGCTCGAGCTCTTCGACGAGCGTGCCGAGATGTGCTTTTTCCACCGCATGCATGATCTCTGCATCGGTCGCATCCAGTTTCCCGTAAGCAATGTTCTCCCGTAGCGTACCCGCAAATAAGAAGACGTCTTGTTGCACAATTCCGATTTGACGACGTAAACTTTCTTTCGTCATGTCCCGGATATCCATGCCGTCAATCGAGATGGCACCCTTTGTGACGTCATAAAAACGTGGAATGAGTGAACAGATGGTTGTCTTTCCAGCCCCGCTCGTCCCGACTAAGGCCACAGTCGTCCCTGCCTCGATCGACAAATCAATATCTGTCAACACTTGGCGGTAGTCTGAATAGCCGAATGAGACGTCGTCGAAGACGATATCACCTGTCAACGTTTCGACCTCGGTCGCATCCGCTCGGTTCTCAATGTCCGGCTCTTCATCAAGCAACTGCGTGAATCGTTTGAACCCTGCCATCCCTTTCGGATACATCTCGAGGAGCGCCGTGATCTTTTCAATCGGCTTAATGAGTAAATTCATGTACAAGATGAAGCCGACGAGTTGTCCGTACGATAACTGTCCTTCATACGTCAAGTACGCCCCGTATACAAGGACGAGCAACGTCATAAGACGCGTCGTGATATAAATACCTGCGAGTGACGTACTCATGACACGATACGCTTCAATCTTCGAGCCGCGATAGAAGTTGTTGTCTTTTTGGAAACGCCCGATTTCGAACGCCTCGTTCGTAAACGATTGGACGACGCGCGCCCCGGACACACTGTCCTCGACGCGCGCGTTCACTTCCCCGATATTCGTGTACATCTTTTGCCACGCCTTGTTCATGTTCTTATTCGCATACGTGATCATGATGATGAGGAACGGTACTGCGACAACGGTGACGAGTGCGAGTTCAGGGTCGATCGAGAACATGATCCCGAACGCACCGAGTAACGTCATGATGGCGATAAAGAAGTCTTCCGGCCCATGGTGCGCCACTTCCCCGATATCGAACAAGTCGTTCGTGACCCGGCTCATCAAATGGCCGGTCTTATGATTGTCAAAGAAGCGGAACGACTGTTTATGGATATGCGTGAACAACTCTTCTCGCATGTCCGTCTCGATGTTGATGCCGAGCTTATGTCCCCAGTAGTTAACGACGTACTGCATCATCATGGCCAATATGTATAGAATCAACAGGCCGATGCTGACGATGATAATCCAGTTCCATTCCCCACCCGGCAACAAGTCGTCGATGAACCATTGAACGGCAAGCGGAAATCCAAGTTCAAGCAGTCCGACGAGAATTGCGAATGAAAAATCGAGTAGGAATAACTTTTTATGTGGTCGATAATAACTAAAAAAACGTGAAATCATTCTCTCTTCCCCCTTCTCTTCATTTAGTGTACGCTTTTTTCCGAAAGGTGGAAAACAGGATGCATCCCTTTTTCATTCTTTTTTCAAACGGCGTATAATAAAAGTAAGGAGTGATACACATGCATGTACACATTACAGATCGTGCCCTCGAACGAATCGAGTCATTGAAAGGCGAACGCGAAGGACAGATGCACCTCTTTTACGAGACAGAAGGTTGTGGTTGTGGGAACAGCGGAATCTTTGAGATTCGATACGTAACCGAGACGACTCCGGAAGACGTTGAAATCGAATCAAACATCGGACCAATCTTAATCAAAAACTGGACAAAAGTGTTTTTAGATGAACAGATGAAAATCGATTTCCTCGAAGACCGTCGTACGCTCGTCTTGAAGAGTGACGGCCAAGTGTTCAATTCGAATCTACTCGTGACGGACGGCACAGGATGTCAGTTGAACGTTCCGAGCCGATGAAACAGACACTGAAACAACATCCGAGACTCCTCATTCTCTTTTTCGTGAGTTTCGGTCTCGGACTACTTGGAATCTATCTGGCGTTTATCGATTCGGTCTATACGATGTCCGCAGTCATCGCCTCGCTGTTTGCGTTTGGTTTCGCGTTGCAGCGAACAGCGAAATATATGCAGCGAGAAGAGGATAAACGTTAACAAGAGGATGTGTTCCAATTAAATATCTACCATCTTGTGTTGAATCCAAAATCCGTTTCACACATACAAAAAACGAGGATTGCCATGGCAACCCTCGTTTTTTTATGCTTATTTTTTCTCTTTTATTGCCGTACGAATCGATAACTCTTCGAGTTGCGCGTCCGCGACAGGGCTCGGTGCTTGCGTCAAGAGACAGCTTGCCGAAGCCGTTTTCGGGAAGGCGATTGTGTCGCGAAGGTTCGAACGACCTGCAAGAATCATGACGAGACGGTCGAGACCGAGTGCGATTCCCGCATGTGGCGGTGTACCGTATTCGAACGCTTCAAGCAAGAAGCCGAACTGTTCAACCGCTTCTTCTTGTGTGAAACCAAGCAATTTGAACATGCGCTCTTGAATGTCACGCTCATAAATACGTTGTGAACCGCCACCGAGTTCGTAACCGTTCAAGACGAGGTCATACGCAACCGCGCGTACACTTGCCGGATCTGTCTCGAGAAGATGGAGGTCTTCACGGTTTGGCATCGTGAACGGATGGTGGTTCGCATAGAAGCGACCGTCTTCTTCTTCAAACGTTACGAGTGGGAAGTCCGTTACCCAAAGGAAGTTGAACTTCGATTCGTCGATGAGACCAAGTTCGTGACCGAGCTTGACGCGGAGTGCGCCAAGGCTGTCTGCAACGACAGTTGGTTTCGATGCGACGAAGAGAAGAAGGTCACCTGCTTCTGCATCTGTGGCTTCAATTAGCTTCTGTGCGTATGTCTCATCAAAGAACTTCGCGATTGGACCGTTCAAGCCTTCCGCTGTCACTTTGAGCCATGCGAGACCTTTCGCACCGTACACCGCCGTGAACTCTTGAAGCTTGTCGATGTCTTTACGTGAGAAGTTGTCCGCCTCACCTTTGACGTTGATCGCCTTGACTTGCCCGTTTGATTCGAGTGCTGCATCGAACACTTTAAAGCCAGCACCTTTCACAGCGTCCGCCACGTCGATGAGTTCGAGACCGAAGCGCGTGTCCGGCTTATCCGAACCAAAACGACGCATCGCTTCCGCGTGTGTCATCCGCTCGAACTTCGCTGGTGTGTCCGTACGACCGAGCGTCGATTCCATGACTTGTCTCATCATCGATTCCATCATCGCCATCAAGTCTTCGATGTCCATGAAGCTCGTTTCGATGTCGACTTGTGTGAATTCAGGTTGACGGTCTGCACGAAGGTCCTCGTCACGGAAGCAGCGTGCGATTTGGAAGTAACGGTCAAATCCTGCGACCATGAGCAACTGTTTGAAGAGCTGTGGTGATTGTGGAAGTGCATAGAACTCACCACCGTGGACACGGCTCGGTACGAGATAGTCACGTGCGCCTTCTGGCGTCGACTTCGTCAAAATCGGTGTTTCGACTTCAAGGAACTCTTGCTCCGTCAAGAAGTTACGAATCGTGTTCGAGGTTTTCGAGCGGAGACGGAACGTCTCTTGAAGCGCCGGACGACGAAGGTCGAGGTAACGGTATTTGAGACGCAGGTCTTCTGAAACGTTTTCCGCTTCGTCACCGATTGGGATTGGTGTCATCTTCGCAGCGTTTAAGATGTTGATCTCTGAAGCGATGACTTCGATATTTCCTGTCGGCATGTTCGGGTTCTTGTTCTCACGCTCGAGAACCGTCCCTTTCACGTCGAGGACGAACTCACTACGAATCGTCTCTGCGAGTTGGTGGACCGCTTCGTTCTCTGGGCGAACGACGACTTGGACGATCCCTGTGCGGTCACGAAGATCGATGAAGATGAGACCTCCGAGGTCACGACGTTTTTGTACCCATCCTTTTAATTGTACTTCCTGGCCGATGAGTGACTCTGTCACGCGGCCGTTCATATGTGTGCGTCCGATCATTGTCCTGCTCCTTCCGATAGTTCACGAATTTTGTCTGCGACGGCCGAGAGTGGCACGTCGACTTGTTCACCAGTCGTCATATCTTTCAAGGCGGCTGATCCTCGTTCGACTTCGTCATCCCCTAAGATGACTGTGAACTTGGCTTTCAGACGGTCCGCCTGTTTGAATTGTCCTTTGAACTTGCGTCCTTGGTAATCACGGTCTGCTTTGAACCCTTCCATGCGGAGGAGTTGTAGGAGGCGTGTCGCCGTCAATTCGACTTCTTTTCCGCCTTGGGCGACGATGAAGACATCAAGTCCTGTCTCGAGTTCAGGTAGGACTCCTTCATTCTCTAATGCGAGGATGAGACGCTCCAACCCGATTCCAAAACCGATTCCCGGCATGTCCGGTCCGCCGATATCTTGTACGAGACCGTTATAGCGTCCGCCGCCACAAAGCGTCGTGATGGCTCCGAATCCTTCTGCCTCAGACATGATTTCAAACGCAGTGTGCGTGTAG
Source organism: Exiguobacterium sp. SRB7LM (assembly GCF_015712685.1). Taxonomy (GTDB): domain Bacteria; phylum Bacillota; class Bacilli; order Exiguobacteriales; family Exiguobacteriaceae; genus Exiguobacterium; species Exiguobacterium profundum. Next base: position 271,136 of record NZ_VWVR01000006.1, on the reverse strand, counting down.
TAATCGAGTCCACGGACGAGCGTCGGGTCGACTTCATAGGCGACACCAAGTGCATCGAGTTGTGCGAGCACTTGGTCGAAATAGGCCTTCGACTCTTCGTTCAAATATTCAAGAATCGACGGTGCCGTCTTCATCGACGGGTGATCGCGGTCGACCTTACAATCCAAGATGCGAAGCGGATTCTTATACAAGCGTGACTGACAATCTTGACAAAGTTCGCCTGCCACCGGCTCAAAGTGACGGATGAGCGCATCGCGGTGGGCGTTGCGGCTTTCCGCGTCCCCAAGCGAGTTGACGACGACTTTGATTTTCTGAAGTCCGAACGACTTGTAAATCGAATAGGCGAGGCTGATGACCTCAGCGTCAACGGCCGGGTCACTACTACCGATTGCCTCGACACCGTATTGGTGAAGCTGACGGAAGCGACCTTTTTGTGGACGCTCGTAGCGGAACATTGGTCCCATGTAGTAGAGCTTGGTCGGTTGGTCCGGATTTCCGAACAGTTTGTTCGTCACGAACGCACGAACGACAGATGCCGTTCCTTCTGGGCGAAGCGTGTACTCGTCTTTCCCTTTCTTCACGAGCGTGAACATCTCTTTTTGGACGATGTCCGTCGTTTCCCCGACACTGCGTGTGAACAGGTTCGTCGTTTCAAAGATTGGTGTGCGGATTTCTTTATAGTTATAACGGGCGCTCATGTCGCGAAGCTTTTCTTCGACATATTGCCACGTCTCGACCGTGCCCGGAAGCAGGTCTTGTGTACCGCGTGGTGCTTTCATCATCACATTTCCCTCCTTAAAAATACAAAAAGGCCCTCGTCCGCAAAGGGACGAGAGCCTGTGTCAGTTTCCCGTGGTACCACCCTCGTTGCAGAGCCATCACTTGAAACTCTGCCACTCGAAATCGGTTAACGCCCGATGAAACGGCTCCCCCTACTCGCTTTCAAGGGAGCACCTCCAAAGTGTCGTTCGGGTCATCATCCAGTCGATGCTTTCAGCCAAGGCATCGCTCTCTTTGCTGGTGGGTTGACCGTACTCTTCTTTATCGTAGGTGTTTGACTATATGCTTCATGATGCCGAATCAAGCCGGCATCTGTCAAGCGTTTTTTTCGAGCATGAGTGTGACCGGTCCGTCATTGACGAGGGCGACGTCCATCATCGCTCCGAAGCGTCCCGTCTCTACGACGAGCCCATTCGACCGGAGTCTCTCATTGAATTTTTCATAAAGCGTCTCGGCCATATCCGGTTTTGCGGCCTTTGTAAAAGCAGGTCGTCGCCCTTTCATCGTGTCTCCATATAAAGTGAACTGAGAGACAGATAAAATTTGTCCGGACACGTCTTGAATCGATAAGTTCATCTTTTCTTGATCGTCCTCGAAGACGCGAAGTCCGGTCACCTTGTCGGCGAGCCAGTTCACTTCCTCTTCTGTATCTTCATGTGTCACACCGACGAGAAGCAAGTACCCGGCGTTGATTGCCCCGACGACTTCTTCCTCGACTGTGACCGATGCTTCTTTCACTCGTTGCAATAATACACGCACGTTCCTCTTCCTTTCGTCACGTCATCATGACTCGGCTGACCGAATACACGTCTGAGATTTGTTTGATGCGCTCGACGACTTTCTGCAAATGGTTCACGTTCGGAATCGAGATGGTCATCGAGATGCGGGCCTGTTTGTTTTGGTCGCCCCGACCACTGACGGCCACGATATTCGTATTCGTCGCCGATACTGCTTGAAGGACGTCGTTTAAGAGACCTGAGCGATCATATCCTGTGATTTCGATGTCGACGTTATAGTTCTTCTCTTTCGCTTGTCCGACTTCCCATTCGACGTCAAGGAGACGCTCTGGGTGTTGTTCGTTGACAATGTTCAAGCAGTCTTTCCGGTGAATTGAGACACCGCGTCCACGGGTGATGTATCCGACGATTTCATCCCCCGGTACCGGGTTACAACAACGGCTCATGCGAACGAGCATGTTGTCGATGCCTTTGACCGTCACGCCCGCTTCCGTCGTTTTCTTCTTCGGTGCCTGACTGACTTTCAATTCGCTGATGGCTTCCGACAGTTCGAGTTTCGGTTCTTTCCGCTGCTTCTCCGTCAACTTATGTGCGACTTGTGCGGCAGTGATGCCTTGATAACCGACAGCGGCGTACATCTCTTCCTCGTTCCCGAAATTGAACTTCTCGACGACGATACTGAGTGCAGGTTCATCGATAATCTCTTTCGGTTCAAAACCAAGTTTCTTAATTTCTGCTTCGACGAGATCTTTCCCTTTTTCAACGTTCTCTTCACGTTGCTGACGTTTGAACCATTGACGAATCTTGTTCTTCGCCTGGCTTGAAACAGCGAGCTTCAACCAATCCTTACTCGGTCCGTAACTATGCTTCGACGTGATGATTTCGATGATGTCACCAGTCTCGAGTTTGTAGTCGAGCGGTACCATCCGGCCGTTCACTTTCGCACCCGTCATCCGGTGCCCGATCTCCGTATGAATCCGGTACGCATAGTCAATCGGGACTGAGCCCTTCGGCAATTCGAAGACGTCCCCTTTCGGTGTGAAGACGTAAAGCATGTCGCTAAAGAAATCAACTTTGAGGGATTCCATGAATTCCTCGGCATCCGTCGTATCCTTTTGTAGCTCGAGGATTTCACGAAGGTGGGCGATCTTCTCGTCGAACCCGTTCGTCGAGACATTTTTTCCTTCTTTATACGCCCAGTGTGCCGCGATCCCGAACTCGGCGATGAAGTGCATGTCTTTCGTTCGAATCTGGACTTCAAGCGGCTCACCTTTCGGTCCAATCACGGTCGTATGGAGCGACTGATACATGTTCGGCTTCGGCATAGCGATATAATCTTTGAAACGTCCCGGCATCGGCTTGTACTGGGTGTGGATGATTCCGAGCACGGCATAACAATCACGAATCGAATCGACGATAATGCGGACCGCCATCAAATCGTAAATTTCATTGAACTCTTTTTTATGCTTCACCATCTTGTTATAGATAGAATAGATGTGCTTCGGTCGACCGTTCACGTCGGCATCGATATGCACTTCCTCAAGAACTCCGTTCACTTCCGTGATGACAGAGGTGACGAGTGCTTCCCGTTCCGTCCGTTTCTGTTTCATCATCGAGACGATCTTGTAGTATTGCTGCGGGTTGATATAACGTAACGAAATATCCTCGAGCTCCCACTTGATTGTCGAAATCCCCATCCGGTGTGCGAGAGGCGCAAAGATTTCAAGCGTCTCTTCCGCTTTTTGGACTTGTTTCTCTTTCGGCATATGCTGCAGTGTCCGCATATTGTGGAGCCGGTCCGCAAGTTTGATCAAGATCACGCGCACGTCCTCTGCCATGGCGATAATCATCTTCCGGTGGTTTTCAGCAAGTTCTTCTTTTTTCGATTTATATTTAATCTTACCAAGTTTCGTGACGCCATCGACGAGCATGGCCACGTCCGGACCAAAATCGTCCGTCAATTGCTGTAACGAAACATCCGTATCTTCGACAACATCATGCAAGAGCGCTCCAATAATCGTTGTGGCGTCTAAGCCGATATCAACGAGAATGCCGGCCACTTGGACCGGATGAAGAATATAGGGCTCGCCCGAACGTCGGAACTGACCGGTATGATGAAGTTTTGCGTATTCGTAAGCGCGTTTCACTTCGGCTATATCGTCGTCACCCATATACTCCCCGAGCGCGTCGAGAAGATCCTCAATACTTACGATTTGTTTTTTGGTCATAACATTCGACACCCTTTTTCTAACCGCTCCAATCGCCTCGGATTCGTCGCAGCATGGTAGTAGTTTGTATTCAAGATTCTGTGATTTTTATAACCATTATCGAAAAAATCTGACGACCTGTCAAAGGTTGTAGGTTATTTTCCTTAAAAACTATTCAAAAACGGGAAGCATGTCGCTTCCCGTTCAAATTAGTCTTCGTAGCGGATGAGTGAGAACACATCGTATCCTTCAAGACGCTCACGTCCACCAAGTCCATCGAGTTCGATCAAGAACCCGATTCCTGCCACAACACCACCGAGTTGTTCAATCATTTTAATCGTTGCTTCAATCGTACCACCTGTGGCGAGCAAGTCATCCAAGATGACGACTTGTTGTCCAGGTTTGATTGAATCTTTGTGCATCGTTAAAATGTCCGTTCCATACTCAAGACCGTATGAAACTCGTACTGTCTCACGTGGTAACTTTCCTTCTTTACGTACTGGTACAAACCCGAGTTCGAGCGCATACGCTGCCGGGCAACCTACGACGAATCCGCGTGCTTCCGGACCAGCGATCAACTCCGCTCCACGTTCACGTGCATAAACGACGAGCTCATCTACTGCTTTCTTGTAGACTTCGCCATCTTGCATGAGTGACGTGATATCTTTGAAGCTGATTCCTTCCTTCGGGTAATCTGCTACTTCTTTAATATGCTGTTTGAAATCCATTTTATGTGTATGCCTCCTGCATCTTGTTCGATCGCAACGATTGTAACCGCTCTTTGAGCTCCGCCAATGACGCGTATACGAAACGCTCTTCGAGTTGTTGGCGCCCAATCCGGCGTTGATAGCACGGCGCCTCGGTCAAATCGCGTTTCGGTGCTTCTGGATTGACTCCAGGCAGTCCGTCTTCCATTGTAACAAGAAATTCGAGTTCAGAGAATACTTGATGCATAAATTGAATCGTATTTTTTGACCATTTTCGCTCTTTTGACAGACGAATCAGGTTTTCACGTAGATTTTTCCGTTCGCATGTTGCCATATGGACATAATACGTTCGGAAATCCTCACGGGACGGAAGACGTTCAAAGAACGAGTCTCCTTGACCGAAGGCACAATAAATGCGTTCAATCCCCTCATGAAGTTTTTCTGCGAGCACCTCTTCATCGTCCGGAAGATCGAGCAGAACGACGAAACGGTTGAGCGGTTCATCTCCTTCATGAAGTGGAAAATCTTCGTTCGTCCCTTGGAAAGATAAAAATGACGTCTGTTCTTTCGGCAAATCTTTCAACTCTTGCATTGACTTTTTCTTCCCACGATAGTCAAACACTTGGAAGTCATCGACCCGTAAATCTTGAATCATGAGCTGCGGTTTACGCATTCCGTTCCATTCGTTGACTTGAAGACTTCCCATCACCGAGATATGAGCCATCTTTGAAATCTCTGAAACGACGTGCCCGAATCCAAATCCGATGCCATCGAGCTCACGCTTGTCTCCGGCGAGCTGTACTTTCAAATGCGTGGCATCCCGTCCGATTTGGCGAATATCTCGCAGTTTCGCATCTGCGACGACGACACGAGGGGATGGGTTCCCCATACCAAACGGCGCGAGCTTTCCGATTTCTGAGATCAAGTCGAGCGAGACGTCGTTGACGGAGAGTTTCAAGTCGACGTTCACCCGTGGCACAAACACGTCATCAGGGATAGAATCCGCTTGACGGTTCAGCCGCTCTCGTAGTTCGGCGACATGTTCCGACTGAAGGGTCATCCCGGCGGCAGCGGGGTGCCCACCAAAGTGTGGCAAAATATCTTCATTCTTCGAAAGTTCCTTGAAGAGATCAAACCCTTCAATCGAACGACCCGATCCTTTCGCCTTACCCGTCTCAGGGTCGTGGCAAAGGAGGATGACTGGACGATAGTACGCCTCGACGAGACGAGATGCGACAATCCCGACAACTCCAGGATTCCACTTCTCACTTGCCACGACGAGTACACGGTCCTCGGTCATCGATGCTTCGACGAGTTCTTTCGCTTCAGCAGCGATCGTCTTGACGATGTCTTGACGTTCTTTGTTTTGCTTATCGAGCTGTTTTGCGAGCTCGAGCGCTTCCTCGACATGTTCAGCCAGGAGCATTTGTAATGCCGGCATCGCTGAATCGAGTCGACCCGCGGCATTGATGCGTGGACCGAACGCGAAACCGACCGACTCTTCGTTCAATACGCTGTCACCGAGACCACATACTTCACGTAATGCTAGAATACCTGGACGTTTTGAAGCCTCGAGCGCGGCAATCCCCTTCTTCGCAAGCAATCGATTCTCTCCGTCGAGTGGAACGAGGTCGGCAATCGTTCCGAGGACGGCCAAATCAAGGAGTTCTTCCGGCATTCTCCCTAAAACGGCGTGCGCCACTTTGAGAGCGACTCCCGCACCGGCGAGTTTATCGTATGGATATCCCGGGTCGATATGTGGATGAATGATTGCATAGGCGTCCGGCAATGTCTCTTTCGGCTCGTGGTGGTCCGTGATGATCAAATCGACGCCAAGGTCTTTTAAGAGTGTGGCTTCTTCAATCCCGGAAATTCCACAGTCCACCGTGACGACCAAGGTGAATCCTTCGTTCGCCGCCCACTGGAACGCTTCTTTGTTCGGTCCATAACCTTCAGTGAAACGGTTCGGGATATAACACTCGGCCATGACACCAATCTCGGTCAACGCATGCCACATGACAGATGAGGCACTGACCCCGTCGACATCATAGTCACCATAGATGAGCACCATTTCCCCATCGTCTGCTGCCCGTTTGATGCGGGTGACGACTTTCTCCATCTGTTCAAACAAATACGGGTCATGAAAGACGAGTTCATCCTCGGCATACAAGAATGCCTTGGCCGCTTCTACGTCTTGATGACCACGCTGAACGAGCAACGTCGCCAGTTGTGCTGATATATTTAATTCGTTTTGTAAACGCGTGACGTCGTCCGGATTTGTTTCCGGATAGAGCCACTGTTTTTTCGAATGGTACATGTCCTTCACTCCAATCAATTGTAGATTATAGCAGACCGCGTGAAAGATGTGCCGTCTTGACATTTGAAAAGGTCTCCCGATTGAAGGGAGACCCACTTGTTACGCCTCTGTGACCGGCGTATCTTTTTTCTTGTTGATTGTCGTACGTTTGATGAGGAGCCATAAATACGATGCAATGAAGATCGAAGAATACATCCCCATGAAAAGTCCGACGATGAGCGCGAGCGAGAAGCTGCGAATCGACTCTGCCCCGAATACATACAAGGCAATCGCTGTAACGAGTACCGTGATGACCGTATTCACGGACCGTACGATTGTCTCTTGAATCGACTTGTTGATGATCGACTCATAGACGTCCATCGACTTGATTTTTCGTTCCTTTTCATACGACGTGATGTTCTCGCGGACCCGGTCGAACGTTACGATCGTATCGTTGACCGAGTAACCGATGATGGTCAGGATCGCGGCGATAAAGTACAAGTTGACCTCGATCCCAAAGAGCGAGAACGCGACGATCATGAAGAAGGCATCGTGGAGCATGGCAACCACGGTCGCGACCGCATATGAGAATTGGAAACGCACCGTGATGTAGAGAATAATCCCAATCGAAGCGACGGCTACGGCATACAAAGCATTTTTCGCCAAGTCACGACCGACTTGAGCCGAGACGGTGCTGATGTTCGGGTCGTTCCCGAATTGTTCAGTGAACGCCGTCTTGACATTCGCGACCTCCTCTTGTCCCAATTGCCCAACGAACGTCACGTATGCCAAGCGACCTTCATCTGCATATTGGACGCTTGAAATCTCTTGGTCAACTCCGGCATCGTTAAACGCTTTCGTGAATTCTTCTTGCGACACACGTTCTTCCGTTAATACTTCGACCCGTGTCCCTGAAGCAAAATCGATTCCGAGGTTCAACCCACGGAAGAACAAGAGACCGATTCCGAGAACGACGATTGCCGTCGAAACCAAGAACATCGTGCGCATATGTTTCACGTAATTCCATTCAGTAAGCTTAAAGTTCACGGATTTCACTCTCCTTCACACCAAACCATCCTTTGCGTTTGTCGAACAGACGACTTGAGACAAGGAGGTGCATCAAATAACGTGAGATGAATACGTTCGAGATGAACGTCATCCCGATTGAGATCATGAGCATGACGGCAAATCCTTTGACCGAGCTTTGTCCGAAATAGAACAAGACTGCAGCCGAGATGAGCGTCGTCAAGTTGGCATCGATGATCGTACTGAGGGAACGACGGTTACCTGCACGGAATGCCGATAAGACCGATTTTCCAGAGCGGAGTTCGTCTTTGATTCGTTCCGCGGTAATGATGTTCGCATCGACTGCCATACCGACCCCGAGGACGAGTGCTGCAATCCCTGGAAGCGTCAATACCGCATTGATTCCGTTAAAGAACAACATGATCAAGTTGATGTACAGAACAAGCGTGATGATCGATACGAGTCCTGGGAGACGATAGAAGAACAACATGAAGAGGAATACGGCGATGATTCCGATTGTTGCGGCAAATACCGTTTCTTCTAAAGCATCTTGACCGAACTGGGCCGATACGGATGTCGAGTAAATCTCATCTAGTTTGACCGGGAGCGCCCCTGCGTTCAAGATGTCCGCAAGGCGTTGACCGCTTTCCGCGTCAATTCCACCACCTGAGATGATGGCTTTATCCGATAAGATTGGACTCGTTACCGAAGCATCTGACACAATTTTCGAGTTCTCTTTTTGAACTTCTTCCTCATATGTGTCGCCCTCTTCATAGTCGAGCCAGATGACCAGACGGTTCTCAGGAGGTGGAAGTTGTGCAATCTCGGATGTTACTTCGCCAAACTTGTCGGCCGATTGGAGTGTCAGCTCAACGACCGGTTGTCCTTGTTGGTTGTAGCTGAGCGCTGCTCCACGCGGCGCCAAGTCTTTCCCATCGAGCAAGACGTTGTCGTTCACGTCACGGAATGTCAATTGTGCCGTTGACGAGAGAACCTCGCGCGCTTCGTTTTGGTTCGATACGCCCGCGAGCTGGACACGGATGCGATTGCTTTCTTCGATTCGAACGTCCGGTTCGGAAACTCCGAGGACGTTGATTCGGTTATTGATGGCGCGAACGGTTGCATTCATCGCCGACTCGTCGATGACGTCGCCGTCTTCGAGCGGTTGTACTTCATACAAAACTTCGAATCCACCTTTTAAGTCGAGTCCGAGGTTCGTGTTCTTGACGACCCATGGTGTCGTGAACACTGCGAGCAGGATTGTCGCAATCATGATGATCGCAAAAATCGCAATGTTGCCTTTTTTGTACATACGACTATTTCCTTTCTAAACCACTGTTCTTGATAAAAACTTCTCTCGTTAACATTACAAATTTTCTAAACATTTATCAATCATTTTCCTAAAATTGTAACGACCTTCACGGATTGTTCGACTGAGTTTGCATATAAGACTAAATGTTGCGCATGGGCAAAACTTCATGTATGATGTAGCTAACATCAAAACATCAAAGGAGTCTTTCCATATGGACAGCACAGTTATTTATGCCTTTCTCCTTACTCTATTCGCCGGTCTGGCTACCGGAATCGGGAGTATGATCGCATTTTTTGCGAAACGGACGAACACGGCATTCCTCTCCATCTCGCTTGGATTTTCCGGAGGCGTCATGATTTACGTGTCGTTCATCGAGATTTTCCCGAAAGCGCTCGAGGAACTCGTCGGCGCTCACGGAGAATATACGGGTACAATCTACACCGTTCTCGCATTCTTCGGTGGGATGTTCTTGATTGGCATGATCGATAAGTTCATTCCGAAAATGGAGAATCCTCACGAAGTCAAGTTCGTCGAGTCGATGCAGAATGACCCGACAACACATGAACTCGCAACGACGACGACAAATGAAGCGGCTCCAATCAATCATCCAGAGGTACAAAATCGACTTAAAAAAATGGGGATTTTCATGGCACTCGCCATCGGGATTCACAACTTCCCAGAAGGACTTGCGACGTTCGTCTCGGCATTAGATGACCCGGCCGTCGGCTTAGCCATCGCCATCGCCATCGCTCTACACAACATTCCGGAAGGGATTGCCGTCTCCGTCCCAATTTATTATGCGACGGGCTCACGGAAGAAGGCGTTCAAGCTTTCGATGTTGTCAGGGCTTGCCGAGCCAGCTGGAGCGGCCATCGGATTCTTGTTACTCATGCCGTTCTTGAGCGACACCGTCTTCGGACTCTTGTTCGCGGCGGTCGGTGGCATCATGGTCTTCATCTCGCTTGACGAATTGCTCCCTGCCGCCCGTGAATACGGACACGCCCATCATTCAATGTATGGAATGGTTGCTGGTATGATTGTCATGGCGACAAGTCTAATCCTATTAATGTAACGAACAATGCCCTGACGCGCGCGTCAGGGCATTTGTTATGTCGTTTTAAACACATGGACGACATCTTTTAATTCAGACGACATGTGACTCATCGTTTCAGCGATGCCGTTGATTTCTTGAATGGCGGCAAGCTGTTCTTCGACGTTCGCACCGGCTTCTTCGACGCTTCGCTGTGTCGAGACGGCGTTTGTCGACATATCTTCAACAGAGACGGCAACTTCAGTCGTATTGGCGCTCACTTCTTCTGTTGCTGCCGCAATCTCACTCATTTGACGGGACGTCTCTTCGATGACCGATACGATCTCACGGAACGCCTCGGCCACTTCTCCCATTTGCGATACCCCATTCTCCACATGTACGCTCGATTCTTCGAACGCCGATTCGACTTGCTCCGTGTCACGTTGAATGTCGCGGACGACGGTCTGGATTTGAATGGCGGATTGTTTCGATTCCTCGGCGAGTTTCCGGACTTCAGCCGCGACGACGGCAAACCCTTTTCCGTGCTCACCCGCACGTGCTGCTTCAATCGCCGCGTTTAAGGCAAGCAAGTTCGTCTGTTCCGTGATCGCCGTGATCGAACGGGTGATTTTCTCGATTTCAAGCGATTGGTTCGATAGACGGTTCACCATCTGTTGAGTGAGCTCGTTGGCACGGCGAATTTCTTGCATCCGTTTCTCTGCCAATTGAACGGTCTCAAGTCCACCGTTCGCCGCCTCAAGTGTATGTATCGTCTGCTCATTCACACCTTGTGAGGCCGCAGCGATTTGATTCAATCCATCCACCGCTTGATTGACGCCAATCGTCCCTTCTTCCGCTCGCTTCGAGGATCCTTGCGCAGCCACGTTCATCTCTTCGAACAACCGGGACACGCCTTGGGTCGTTGTCGCGACATGGTCTGTGCTTGCGTAAAGTTCTTCAGAATATGCAGTCACTTTGTCCGACGCTTCACCAACCCGACGAATCAAGCCGACCAGGTTGTGCTTCATTTCATTGAATGCCGTAACCAGGTCTCCTAGTTCATCGTTTGAGGCGACCTCGATATCTTCTCCAGTCAAATCCCCTTCTGCCATGATGCGTGCTTGACGACCGAGTCGATTGATCGGTTTTAGGAAAAGCCGTTGTAGCGCAAGTAAGGAAAGAATCCCAATCACGACACCACCAACACTGATGATGAGCATCCAAAGGATTGAACTTTCTGCATCTGCTTGTACCGCTTTCGTCTCAGACTCGAGGAGCTCCCCTTTATATTCGACAAGGTCGGTCACGGTCATGCGTACCCGATCCGTCGTCGGTGTCACACTCGTGTTGAGAACGGTTTTGAAGCCGATTTCGTCTTGTTGTTGACGAAGTTCGACGGCACGATTCATCTCACGGTCTAATAGCTCGTTAAATTTCTCCAAATCTCCCAACCAAGACAAGATCTTCTCATCTGAAGAAGATGCCTTGAGTGAAGCCATCAATTCGTCTCGTTGTTCTTGAACTCCCTGGAGACTGATGAGCGTCTTCGGATTGGCTACAAGCATATAGTAGTTCAAGTAGCGTTCGGCATCCGTCACCGCTAATGATAGATTCTCTGCAAGCAGCATCTCCTGCGTGCCTTCACTGAGGACCCGGTCATAGGCGGCAGTCGATTGTCTCAATTGATAAGATCCGAGCGCGCCGACAATGACGAGCGCAATGATCGTCGGAATGAGCGCGATGGACATACGTCGTCTCAGCGACGAGCGTCCTCTCTGTTTCGTACCATTTCGTTTTATGCTCCATCCTTTCCACTTCTTCATCTGGTTAATCAATCGTTTCACGTCCATGTCATTCGTTCTCCTTCATCTCGGATTTCTTCTCAACTTGAGATTAGTGCAAACGTTTTCATTAATCAAATCGATTTTTCGAAATGAGGTGGATAAATTTTGAATCGGATTCGTTTTGACAAAAAGAAGTCATCTTTGTATACTTTAAATCGTAATAATTACGTTTTGAAAGGATTCTCTATGATTGTGGAAAATACGAAGTTATTAATCATTGGTGCTGGTGTACACGGAATGACCCTCGCCATCTCATATATGGAACAAGGCGGGCGCTTGGATGATTTGATTATTGTCGATCGTCTCACTGACCCGTTATCGAACTGGAAACAACAAACTTCATCCATCTCTATGTCGCACCTGCGTTCGACCCGAGTGCATCACGTTTCTTCGAATCCCCATGCTTTGAAACAGTTCGCCTCGCGCTATGCCTATCGTTCCAATCATTTCAAAGATACGTTCGGACGTCCTTCGCTCGAACTGTTCAACGACCATGCCGACTCGTCATGGAACGCGTATCGCCTTGATGAGCGGTTCCTCGGAAATGAACAGGTGATGACGCTCCGCAAAGATGGCGCACACTATCATGCCCGAACAAATCATCGCCTCATTATCGCGGACTCGGTCATTGTCGCGATCGGTCAATCGGAAAATGTCGTGTTACCTGAATGGGCCGACGAACAATGTCGACACGTGTTCGAAAAAGACCAATCGGATGAATCGGATCAAGTGACTGTCGTCGGCGGTGGCATCACAGCACTTCACTATGTCGTGAAGCGTGCCAATCAAGGTCACCGTGTCACCCTTGTGACGAGACGTCCGCTCGAAGTGAGTCAATTTGACGCCGATCGACAGTTCATGGGACCGAAAGGATTAGATGACTTCCATCGTCTAAAACAAGACTGGACGACAAAACGATCATTCATCGCCCGTGAACGAAAACCGGGATCGGCTCCGAACGATCTCATCTTAAAAGTGAAGCGCCTCATACAGACGAACGCTGTGACGCACATCATCGGAGAAGTCGAGCGCGACAGTGGTTCGCTATTTGTGAACGGTGAACAACTTGCCGGAAAAGAAGTCGTCTGTTGTACGGGAATCAGACCTCATCCTGTGAAAGAGACATTTCTTCAGCCCTTGATCGAACAATTCAACCTACCTCTCACTCCATGTGGCACCCCTGTCCTGAATGAGCATCTTGAATGGACGCCTGGACTTTACTTGACCGGTCCTTACGCCGATTTGATCGTCGGCCCGTTCTCAAGAGCCATCTATGGTGGACAAGAGGCCGCCCGAAGAATCCTCCCCCAACTTCTAGCCACACAAAAAAGCGTCTGACCATGATGGTCAGACGCTTACTTGCTTATTCCTCAAATGAGGCATTCGCTTTTTTCACGACTTCCGCAACTGCGCTTCGGTTGAAACGAAGAAGCGATTGATCGCATTTCAAAACGACATGTGTGTCTTCGATTTGATGAACGACGCCGTGTAAACCGCCGATTGTGACAACGCTGTCGCCACGCTCGAGGGCGTTTTGCATCGATTGTACTTCTTTTTGGCGTTTCGTCTGTGGACGAATCAAAAGGAAGTAAAATACGACGAAAATCAAGATCATTGGTAATAACGCAACGAGTGTTTCCATGAGTAACATTCACCCTTTCCTTCAATATCAGGTTCATTATACCGTGAAACTGAAGCATTGTCACACAATGTCCGACACGTTTCTTTAGAAATTCTTCGCATTCGGCTTGTTGTAGCCGTATTCTTCGAAGAACTCTTCTTTGAAATCGAGCAAGCGGTCTTCGCGAATCGCTTGACGAACCTGCTCCATCAACTTCACGAGGAAGTGAAGATTGTGTGTCGTACACAAGTGAAGACCAAACATCTCATCCGCACGAATCAAGTGGTGGACGTACGCACGCGAGTAGTTCTTACACGTATTGCAGTCACACTTCTCATCGATTGGACCAAAGTCCGTCTTATATTTCGCTTGTTTGATCGTGACGCGACCTTTCGACGTCATGAGCGTTCCGTTTCGTGCGATGCGAGTCGGCAGAACGCAGTCGAACATGTCGATTCCGCGAATCGACCCTTCAATCAACGCATCCGGTGAGCCAACACCCATCAAATAACGTGGTTTGTTCTCTGGCATGAGCGGCGTCGTGAATTCGAGGGCACGATACATGACATCTTTTGGTTCACCGACCGAGAGACCACCGACCGCATATCCCGGGAAATCAAGAGAGACGAGGTCTTGGGCGCTTTGACGACGAAGGTCCTCATATTCTCCACCTTGGATGATGCCGAAGAGCCCTTGGTCTTCTGGACGTTCGTGTGCCTCGAGGCAACGTTCCGCCCAACGGCTCGTCCGCTCGACCGACTTCTTCATGTATTCATGCGTCGCCGGATAAGGCGGACACTCATCGAATGCCATCATGATGTCCGACCCGAGCGCGTTTTGAATCTCCATCGCCTTTTCCGGTGACAAGAACAACTTGTCGCCGTTCAAATGGTTACGGAAATGAACGCCTTCCTCTTGGATATTTCGGAGGTCGGCAAGTGAGAACACTTGGAATCCACCCGAGTCCGTGAGGATTGCCCCGTCCCAGTTCATGAACTTATGAAGTCCACCGGCTTGTTTGATGACCTCATGTCCTGGACGAACCCAAAGGTGATACGTGTTCGACAAGATGATGTTCGCACCCATCGCCTTGACCTGTTCAGGTGCCATCGTTTTGACGCTCGCTTGCGTCCCGACCGGCATGAAGACCGGTGTCTCGAACGACCCGTGCGGAGTATGGACGATTCCGTGCCGCGCTCCGGTCTGTTTGCATGTGTGGATGTGTTCGTATGTGACTGCATGTTTTGTCATTTTGTTACTTCCTTCCTCGTGATGAGCATCGCGTCCCCAAAGCTGAAGAAGCGGTATCGTTCTGCGACCGCAGTCCGATAAGCGTGTAAGATGATGTCGCGCGTCGCGAATGCCGAGACGAGCATGACGAGCGTTGATTTAGGGAGATGGAAGTTCGTGATCAATCCATCGATTGCCTTTAACTCAACACCAGGGTAAATAAAGATATCCGTCCAGCCCGATGACTCGACGAAGTCCCCGTGATCTCGCATGATCGTCTCAAGCGTGCGCGTCGATGTCGTCCCGACCGCAAAGATGCGACCGCCATTCGCTCGAATCTCTCGAAGCGCAGCTGCCGATTCAGCCGACAACTCGAAATATTCACTATGCATCGTATGTTCCTCGATAGAATCAGCCGTCACCGGACGGAACGTCCCGAGGCCGACGTGAAGTGTGAGCGGGATCAACCGGACCCCTTTCGCTTTGGCCGCTTCAAGCAGTTCCTCAGTGAAATGAAGACCGGCTGTTGGAGCGGCCGCACTACCTCGTTCACGGGCATAGACCGTCTGATAACGGTCTTGGTCATCGAGTTGTTCGCGAATATACGGCGGGAGCGGCATCGTTCCAAGCTCGTCTAAAATCTCATAGAAGATGCCGTCGTAGTCAAACTTGAAACGACGTCCACCTTCTGGGAGCTCCTCGACGCATTCCGCGCGGAGAAGGCCGTCCCCGAACTCAACGATGGACCCGACACGAACTTTTTTCGCCGGTTTTACGAGTGCTTCCCATACATCATCTTCCGTCTGCTTCAACAAGAGCAGTTCGACTTTCCCGCCTGTTTCTTGCTTTGCTCCAAAAAGGCGTGCCGGTAAGACGCGCGAATCGTTGACGACGAGCGCATCCCCCTCGTTCAAATAATCGAGCACGTCACGGAAATGGCGATGCTCGATGTCCCCTGTCTCGCGGTCTAATACGAGCAAGCGTGAGCTTGTCCGATCAAGCAATGGAACTTGCGCAATCAACTCTTCTGGCAATTCAAAATCATAATCGTTTACGTTCAATTGAATGTCTTGCATACCTTACTCCTCTTCCTCTTCATAACCAAAATGCGACTTGGCAAACTGTGTGATCATCCGTCCTCGCGGCGTGCGCTGCAAGAATCCTTGTTGCAATAAATAGGGCTCGTAGACATCCTCAATCGTCTGAGCGTCCTCACCGATGGTCGCGGCGAGCGTCTCAAGCCCGACCGGTCCACCTCCGAACCGCTCTACCATGGCTCTCAGTAACCGATGATCGACTTCATCGAGTCCGAGCGCATCGACGTGTAGCCGGTCGAGCGCATCAGATGCGAGCACTGGATCGATTTCTTTCGTACCAGCCACTTGTGCGAAATCACGGACACGACGCAAGAGACGGTTTGCAACTCGTGGCGTCCCTCGTGAGCGTTTCGCAATCGCACCGCTCGCCTCCGGTGAAATCGAGAGACGGAACAACTGGGCCGTCCGGCTGACGATGGCCGCTAACTCATGTGTTTCGTAATATTCGAGCTTCAACGTGACGCCGAAACGGTCACGTAAAGGCGCCGACAACATCCCGGCCCGTGTCGTCGCCCCGACAAGCGTAAACGGAGGTAGGTCGATTCGGACGCTACGAGCCATCTCCCCTTGCCCATAGACGATGTCGAGACAGTAGTCTTCCATCGCCGGATAGAGGATCTCTTCAATCGTCCGGCTCAAGCGATGGATCTCGTCGATGAACAAGACGTCTCCCGGCTCGAGTGTCGAGAGGATTGCGGCCAAATCACCCGGTCGTTCAATTGCCGGTCCGGCGGTCGTCTTAATTCCGACGCCCATCTCGTTGGCGATGATTTGGGCGAGCGTCGTCTTCCCGAGTCCCGGGGGGCCGTATAAGAGCACGTGGTCGAGCGTCTCACTACGAAGTTTAGCGGCCTGAATGAAGACCGACAAATTGCCTTTCGCCTTTTCTTGCCCGATATATTGCTCGAAGTGCTGCGGACGTAAGCTCCACTCTTCAGAGTCTTCATATTGCTGATGAGATTGTGACAACAATCGTTCGTCCATAGCTTCCTCCTTATTTCAGTAACAGCTGTAGCGCACGTTTTATGTACGCGTCGGTCGTCAATATTTCTCCGCTCAATGCTTTGCGGACTTTTAGGATTTCCCGTTCAGAGTAGCCGAGCGCGACGAGCGCCTCACACGCCTCATCGAGTTCAGATGCACCTTGGGCGAACAACCCTTCGTTCGGCACGTAATCCGGTGCGAGCTCGGATAACTTCCCTTTCAAGTCGAGCGCCATCTGTTTGGCCGTCTTCTTGCCTACTCCCGGGAACTTCGTCAAATATTTCTCGTTCTCGGTTTCAATCGCATCGATCAACGCGTCGATATCGCCGGACGCGACGATGGCAAGCGCACCTTTTGGTCCAATCCCGCTCACGCTGAGGAGTTTATTGAATAGCTCACGCTCGCGACGTGACCGGAAACCGTATAATGTCTGTTGGTCTTCACGCACATAATGATGCGTAAACACGATTACATGTTCGTCTTGTTCACGATAAAAAAACGGGTTAGGCACATGTACTTTGTAGCCGACGCCCGAGACATCTAACGTTATATATTCCGCACACACATAGGCGACGGGTCCTTTTACGAATTCAATCACGATGTACTCTCCTTTTTGGTCGGAAAAACTGCATTTATTGTACCATAATGGGCGACACGAAAAAAGGACAGGCGTTTACCTGTCCTGAAGCGATTACCGTGCAAGCATTCGTTCAAGTGCACGTTTCGACCACTCTGTCGTCTCATGATCGACGCGAATGACGTTCACAGGGTCCGTCTCGAGTGACTCGAGCGCCCAGAGAAGATGTGGCATGTCGATTCGATTCATCGTGAGGCACGGACACATGAATGGGTTCAACGAGACGATATCAAGATGTGGGTACGTTGCCGCCAACCGGTTGACGAGGTTCATCTCCGTTCCGACCGCCCACTTCGTCCCAGGTGCACTCGCATCAATCTTGTCGATGATATATGACGTCGATCCCGCCTCGTCTGCCGCTTGGACGACGTCAAACGTACACTCCGGATGGACGATGATGCGACGATCCGGCTCACGGTCACGGAACGCCTGAATTTGCGATACCGTGAACTTCTCATGGACAGAACAGTGTCCCTTCCATAAGATGACTTTCACTTGATCGTCATCGCCTTCTGAGACCAATTCTTCACGGAGCGGATCCCAAACAGCCATCGCCTCGAGCGGAATGCCGAGGTCGAACGCCGTGTTCCGCCCGAGATGCTGATCGGGTAGGAACAAGATGCGTTCACCTGCCTCAAGCGCCCACCGGACGATTTCATGGGCGTTCGACGATGTGACGGTCGCCCCACCGTGACGACCAACGAACGCTTTGATGGCCGCTGTTGAATTGACGTATGTAATGGGGATGATGTCCTCTCCAAATCGTTCCGTCAGTTCTTCCCAAGCAATCTCCGTCTGATCGATATCGGCCATGTCTGCCATCGAACAGCCGGCACGCATATCAGGTAAGACGACAATCTGGTCGTCCCGTGTCAACATGTCTGCCGTCTCTGCCATGAAGTGGACACCACAAAAGACGATGAATTCGGCTTCGCTCATCTGTTCTGCGAGTCGTGCGAGCTGGAGCGAATCTCCTGTCGCGTCCGCGAATTGAACGACCTCGTCTTTTTGATAATGATGGGCCGGTAAAAAGAGACGAGTCCCGAGTCGGTCTTTGACCGCCTGAATCCGAGTCTCCATCTCCTCCACTGACAGGTTAGCGTACGTCGGTGGGAGTGTTCCGAGTAGTTGCATCTTTCATTCCTCCTTGTAAATTCAAACTGCAATCGAACGCGCGGACCGAATGAGTCAATTGACCGAGCGAGATGACATCGATGCGAATGCCTCGATAATCGTCAATCGTGTCGAGTGTGATCCCACCAGACACTTCAATTTTGATGTGTGTCGGTATATGACGGACCCATTCCCTCAATTCATCTGGCGTCCGATTATCAAGCATCACGATGTCCGGATCGGCTTGAACCGCCTCCATCAGATGTTCGAACGACTCGACCTCGACTTCAATCGGGGTCGTATGACCGACACGCTCACGCGCGACTTGAATCGCATTCGTCACGCCACCAAGTGCGACGATATGATTGTCTTTGATCATGACGGCGTCATCGAGTCTTAGACGGTGATTGTATCCCCCTCCGACACGTACGGCGTACTTCTCAATCATCCGAAGTCCCGGAGTCGTCTTCCGTGTATCGGTCACGTGAATCGAGTCATCGTGTAACGCGTCCACGCACTGTCGTGTCATCGTCGCAATCCCACTCATATGTTGGATGACATTCAACAGCACACGCTCCGTCTCTAAAATTGCGCGTGTCTTTCCTCTCAAGACGACGAGCTCGTCTCCAGGGACAACCGCTCTCCCGTCTTCTTGGCAAAAGACCAATTCAAGCCGCTGCATAGTTGCCAGCTCTTCTACGATTGGCTTCCCACAGAAAATGCCCTGTTCTTTGGCAACAATCGTTGCGACCGACTCGTCCTGTGCATCAATTAGCGCACTCGATAAGTCCCCATAACCGATATCTTCAATCAAGAACTGACGTAGCTGTTCGCGTAGGTATATCGTGTTCATCATACCGCTCCATTTCGAGGATGCTTTGCGCGAGAAGACGCGCCGCATCGAGTTGTAAAGTTTGTTCACTTAATTGTCTTGTCACGTGTTTCGTCATGGTCAACGTTTGGGTATTTTGTAAGAAACCTTTCAATTCATCAAGACTTGGTGAAATCGTCAACCATCTTCCAATTTGAGCACGGAACGCTTGAAACGCCAAAGGTGAGATGTCGTACACCAGCGTCTCCTTCGTCACCATGGCCGTCCTATTCAAACGCACCGCCCGCGCGACTCGTTTTCCAAATACCCAACATTCCAAAAGTGAGTTCGAGGCTAAACGATTCGTCCCATGTATGCCCGCATCCGCCACTTCACCGACGGCATATAATCCGTCAACGCCTGTCCGTCCCATATCATCCACTTCGATTCCACCCATATGAAAATGGAGACCTGGACGTACTGGAATGCGGCGAGGATCAATCCTAAGTTTGTCACATGTCAAAGCAAGTTTTGGAAACCGTTCACGAAGACGTGTCACGTTTGTCGTATCGAGATAGACCGTTCCCATCCGTTCCGTCAGTACCCGTGCCACGTCATCTCGAGGCGCGAGACTCCCGAGCGGATGATGCGCCATCACGTGATTCCCTTCGTCATCAACGAGCGTCGCTCCGGCTCCCCGGAGCGCTTCGGTCACGAGGTGAGGCGTTTCGGTCGCCAGTAAGGTGGGGTGAAATTGGATCCGCTGTAAATGTGTCAGCTTGGCCCCACATCGATTTGCCAGAACGAGACCATCACCGGTCACGGTACGCGCGTTTGAAGTCCAATCGATCAGCCCACCGATGCCACCTGTCGCCAACACGACAGCGCCGGCTTCAATTCGAATGGGCACTTCATCACGAAACGCCATCGCGCCGACGACTTTCCCGTCTTTCGTAATGAGATCGTGCACGAGCACCCGTTCCAATACGTTCACGTTATCAGGCATCGACTGACGCAATTGCCTCATGACATGACGTCCCGTCTCGTCGCCACCGACATGAAAGATCCGATTCAATCGGTGTGCGCCTTCTCGTCCGAGGGCATAGCCCCCCTCTTCATGATCAAACCGGACACCGAATCGTTCCATTTCTTCAATCGCTTGACGACCTTCTTCTACGAGAATGTCGACGCGCTCAGCGCACGATGTGTTTTTAGAAGCGAGCATCGTGTCTTCTTTATGGGCCGCACTTGATTTCTCAAGATACGCGCTCGCAATCCCGCCTTGTGCCAAATCGGAGTTGCTCTCTGTCATCTCACCTTTTGAGACGAGAAGAATGGAGAATAATTTTGATAGATGCAAAGCCGTTGCGACGGCGGCAAGTCCCGTTCCGATAATCAAAATGTCAGTTTTCTCTATGTGTAAAGACACTTGTACATCACCTGTTTTTCATATGTAATGTTGACTTGTAAACTAGTTTCGCATAATTTTGTGTAGAAGACAACATGAGAAAAGGGGAGTCCATGATGAACCGCTACTTCGACTACGCCGCTACACACCCGATGACGCATGCAGCATTAGACCATTACGTGGCGATGGCCAAAAACGTTTATGGGAACCCATCATCACTCCATACCCAAGGTTATATGGCAGAAGATTATTTGACAGAAGCAAGACGCTTGATCAAACAGGCGCTCGGTCTTGATATGTTACGAGGAAAATTATTATTCACTGGGAGTGGATCGGAGAGCAATTACATCGCACTGACAAGTTTACGTAAACGGATGAAGGGCAAAGAAGTGATCACGTCTTGGCATGAACATGATTCGGTCACCCTCTTACTTGAAGAATGGGAACGAGAAGGAATAATCGTTCATCGGTTGAAACTGAAGGATGGGAAGTTTGATTTAGATGCATTCACACACCTACTCGACCGTGACATCGGGCTCGTCACGCTCCAGCATGTCAATTCCGACACAGGCTGGGTGTTACCGCTCCACCACATCCAATGCCTCTTGAAATATAAGAAAATCCTCTTCCATGTGGACGGGATCCAGGCACTCGGGAAAATCCCGATTTCTGTCGAAGGCATCGATGCCTATTCGTTCAGTGCCCACAAAGTAGGTGGACCGAAAGGAGTCGGCGCCCTCTACATGGAACGTCTGATTCCTCCCCCATACTATCCGGGGCATCATCAATACGGGATTCGTCCCGGAACGATTGACGTTCCTGGAATCAGTGCCTTTGCAAAAGCACTCGGAGAACGTCAGGAACAATTGACACGTTTTCAGAGAAATTTCATGGCGTTTCGTGCTATCTTGAAAGAGAAGACGTCAGCGCATGTCCATTGGCTCGAGTTTGATGAACAAAGTCCCGCCATTTTCTCCTTCGTCTCCCATCAACGCGACGGACAATGGTGGATGACCGAGCTCGACGATCTCGGGTTCCAAGTATCGGCTGGGTCGGCATGTCGAGCAGGTCAAAATGGACCAAATCGCATGCTCGAAGCACTCGGATATGAGACGAGCGCCTGTCATGGACTCGTCCGCATTTCCTTCGGCGCGCAAACGACCGCCGAAGACACATCGGCCCTCGCCGATGCCATCGTCATTTTAGCAAGGAGAGTCGAACATCATGAACAAACGTTTAGCCGGTGAAGAACGCCGTCGCACACTATTACAATTGATTGAATCGAGCAATGAGCCAATCACAGGATCTGAACTGGCAAGACATGTATCCGTCAGTCGTCAGGTCATCGTCCAAGACCTATCGTTGCTAAAAGCGAAAGGCCATCAAATCGTCGCGACCGCTCGTGGGTATGTCTACTTGCATGGAGACCTCACCCCCTCCACCTATTCGAAAAAGGTAGCCTGTCGTCATACGGCAGAAGAGATGGAGACGGAGATGAACGCCATCGTCGATGAAGGGGTCACCATCAAAGACGTCATCATCGACCATCCTGTATACGGGTCTATCACGGGACAACTCATGGTGAAGAGTCGCCGCGACGTCCGCGCCTTCCTCGAACGAGTGAAGACGCATGGGGCTTCCCCGCTCTCCCAGTTGACGGGTGGCTTCCATATCCATACGCTCGAATCAGACCATAAAGAGGCAATCGATGCTGCGGTGAAAGAATTGGACCGCCTCGGGATTCTCGTATCCGAATTAGATTGAAGAGACGTCACGAATATGTGACATCTCTTCTTTTTCTTTTCAGTCATGTCCGTTATACTGATGGATGGAACATCTTTCCTGAAATCATTTGAAAGGAGGGCTACGTCTTGAACGTCCTCGAGCATCTACTCGCCGTCTGTGGGGTCTTCAGCATTCCCATCGGTATCTTGGTTCAATTCATCCCGAACGAACTCGTTCTCGCATACGGAGGCTTCCTCGTCGACTCGCATGACGCGCCCTTCTTCCTGACGTTCCTACTGGCGTGGGTCTCCTTCACGCTCAGTCAAATCGGTCTGTACTGGATCGGTCGATATGGCGGGCGTCCCGTCGCGCTCAAACTGTATCGGTATTTTCGAATTCGGCAAGACAAGCAACTCCGGGCCGAGCGCTGGTTTGAGAAATACGGTGCATGGATCGTCTGTCTCAGCCTGTTTTGGCGTCAATTGTTCGCCGTGAGCGCCGGGGTGATGCGTCTATCGTTCCGTAAGTTTTTGTCGGTGACGACCTTGATTTTCGCCGTCTGGTCATTCATCTTCATCCATGTCGGGATGATGCTTGGTAGCAACTGGCGCATGATCGGCCACTTCATGGACGATGTCATCCCCTTCTTGGCTCTTGCTGTCGGGATTATCCTCGTCGTTCGATATGTTCGTCAGCAACCAAAACGTGTGAAAGAATCAGCTTAACTGGAGCTGATTCTTTTTTGTTGGAAAGGGAAACGCTAATATCTGTCGAATAAGAACCATGTAAGCGAATCGCGGTCATATATATAGGACACCGCACAACGAAAAAGGAGGAATCATCATGTTCCATCGCCGTAAAACGTATACGATTCGACCTGAACGCCTGCAAGAATTCACCGACTTTTTCCATACATACATTTATCCGATCCAGGCGTCGCATGGCGCCCGCCTCGTCGGACGCTGGGTGACCGAAGACAAGTCCGAGGTCATGGCATTATGGGAATACCGGGACCGTGAGCATTATGAGCAAGTCGAACGGGACTATCGGGGCAGCGCCTTACGACGGGAAGCGATGAAGAAACGTGCCCGACTAGGCAAAGATTTGTATATCAAGTCGAGTGAAGAATTCATGATACCGACCGGTCACTATACGCCACCCCGCACCATCGTTTCTGTGACGGCTTACATTACGAACGAAGCAGGCGAAGTTCTCCTCGTCAAAAATATGCATCGGAACGATTCGTTTGAAATGCCTGGCGGACAAGTGGAAGAACATGAGTCCATCGTGGATGCCATCCATCGTGAAGTGCGTGAAGAGACCGGTGCGGAAATCAAAGTAGAAGGGATCACCGGAATTTATCAAAACGTATCGTCCCGCGTCCTCTGTGTCACCTTCCGCGCCACTTATGTATCAGGTGACCTCAAACCGCAGGCTGGCGAGACACAGGAAGTTGGATTCTATAAAGTTGACGCAAGCAACGTCGGCGACTACATCAAACGAGAACATTTCCAGATGCGCTTCCTCGATGCGATCGACCCAACCTACATGCCTTACGCCATTTATAAAGTACGACCATATGAACTGATTGAGCGCATTGAACGCCAATCCGTATGACGCAAAAAGGGATGATTCGCTATGTGCGAATCATCCCGTTTCTTTATGCTTCTTGCATGTCTTCTTGTTGAGATTGTCCAGTCTCCACTAACAGTTTCCGGACACGGCGTTTCTCCACATGGAGAACGGTGAACGTCATGTCTTGATACGTGACTTGTGCACCTTTCTCCGGGATGTCGCCGAGCAATTCAACGAACCAACCGCCCATCGTGTTGGAATCGACGTCTGGTTCTGCAATCCCCATCTCTTCCGCGAATTCATCAACGTTCATGTCAGCCATACACTCATAGACCCCTTCACGGAGACGTCTGAGATAGATGACGGATTCGTCGTGCTCATCCCAGATGTCGCCGACGAGTTCTTCAAGCATGTCTTCTAACGTGATGAGACCCGCCGTGCCCCCGAATTCATCGAGGACGACAGCCATGTGAGATTGTTTCTGCTGGAGAATCGGAAGTAGTTCAATCAATTTCGTCTGCGGTGACACGTACGTGAGCGGTCGGATGAGCGAACGGACATCCGTCACTTCATCCTTCATCATCGAACGCAAGAAGTCACGTTCCGACAAGACACCGATGACGTTGTCGATCGAGTCTTTGTAGACCGGTAAACGCGAATGTCCACCACTGAAAATCGTGTCTTTGATTTCATCGAGCGAATCGTCGATGTCGACGGCCAGAATATCGATTCGTGGCGTCAGCACATCATCGACCGTAATATCGTTAAAGGCAAAGGCGCTATGGACGAGCTCTGCTTCCGTCTCTCCGAGCACACCTTCCTCTTCTCCCATATCGACGAGCACTTTCAACTCTTCTTCGGTGACGGATGGCTCCTTGTCTTTCATCCCGATCATCCGCAGCGTCAACTTCTTCAAGCCGGTGAAAATCATCGTCACCGGTTTGAGGACTTTGACGAGGAACACAAGGATTCCACTGATGAGAAGCGAATACTTCTCCGCAAACTCTTTCGCGAGCGATTTCGGTAAAATCTCACCGAAAATCAAGATGATGACCGTCGTCGCGAACGTTGACACGAGAAGACCGGTTCCCCCACTGAAAATAGATGTGGCGATGGCGGTCGACACCGTCGCCGAACCGATGTTGACGATGTTGTTCCCGACGAGAATCGTCGAGAGGGTATCATCAAAACGGTCGACGAGACTGAGGACACGTTTTGCGGCTTTATCACCATCTTCCGCCATCCGAATCATCCGGACCCGGTTCACACTCGAGAGCGCCGTTTCTGCTGATGAGAAAAACGCTGACAACATGACGAGAACTACATATAGAATTAAACTTGACGAGGGCACAGGGTCCACGTTAGCTTCACACTCCGTTTCTTCTTAACAAATAATTTTTTTATTCCACAAACTCGAATTCGAAGTCGAGGATTGCCACGACACTACCGTCCTCGGCACCCAACTTACGAAGATCGTCATCGACGCCCATTTGACGCATTTGACGAGCAAATCGTTTGATTGACTCATCATGATCAAAGTTCGTCATCTTGAAGAGCTTCTCGATACGAGGGCCCGTGATCACGAAGCGATCGTATTCATCGATGTGGATTTGATAGCCTTTCTCTTCCTTCTCATAACGATACACGACACGAGGCGTCGCTGTCTTCTCTTCGAGCTCATCGAGTGGGAATTCTGGTGTCGTATCGACAAAGTTAGCCACTTCAATCAACAAGTTGCGAAGACCGTCTTGAGCGAGTGCTGAGATCGGGAAGACTTTGACATCGTCTCCTACCTTCTTCTTGAACTCTTCAAGATGTTCCGCTGCGTCCGGCATATCCATTTTGTTCGCCACGACGACTTGTGGACGCTCGAGGAGACGTAAGTTGTACGACTCGAGCTCACGGTTGATCGTCGTGTAGTCTTCGAACGGGTCGCGTCCTTCCATACCACTCATATCGATCATGTGAACGATAACTTTTGTCCGTTCGATATGGCGAAGGAACTGGTGACCGAGACCAACGCCTTGGCTCGCCCCTTCGATGAGACCTGGAAGGTCGGCCATGACGAAACTACGGTCGTCCGCTGTCTTGACGACACCGAGGTTCGGTGTGATCGTCGTGAAGTGGTACGCACCGATTTTCGGGCGTGCCGACGAGACGATAGAGAGAAGCGTTGACTTCCCGACAGACGGGAATCCGACGAGACCGACGTCTGCGAGGAGTTTCAACTCGAGACGCAACTCACGTTCTTGACCTGGTTCCCCGTTCTCCGCGATTTCCGGAGCCGGGTTGGCAGGCGTCGCAAAACGACAGTTCCCGCGACCACCACGACCGCCTTTGGCGATCGTCGCTTGTTGGCCGTGCTCGGTCAAGTCCGCGATGACGGTATCCGTTTCGGCATCGAACACGATCGTGCCAGGTGGGACCTTGACGATGAGCGGTTTCGCTTTACGTCCGTGCATCCCTTTTGACATCCCTTTTTCGCCATCATGGGCGATAAACTTCTTCGAATAGCGGAAATCAACGAGCGTCCGCAATCCTTCCTCTACTTCAAAGATGACGTCCCCACCGTGACCACCGTCACCACCTGCAGGACCACCGTCTGGAACGTATTTCTCACGACGGAAAGCGACCATCCCTTTTCCGCCGTCTCCAGCTTTTACAAAAATATTAACCTGATCGACAAACATTTATTTCCCCTCCTTTATGTGAAACGTAGTGGTATCTACGTTCTGTTCGTACACATCGGCTGATGCCTTCACATCGTCCGGGACAGCGCCCGTGACGCGAACCATCAGTCCGTCCGTGAACGTCACATGAATCGGCCCATCCGTGTTGTCTAACAAGCGGACAAGCATCTCTGCCACTCGCGCGTCATCGATGGCAAGTTGGTCGGTTGAAATCGTATACGTCATCCGTCCCTCCCAATTCGCTTGAATCACGACTAGGCTCGTCTGTGGCACGTTCAAACGAACGAGCGCACTCTCTTCGTCGGCCTGTTTCCGATAGCGTTCGTAAAGTTCCTCGAGCTTAGTCGGATCGAGAGCCACATAGAGCGAGATCAATTGAAGCCGATTCATCCATTCGTGACGGACGGTCGATAAGAGCTCGAGTGTCTGTTCTGAATCCATTTGATCCTCTCCTAGAAAAAAAGACTCTAACCAAATAAGTGGCTAGAGTCTTCTGCGTCGTTCAACTTACGCGACTGGGTAAACGCTCACTTGTTTCTTGTCGCGACCAAGACGCTCATAGCGTACTACGCCGTCAACTTTCGCAAACAAAGTGTCGTCGCCACCACGGCCAACGTTTTCACCTGGGTGAATCTTTGTACCGCGTTGGCGGTAAAGGATTGATCCAGCTGAAACTGTTTGTCCGTCAGCGCGTTTTGCACCGAGACGTTTCGAAATTGAGTCACGACCGTTTTTAGTCGAACCAACTCCCTTTTTCGAAGCGAAGAACTGAAGGTTCAATTGTAACATGAGGTCCACCTCCTATTGTTCAATTTGGATATATTCACCGTAGCTTTGGGCGATCGTGTCTAACTGCACGAGCATCCCTTCTAATAACAGTTGGGTGCGTTCCATATCCTGCGGTGATAAGTCAGGATACGTCTCGACATAAAAGTAACCACCCTCTGTTTGATCTGCCATTTCTACAAGAAGCGATTGACCCGCAAGCGTTTCGACGGCGTTATAGGCACCAAAGATGATGGCTGAAACACCGGCGCACACCAAGTCAGAACCAGGTTCTGCAAAATTGGCATGACCAGTCACTTCGACGGAGCGAATCGAATTCGCCTCGTCTCGTCTTACCTTGACCCGAATCATAGCTTACGCTTCGATTTTCTCGATGCGAACTTTCGTGTAAGGCTGACGGTGACCTTGCTTACGACGGTAGTTTTTCTTAGCTTTCATTTTGAAGACAGTGATCTTCTTAGCGCGGCCGTGTTTTACCACAGTACCGACAACTTTAGCGCCTTCTACGAGTGGAGCGCCGACTTTAACATCGTCACCACCAACGAAAAGAACCTCACCGAATTCTACAGTACCTTCGACATCAGCATCGAGTTTTTCGATGTAGATCTCTTGACCTGCTTCAACTTTGATTTGCTTACCACCTGTTTTGATGATTGCGTACATATACGTGCACCTCCTTGTTAAACTCAGACTCGCCATCCTGGGCAGGGCAAAAACCTTTAAAAACCCGTTCTGTGCGGTTGTAGCCATTTGGGTGCTTCCAAACGAACTAACGTTATAGATAATACCATTCTCAATTAATCATTGTCAACGACGAGATAAGAAATTCTGACATTCTTCGGACGTCCCATAAAAGACGAACTCCGGCTCCCCTTCGACGAGGTGCACCTCAATGTCAAATCCGTGCCAAGAAGCGTCATGCCACTTATTAGGGAGTGAGAGCACGACCGCTTCGTATTGATCATTCAAATCAAGGAGCGACCGTTCAAACTGTGAGAAGATGGCCAATTTTGAAGGCTTGCCGGCATGAAACATCCGGTCTTGAATCGAGCGCCCGGTCCGTTCCCGCGACAGCTCGAACAGCCCCATCCGTGTGAATCCGTACACTTCGACACGTCGTGGGTCACGCGCCCCGAGTTCTTTCATCTTTTTAAGGAGACGGGTCTGCCCTTCCTTTGAACCTCGTAAGAAATCGATGATGACCATGCCGCCGATATTTCGCAGACGCAACTGCTCCATGATCGAATAGAGCGCGGCTTCATTGATGGTATCGGCCGCACGCCCCTTGTCTTTGACGGCGACATTTTTGCCACTATTCACGTCGATGACGGTCATCGTCTCGACTTGTTCGATCAAGACGAACGCCCCACCATCCAACCAGACGGCACGACTCTCCAGTTTCTCGATGGCTCCATCGAGACGTTTCGCTTCAGGCATCCGCCCTTTTCCGATATGACGTTTCACCGGGACATCCAATCGTTCGAGTCGCGTTTGCCCTTCTTTGTCATTCAACAGCACGGACTCGACTGCATGACGTCTCACGAATTGTTCGCATAGTAGCTCGTCTTGCCCGAACCGTTGCTCGATCACTATGGTCGAACGGTTACGCAATCGATTCAGTTCTTCCTGTAACGCTTCCGGGGCCACTTGTCCGGCTTCCGTCCGAAATAAGACCCCTTCCTCTTCCGTTAAGTCGAGCGCCTTTGAGAGGCGGTCCTGCGTGACGAGGTCGAGTTTCCGGCTGAACAGTTGCCGACGTCCAAATGGGAAATACACAAGATATCGCCCACCGAACCGAATGTTCTCTGTCACTTTATGATGCTTGCCGTTGATTCCTTCTTTCGTCACTTGGACGAGTCGCTTTTCTCCGACGACTGCCGCTTGCCCGATGGCGGGCACTTCCGGATACGAGGCGAGCGCACGGAGTGTCTCTGCGATCGGGAGAAAGTATGTCGTCTCCCCATCCGTCAAAAAGGCTGCCCCGAGTGACGGGTGGATCCGTTCAATTGCGGCTTCGACGATGGTCCCGACAGACAGTTGGTCGACAAACCGTTCCTCGACTTCGAGTAATCGTTCGCCGTCCACGAGCATCGCCCGTTCGATGGAAGGTGTTCGTTCGTAGATTAGCTTCATCTGCATCACTCCTTTCGACAGAAAAAGGCAACTTCCGTTGCCTTTACGCTTTTTTCATTCCAAATTTCATCATGAGTCGTGCCCAGAAGCCGACCGGTGCCGTCTCCGTCTGAATCGACATGAGCGGGACCGATTCGCCAAGAATACGGCGCGTGATGTTCCGGTACGCCTGACCGGCATAGTTATCCGGATTCATCGTGACCGGGACACCGCGGTTCGCGGCTGCGATGACTTCCTCATCGTCGATGACGACACCGAGTAAGTCGATCGACAGGATGCGCATGATGTCATCGATGTCGAGCATGTCGCCCGATTCGACGAGATGATTCTTGACTCGGTTGACAATCAGTTTAGGCGCATCGATATGTTCCGCTTGTTCGAGCATCCCGATGATTCGGTCTGCATCTTGAACCGCCGCCTTTTCAGGTGTCGTGACGACGATCGCCTCATCCGCACCGGCAATCGCGTTCATGAACCCTTGCTCGATTCCAGCAGGACAGTCAATCAAGACGAAATCATATTCCGTCTTCAACTGGTCAACGATTTCTTTCACTTGTTCAGGATTCACTGACGTCTTGTCTTTCGACTGTGCGGCCGGGAGTAAATACATCTCCTCGAAGCGTTTATCGCGGACGAGCGCCTGATTCAACTTACATTGGCCCGTGATGACATCGACAAGGTTATAAATGCTCCGGTTGTCGAGACCGAGAATGATATCGAGGTTACGCAACCCGATATCTGTATCGACGAGACAGACCGAGTGTCCAGACAAGGCGAGCCCCGTCCCGATGTTGGCGGTCGTCGTTGTCTTGCCGACGCCCCCTTTTCCTGATGTCACGACGATGGCTCTGCCGTTTTTAACTTCTTTTTCTGTATGTACAGGCTCCACTACTTGCTCCATTCCACTCACCCTCTCTGTAATTCCATTGCATATGCGTCTTTCAGACCTGTCATGACGTGGCGGAGACGTGTCATCTCAATCCCATCACTCGTCTGATACGCACAACCCATCTCAATCTCAGGAAGTTCTTCCTCGTCATCGGCTGTGAGTACATGTTCACCGATTGCTAAAAACTTCGGATGAAGCAGGCTCGCGGTAATGACCGCTTCTTCCCATCCTTCGACACCGGCGCGCACATTTCCTCGTATCGTCCCTAAACAATAAATACTTCCTGTCGCTCGGACCTCTGACCCGGGATTGATATCCCCGATCACGAGCACCGAACCGTCAAACGTCAAGACTTGCCCACTCCGAATCGTCCCGCTGTGATAGTGGAATGTCTTTCTGCCGTACGTCGCTTTCGCTTCTTCTGTCAACATGACATCGCTCGACAAGTCTTCAATATAAAAAACGCCATGACGAGCGACGACCTCACGAATTTGACGTGACAGCTCCTCGTCAATATAACGAGTACCCGCGTGCAACTTCAGGGCAATCTTTCCGGACGGCGGCTCCATTTCTTGTAATGTCGCTTCTAAGTCCGTAAGCACCTCGTCGATGCCACTCTTCGGATTGAAGTGAATGGCAATGCCGTTGCGATGTCCTTTAATCGTAATGTGTCGTTTACGCTCCATCATGGCTACCCTCTTTTCGCAACAGGGCGTGTCGTCACATAACGCGTCATCGGATAATAAAGAACCACGATGGTGATGGCATTGACGAGCATCGTCCCTGGAATCTGTTCAACCAATAGTGTTTGAATCGTCATCAACGTCCCACCAATCGCCGCCATGATCCCGTAAATCGCAAAGGTGAAAACGAGAATCATAAACGTGAACGTAATGGTGACGGAGAAGAAGTTCTCACCTATATATTTTAACACGAAGCTGGCTAAGAGAGGAATGAGTGAAAAAGTAAATACATAGATTCCAATCAGGTCGGTGTAGACGATATCATACAGCAGTCCGAATACAAGCCCGAACCCGAGTGCCGTCTCCCATCGACCGTACAGACTGACAAACATCAACCCGATCAGCGTCAACAAAAGAAACGGCGTGGCGTAGTGCCAAGAAAAAATCGATGCCCATGTTCCTTCAATAAGAAAAAGGAGGAACAGGGCGATGAACACTTTCATGTTACTCACCCGCTGCTCCTCCTTCCTCGGGACCCGTTAAAAACGGTTCGTCTAGTGTCCGATCAATCACGTACATTTGTGAGAACTCATTGAAGTCGGCCTCCGGTTTAATCCGGGCGACTTGTGAGACGCCATATTCATCCGTCTCGATCGATTCGATCGTACCGATGACGAGTCCGGCCGGATAACGTCCACCGAGTCCAGACGTCGATACGATTTCTCCTTCTTTCAGCTTGACGCTATTCGATACTTTCGTGAAGAACAATTCATTCGTCTCCGTGTCGAATCCGTCTACCGTCCCATACGTCGGTTTGCCGTCCGCATCTTTGACCACAGCCGAGACGTTGTTCGTCCGGTTGTTGTCGCTGAGCAGTTGAACTTGCGACGTATAAGCACTCGTCTGAATGACACGACCGACCATCCCGCTCGCTGCGGTCACGGCCATGCCCTTTTCAACGCCGCGTTCTGAACCGACGTTGATGGTGACGTAGCGTTGCCAATCGTTCGGTGTCCGACCGATGACCTCCGCCGGAATGAGGTCGAAGTCACGTAACGACTCGTCTCTTGCTTCGACCATCTTTCGAAGCTCCTCATTCTCACGGCGCAAATCATCAGCTTCAACCGATACCTCGGCGTACTTCGCCAAATGTTCTTTCAGCTGGCGGTTCTCTTCGTAGATATCGCGGACATCTGAGATAGACGAGACCGTTGAGTCCATCCACCCGATTGGTACCGCGAACACTCGCTGGAACGTGCCGACCACATCACGCGTGACATCTTGGTACCAGGCTGATTCCGATCGTCCTCGAATCGAAACACCTAAAATGACGAAAAACAAGATCAGTACAATTAGCGTGATGATGAGCTTTTTATTACGTACGAATCGGCTCATCGTGTCTCACCTCTCATCGACGTGACGAGATGCCTGATTTCGAACGGAGGACGTCCATCATTTCAAGAGATTTTCCAGTCCCGACCGCTACGCAGTCGAGTGGCTCATCCGCAACGAGTGTCGGGATGTGTGTCTCGTCTGAGATCACGTCGTCCAAGTTTTTGAGGAGGGCGCCGCCGCCAGTCAAGACGATTCCGCGGTCCATAACGTCAGCCGCAAGTTCTGGAGGAGTTTGCTCAAGCGTTTGTTTGACCCCTGCTAAAATCGCTTCGACTGTATCAGAAAGAGCTTCACACACTTCTGCAGACGTGACTTCGATTTGTTTTGGAAGTCCTGTTACGAGATCGCGACCACGGATTTCCATCTTCTCCGCTTCGTTCGATGCATCGATGCGCGCCGAACCGACTTCCATTTTGAGCGTCTCAGATGTACGCTCCCCGATCATGAGGTTGTACTTGTTCTTGATGTAACGAATAATGGCATCATCCATTTCGTCACCACCGACACGAATCGATTGGCTTGTCACGATGCCGCCGAGTGAAATCACTGCGACTTCGGTCGTACCGCCACCGATATCGACGACCATCGAGCCAGTCGGTTCCCAAACTGGGAGACCTGCACCGATTGCTGCCGCGAACGGTTCTTCGATTGTGTATGCTTCACGAGCGCCCGCTTGTTTCGCAGCGTCTTCCACGGCACGTTTTTCAACAGACGTGATACCGCTTGGGACACAAATCATGACGTTCGTCTTCGATGAGAATAAACCGCCTTTTGATTTTTGAGCTTGCTCCATGAAGTATTTGATCATCGTCGCTGTCGTTTCGAAGTCAGCGATGACGCCGTCTTTCATCGGACGACGTGCAGAGACGTTCCCCGGAGTACGTCCAATCATATCTTTGGCCTGGTTCCCAACGGCCTCAATTCTACCTGTATCTGTGCGGAACGCCACGACGGACGGTTCACGAACAACAATTCCTTGACCCTTTACATAAACGAGCGTGTTAGCCGTTCCAAGGTCGATTCCGATCTCTCGGTTAAAACTACGAAACATAGGTGTTGCTCCTCTCTTCATTACACTATTTTTTATTATAACGGAAAAATCATGTTTGAAAACGTTCATTCGATTACAGGTTATTTACAATAACCGCATCTCAGTCCTGTCTCACCGTCTATTAGTTTGCCTTCTTTTCGGCAAAAAGGCAAATCAAAAAAGCAGACGCAAGTGAGCGTCTGCCTAAGGAGAGAACGGTTACAATCCCGGTTGGAGCGGAAGCAGTAACATCGCTCCGTAAAAGAATACCGAGAAAATCAACACCGGTCGAAAGAAGCGGGATGGCTTGAGTCGGGTCGCTCCTGCCAAAAAGCTCGATGTCGTCACGACGAAAAGGTAGATTCCGATGTACATGAGCAGGAGGCGGACGAGTATCGTCCAGATGCCGAGTTGATCGAGTTCATTGAAAGAGAGCACGATCATACCGAGATAAGCGATGAGCGATAGAATCCCTACGCCGACACCAACGAGCGGTGAGACGCGGTCGAGCCAGTGGTCCTGATTGAACCGCATAAATAGCGCTGTGCTCACAAATAAAAACAGGATGAACACAACGATAGAGAAGATAGTCGGTTCTAGATGTATGTAACTCACAAAAAGCGATAATCCGACCATCAGGATCCAAATTATTTTTTCCATATAGAACACCTCACCTGATATCTTACCAAAGTCCGTGATTCAATTGGAGGAAATTGTATATTTTTCATCCCACGTACCATTCCTTCAATGAATGAAGGATGGATGGTTACAATGCGACGTAATGATTAGTTTTCTTTTCAAAGAAAATTACGAAAAATTTGCGTCTGCTCATTTTGCAAGTTTACTCTTTATCCGTTTTATTCTTTCAAATACCCTCTATCAAAAATTAGGGATTCACTCATTAAGCAATTACTAAAAATCACTAAAGAATCTAAATATGAGAAATTAATCTTAAGAGGATAAAGAAAGAATGAAGTGTGAACTGCCTTATAACAATATATAGCAATCAAAAAGTAAAAATCACTTTAATGATTTATACTAGCTATAAATAATATTGTAAATGTTACGCACTTCCTCTCTTGAACTTTCATTAAATTTACCCTCACAGTTTTTTCTTGAAATCAATTTAAATTCATACATTGGTTCGAACACATTTCCCTCAATCTTATATTCTTCTTTTTGATATATACCATGAGAACCTCTTTTAAAACGTCCTAGTGCCAATAAGATCACTTTAGCTACACCAGCTTGTAACAAAAGATTTCGGGCTGTTTCGAAAGAAGTACCATTTGTTAAGAAGTCGTCAATGATACAAACAGATTTCCCCTTTAGCTTTTTTGCATAATAGGGGTTTAAAATAATTGACTCAAAATGTTTGACACAACCAACTTTTAATCGTTCTTCATGCGGTGTATAATGACTTTTATCGACTGCCTTATGTCTGATAAAAATCGGCGCATTAAGACGCTTACCAGTTAAATATCGACACCTTTCTTTCATCTCTTCAATCTCTTCATTGGTACTTCCTGTTGATGTAGGAAACACACCCCAAACATCCACGCTTCTTAATTCAGGATCTTTCATTACCCCAGAAATCAAGTGAAAGTATAAACTGTTAAAGTACTTTCTGTCTCCCTTTTTCAAGAGACTTGAGAAACCTTCTAAAATCTTCTTTTCTTCACTTGTCACTGAATAACTCTTAGTATTAGCAGAAGTTAACGCTAAAACTGTAGTTGACTGATCTAATTGTAATTTATAATACCAACTGTGTTGATTATCGATTAACCTTATGGCTTCTGTTAGTTTTTCCGGACTAGTCAAAGTTATACCATATCTTGCTGGCTTTTCGTCTTGTTTGACACTCCACCCAGGATTAATTATTAACAGTTTTTTATTCGCAGCTAAAATTAAATCTTCATTGCTACTCCCAACCAGAATCATATTTTCAACATCAGAATCATCTATCCATTCTTTCAGTCGCCCGCGATATGTACAGATTATCTCAAAATCAAAAATTTCTTTAAAAATTCTATTCGCTTCTTGTAGTGCTGAATGTTCATGAGAAATAAATACAAACTCATGATTTTCGATATGAAGAGTCTTAATCATTTTCTCAATACCATCATACATATTGAAATCTTCGTCAAAAACGGTTAATCGAGTTAACACAACAGCCTTCCCCATTTGCCACACCTCATATTATCAAAATAATTTCAAACTACTTATCCCTCTATAGATTTTTGCAAAATGACTATTGAGTATTTTTAATACACCCGACGAGTCATTATCAAAACAATATAACGGTTTACTTTGAACATAAGCAAATCGTGCTGTATGCATAGTTCCACTACTTACTCCACACTCGGCTATAAGTACTGCGTTACTGATTCCAGATATTATTCTATTTCTATTCACATAATTAGTTTTTTTATTAGGCTCATTTAAATAATATTCACTAATTAATAAACCCTTATGATCTATAATCTCAGATGCATGTTTAGTATGGGTTTTAGGAATAATTGATGTTATAGGACCGGGTAAAACCGCTATCGTCTTGCCTTTTTTTTCAAGAGTGGAAAGGTGAACTTGTACATCGGTGCCAATAGCTAAACCACTAGCCGTTACAATATTGTATTTTACCATTTCAGCGACGTACTGATTGATTTCATATAATGTTTTAGAACTTGGATTTCTAGTTCCAACAATCGAACAAACAAATTGACCTTCTAAAAGTCTCCTATTACCTTTCATGAATAAAAAGAAAGGTGGTGATGGTATTTTTTTTAGCGACTCCGGATATTCTTTTTCATAGTATAGGTAATACTCAATTCCTTCTTGTTTAAAATCTTCTAAGATAGAATTAATTTTTTCTTTACTTTCATCAATTGCTTCTGCAGAGTCTAATAATTTCATATCTTTGTCCGTAAATAATTGATATTCAAATTGAAGTTCAAAGTAATCACCATGAAGTACTTTTTTTATTATATTTTCATCTACAAATCGGTAAAGAATACTTAAAGCTGATAAAGAGAGTCCTAAATCATACAAAATGAATATTTGTTGTTTTTTCATCTTACTAACTCCTCTATATAAAAGTAATTTCAGTGATTTAGGTATTCTGAATTTAAGTTCATTCCCGAACAAACACAATAGTTTACTATAAACCTTATTTCATATTATTACTACAGCAATTAGTTTTTCAAAACTAGCATATCTGTACTAATAGTGTTGAGTAATATTTTTATAGTTACAATCGCCTATGGATAACTTGATAAGAAAGATATAGAAAGGATGACTGAAAAACCATAGGAGGTTTTATAGAAGTCCCTTTTCAATTAAATAATTGCATGTTTTTGATGATTAAAAAAAGTCAAAAGTATAAGCTAACTTCTTAATTTTTTTTACATGAGTCATATTAATTTTATCATAGATATAAAATTCTTTTTGCAGAATTTTCTGAATATAATTGATCTTTCCTCTTTTTCAGTGTAGCTCTCACTATGTGAATATAAAGTACTATTGAACTCATATTCACAGACGATTTTTTTAACTATTCATCAGTACAATTTGGCTCTTCCCTTATACAGTTCAAGAATCTAGAAGCAAAAAAATTTATAGGCGACTTTCTAAAAATAATATATTCACCAATACCTTCAAGATTTACAATAATTGAAATTTCAATCATAACTGCAATAGATACGTTGAAAACTACAAACCCAAAGTATCATATAAGACTTATCAATATCGAAAAAGCGTGATAATGTGAACGGTCTATGCCTGTATTTGATGTCTTCTAAAAATAAGGCACGATTTACAACTAACTACAAACAAAAAGCAGACATCACGATGCCTGCTCTCTACTCCTTACCCATTCATATATCCCCGCTGCTTCATGCTGACGTAATGGTCTTCCCCGATGATGACGTGATCGAGACAGGCGATGCCGACGATATTACCTGCTTCGACCAAGCGTTCGGACACCTCGATGTCTTCACGACTCGGGGTCGCGTCCCCGCTCGGATGATTGTGCACAGCGATAAAGCATGCTGCCGACAACTTGAGCGCCTCACGAAACACATCGCGTGGGTGGACGATTGACGAATTGAGCCCTCCGACGAAGAGCGTCTTCCGAGCGATCAGTTGGTTCTTCGTATTCAAATACAAACAGACGAAATGCTCCTGATTCAACAGTCTCAATTCATCCCGCAACAACTCATAGGCGTCTTGCGGCGAACGAATCGTCGGCATACTCGCTTTCGGTTCCTCGACGTATCGAATCCCGATTGTGAACGCGGCGAGGAGTTGCTCTGCCTTCTTCTTCGTCATCCCTTCGATTTTGCACAAATCGTGAACGGACGCTTGCGACAACGCCCGTAACGTCGGGTAGACGTCCGAGATACGACGAGCCGTCTCCATCGGGTCCGGTCCCCGTCCTCCGATTTGAAGCAATCTGGCGATGGCGGTCTCTACACTACGGTCAAGCACCATGGTCATTCCTTCACCTACTTTCAAGTTCACAGGAAGCGAGGCGTCACCCCATGCTGGTCGAGCGTCTTGACGAGCGGATGGATCGGCAATCCAACGACATTATAAAAATCCCCTTCGATTCTTTCGACGAAGAGACCACCCGATCCTTGAATCCCATACGCACCCGCCTTATCGTAGGGCTCTGTCGAATCCAAATAATCCGCTAGCCAGGTTTCAGGAATCTCAGCGAACGTCACACGCGTCGTCGTGACGAACAAATCTTGGGACTTACCGATGATGCTCACACCCGTCAGCACTTCATGGGTCGAACCGGATAATCGTTCAAGCATCCGTTTCGCATCCTCTCGGTCTGTCGGTTTCTCTAAAATGATGCCGTTCAAGACGACGACCGTGTCCGCGCCGATGACGATGGCATCACGGTGATGCCTTGCCACGTCCATCGCTTTCTCCCGGGCCAGACGAGCGACGTAATCACTCGGTGTCTCCCGACCGTCCGTCCCTTCCGTCACGGTAGATGGGATGACCTCATGTTTGATTCCTGCTTTCGTCAATAGCTCGGTACGTCGCGGTGACATCGAGGCGAGAATGACACGCTTCTGTGTTGAATTCATTGTATCGACTCCTTCTCTTCTTCCAAAACGGCGTTCCTTCCCGTTTCGGTCTTCACTGTTGATTGTAGGCAACGTGCCTCCTAAACACAATTACCCGCGACGAAAAACACGCCCCTTCAATTGCGAAGGGACGTGCCGACTTATGGTGTCGTATAGTCGTATACCGGGATATCCTTTTGCTCAAACGCCGGTTCCGGAATGTATCGGTCTGGAACGAGTTGGTCGAGGTCCGGACGATAGAAGGCATCAAGCTCGACTGTAAACTCGAGCGACTGCACTTCTTCGACCGTATTCGGTCCCGTCTCGGCAGGTCCGGTAAATTGAACCGTCCGTAACACGTGAATCCGATTCATCGACTCGATCGACTCCAAGAAGGAGACGAGCGCTTCATACGTCTCTGCTTGCAAGTTGACCGTTGAACGGACCGTAGAAGCGTTGACAGGTGCAACGTCCGTTGGTTCAGCCGGTTCATTCGTCGCACTCACATCAGCCGGATTGAACGGCTCGACCGTTTCCGGTACTTCTGACTCAGCCACAACGCCATCCGCAAATGCGATACTTGTCACATTTACACCCGCAAGAAGACTTGCCTGCGACAACGCCTCAACGACCGTGTCGAGGGCAGGAACTGTTGGAACCCGTGTCTGAAGCGTCTGAGAGTCCGCTACATCAACGGCTTTTCCTTCTTGGCGCAATAACTCCAGTTTTGTTTGTTCGAGCGAGAGGTCGCGTTCAAGCGCTTCGACCTCTCCTTGTTTGACGTAATACGTATAGCCAAAGTAAGCCGGTGCGATGATTGCGGCAAGGAGGCAAATCGCAAATAACGCGTAGATTGTCGAACGTTTCATTGACTCACCACCTCCTCATCCGTGTCCTCTTCCTCTGTCAACTCGTCTTCCACGTCTTGGAACATGAACGTAAACTCTCCGATATAGCGTGGAAGCGGATCTTCTTCTAATGAGTTTTCCTCTTCTTCTGCATCCACATCCGCTTTCAACTCCGTCGTCACACCGAGGAGTTTGACGTCGAGGAACCGCTCATCGGTCATGAGCGAGCGCTGGAATGCGTTCAAGTCTTCTAACGTCTCGAATTGAGTTCGGACGCTCATGATAGAGCCATCCGCGTAGTTATACGTCAAGACGTAGCCAGTAGGCGGCAACTGCTCAGTCAACGCGCGCAGTGCTGGGACCGCATCCTTTTCCATGTCGGTCAACGCCGTCACGGTTTGGTCGAGCGAGAGCACTTGTTGCGCTTTCGAATTCACTTGTTCGGTTTGGTAAATTTGAACGAGCTGTAACTCTTCTTCGATTCGCGTCTGTTCTGCTTTTAGTTGGTCGACCTCATAGTACAAGTATCCGGCCGCCCCTCCTCCGAGAAGAAGGGCGACGAGACCTGTCACGATCGGCCAACGGAGTGTCACGTCCGTCGAATTGATGAAGTTCGTGTCCCGATCGCGCTGAAGCGTCGCCATCCCAAGGAGTGGCAACATTTGATGCGATAGCGGTGTCCCGTGAGCGATGGCGAGCGGTTGCTCGACACGCGTCACCGAGACGAGGGACTCAGCCTGAATCATACGGACGAGATCATCGACTTCCGGAACAGTTCCCGAGACGTATAACTCATCGATGGCCCGACCATCCGTCCGCAGCGAGTAACGATAGAAATCGAGAAAGCGAGCGAGTTCGTTCAACCAGTCATCCAACTGATTAGCCTTCATCTCACCGGTCCCATCATATGTATAGGTCACGACACCATCTTTCGTCCCGACTTGGTACGGGAGGTCCAGTTCAATCGAGCGGATGAAACGGATCTGCCCTTCCTCAAGGACGAGCAATTGATGTGAAAACGGCGTGATATGCCAGAGTAATGTCGATTGAAGCGGATCAATCTCCGATAAACGTATGACTCCATTGGCGACCGCGACAGAACGTGGCGTGATCTTCTTCAACGCTAGACCACGCTTTTTCATGTACGCACGGAGCGACTTCGTCAATTCAATCGAAACGGCATGCAACATAACGTCCGTCTTGACCCCGTCTTCTCCTAACACTTCGTAGTCGAACGACACGTCATCGAACGGCAAGATGATCGAGCTCCCGATTTCCATGAAGAGATAGCCACGAATCTCGTCCTTCGGAATCGAAGAAGGAATCTCGACTTTCCGTGACAACACTTCGGTCTCGTCCAATGCCACGGCACACGTCATCCCGCGTCGCACCTTCAACTTGCGACAGAGTTCATCGAAAGCGAGACTGAACGCGGTCTCATCGAGAATCTTCCCTTCTCCATACGCATCTTTTGCTAACTGAACCGAGGCGCTTCGTTTGAACACCCCTTGTTTGATGACGGCCCCGTGGATGCTGAGCGCATCAAACGAAAAATACGTGACCGTCCCTTTCTCTATTCCACGACTCATGATCGTTTCCCCCTACATCAACTCAAAATACCAATCAAAAAAACTTTCACTAAACCAAAACGTCAACATCGTCCCGAGCGCAATCGACGGGACGAACGGAATCGGTTGCTTTCGCCCGATTTTTTTTGTGATCATCAAACCGATCCCGACAATCGCCCCAATCAAACTCGATAGAAACAAGGCAACTAGCACGTCACGCGGACCGAGCACAAGACCAATCATAGTAAACAATTTGACGTCCCCTGCCCCAAGTCCCCCTTTTGACACGAAAAAGACGGTCGCTAGGAGCGAAAATCCAAGCAACGCCCCCACAAGTGGCGTCCACCAAAATGCCCCTGTCAGATAGGTGAGGAGGAGTAATACCGGTGCCGTGAATTGCAAGATGACATTCGGCACGAGCATCGTCGATAAATCAGACATCGCCAAAGCTAGTAAGGTCGACAAGAAAGCGAACGCGAGAAGCATTGTCACACTAAATCCGTAGAGTGAAAAGCTATAGCCATATCCAATCGCCCCAAGTAATTCAAAGATCGGATACGTCGGCGCGATCCGCTCGCCACACCCATGACATCTGCCTCTTAGGGCGAGATAGCCGAAAATCGGGATGAGTTCCCACGGTGACAATTCGTGACCGCAAGACGGACAATGTGACCGCGGCGTCACGATCGATTGCTGACGTGGCACGCGGAGCCCGACGACGTTGGTGAACGATGTGATGACCGCCCCGAGGACGATGCTATATAGGAATCCAATCGATTCAATCAAGGAAGGATCCTCCTTTTGTCAGTATATGCCAAAAATAGAAAACCGGCTAGGCTGAGCGAGTGCCCAGCGCCAGCCGGCATAAGCAAATATTAGTTAACTGAGTCTTTCTTCAATCCACTACTTGCAACCGTGCCTGCATCCGTAGCTGCAGTTCCGATATCTTTGGCTCCATCAAGCCATACTTTATACGTATACTTATTGTCTGACCCTTTTGTGACATATACAACCCCGTTATTGTAGTTCGAACCGAACGGATCTTTCATTGTATCAATCATATTTTTAGCGTCGAGTTCACCAGTTCCTGTTGTTCCGACGAATCGAATCACCGCTCCGTTGCCTACTTCATTCGAAGCAACATACAACTTCGCCGCACTGACCATTTGCTTCGCATCGGCTACCATCGCATCTTTCTTCGAGTTCTCGATGATCCCACCAATCGCAACGACTGCGATGGCTGCGATAATTCCTAAAATAACGACGACGACGAGTAACTCGACGAGTGTGAGCCCACGCTCATCTTTTAA
The DNA here is from genome assembly GCF_015712685.1 of Exiguobacterium sp. SRB7LM. Taxonomy (GTDB): domain Bacteria; phylum Bacillota; class Bacilli; order Exiguobacteriales; family Exiguobacteriaceae; genus Exiguobacterium; species Exiguobacterium profundum. The sequence goes on along the minus strand of NZ_VWVR01000006.1, from coordinate 228,586 downwards.
CTGTTTGGCATCTTGCCAAATCATTTTCAACTTCTCTACCATGATTCATTCTCCCCTTTTGCGTAATGTGCTGTGTGTAAACTAGATAAATTACTTTAGACCTAAATATAAGTAGAACAATTTTACTATACCTTCTAAATATAGTATTGAAAAGGTATATTTTCAAAAGCTTACATATTGCTTTACTGATTCTGAATATCACCATAGATTTGGAACATCGGGACGACGATCGAGATGACGATGACCCCGACGACACTTGCCAATACGACGATAAGAAGCGGCTCGATAATCGACTTCAAACGGTCGGTTGTCGTCTCGACCTCCGTCTCATAAAACTCAGCGACTTCGTTCAACATCGAATCCAAATCACCGCTCTCTTCCCCGACGGCGATCATCTGAGTCATGAGTGCCGGGAAGTTCGCATTCCGCATGAGCGGCTCGTGAAGCGGGACCCCTTGCGCCATCATGTCACGTGCTTCCGTCAGTCCTTTCCGGATAACGCGGTTCGATACGATACGTTCGGTGATTTCAATCGCCGTCAAAATCGGGACGGCCGCTTGTAGAAGGACCGCTAAACTTCGCGTTAGCAATGCAATCTGAGATTTCATCACAATCGTTCCGAAAATCGGCATCTTCAATAGCAAGCCATCGATGACGAACCGTTCCCGGTCCCGCTTCAACATCCAAGTGAAGATGAGAACTCCAAGAATTGCGAGTCCGAGTAACAACCACCAGAAGGCCGCGATGAAATCGGAGACCGCGACGACAATGCGCGTGATGAGCGGAAGCTCACCGCCGAGTTGACCAAAGATGCTCGCAAACGTCGGGACAACGTTCACCATTAAAAAGGCGACAACGCCAATGGCGACGATGGAGACGACCAACGGATACGTGAGGGCAGAAATGACTTTTCGCTTCACATCATATTGTTTTTGAAGTTGGAGCCCGATTTGATCGAGCGCCTCCTCCAAGTTCCCGCTCGTCTCCCCGGCAAGTGCCATCGAACTAAAGAAGTTCGAAAAGACGCGTGGGTGCTTTTTGATCGCCTCGGAATAGGCAATCCCTTCCTTCAAATCATCCTCGACTTGACTCAGTGCTTTCTTCAATACGTTCGACTCGGTCTGTACACGTAAGATTGAAGTCGCACGAACAATCGGGACACCCGCCCGGATGAGCGTCGCGAACTGACGGACGTACATGATCAAGTGTTCGATTTTGACTCGTTCTGGCAGCAAGTTGACCTCTTTGTTCAGTCCGGTCGATTCGAGCTCGGCCAAGTCCGTTACGAGAATAGATTCTTGACGCAACTTTTCTTTCGCTTCCCGAAGCGAGACGGCCGTGACGCGACCTTTCTTACGCTTCCCGTTCAGGAGCTTTCCTTCATACTGAAATATCGCCATCACTCATCACCTCATCTCTTCTGTCGGGACGGCGTTCGGATTGATGATCCCTTGCCGAACAAGTTGTTCGATGGCAGCATCCATCGACTGCATCCCGTGCTGGCGACTCGTCTGGATGACGGTCGGCAACTGGAACTCTTTTTCATTTCGAATCAAGTTGGCAACAGCCGGATTCCCTAACATGATTTCCATGGCGGCGACGCGTCCTTTCGGCACATCAATCCTTGGAAATAACCGTTGACTCACGACACCGAGTAAGACGTTCGCGAGTTGTGTCCGGATTTGGTCCTGTTGCTCAGCTGGGAACGCGTCGATGATTCGACTCACCGTCGACATCGCACTCGATGTATGGAGCGTTGCCATGACGAGGTGCCCCGTCTCTGCGGCGGTCATCGCCGTCGAGATGGTCTCCAAATCACGCATCTCCCCGAGCAGAATGACGTCAGGGTCTTGCCGTAAGGCGGCCCTTAGACCACTCACAAATTTCATGACGTCAGAGCCGATTTCCCGTTGGTCGACAATACTTTGGTCGTGGGAATGTAAATACTCGATCGGATCTTCTAGCGTGATGATTCGTTTTCGCTGCGTCCGATTGATTTCATGAATCATTGCCGCGAGCGTCGTCGATTTCCCTGAACCCGTCGGACCCGTGACCAAGATGAGACCATGTGGTTTCTCAATCAGACGCTTCAGTACCGTCGGCAGATTGAGTTCATTCAAGGTCGGGATTTCCCCGGAAATGGACCGGAACGCGATGGCAATCGTGCCTCGTTGATAATAGGCGTTGACCCGGAAACGGGAGACACGTGGGACGCCGAACGAGAAATCAAGATCTCGTTCATGCTCGAGACGTTCGCGCATATCGTCGGTCATGATTTCTTTTAAATATCCTTCGAGATGGTGCGGCAATACCTTCTCCTCGCCCATCGTAATAAGACTCCCGTCTACTCGAATGATCGGAGGAGAACCGGCTGTCAGATGAATATCCGAGGCACGTTTCTCGACCGCATTCGTCAAGATGGTTTCAATCGATTGATTAATCATAAGCATTCTCCGTAATGACCGTTCGTAATATTTCCTCGGTCGTCGTCAAACCGGCGGCGACTTTTTCTAATCCGTCCTCAAGCAGGAATGTCGCTCCTTGTGACTTGGCATAGTCGACCATCTCAGACTCGGTAGCCTGGTTCATGATCATCCGGCGCAAGCCTTCATCAATCGGGATGACTTCGTGAATGGCGAGGCGCCCACGGTACCCTGTGAAGTTACATGACGCACAGCCTTTACCCCGAGTAATCTGGTCGATGTGAACATCTTCAGCGTCGAACAGGCTACGTTCACTCTTCGATACCGGTTCGACCTGACCACAGTCACGACAGACGCGTCGAACGAGTCGTTGTGCCACGAGTCCCGTCGTCGAAGCGGCGACGAGGAACGGCTCAACCCCCATATCGACGAGACGGGTGATGGAGCTGATTGCTGAATTCGTATGTAGCGTTGACAATACAAGGTGACCGGTGAGCGAGGCACGAATGGCAATCTCAGCCGTCTCCGTATCCCGAATCTCTCCGACCATGACGATGTTCGGGTCTTGACGTAAAATCGAACGAAGCCCTGACGCGAACGTCAAGCCGACTTTCGAGTTGACTTGAACCTGGTTGATGCCGTCAAGTTGATACTCGACCGGGTCTTCTACCGTAATAATGTTTTTCGTCTCATCATTCAGTTCTTTTAACGAAGCATACAATGTCGAGGATTTCCCTGAACCGGTCGGACCGGTAATCAAGATAATTCCATTCGGACGTTTCAGCATGTCACGGTACGCCTGTTCGTTTCGTTCGCCAAATCCGAGTTTCGTCAAATCGGTCAGCCCTTGAGATGAGTCGAGGACCCGAATAACGATTTTCTCTCCATACATCGTCGGGAGCGTCGAGACGCGGAAATCATAGGCGCGATTGCGTAGCGTATACTTAATCCGTCCATCTTGTGGCAGACGACTTTCTGTGATGTCGAGGTTACTCATGACTTTGAGACGCGTCAGCATGACGCTCTGAATCTTTTTCGGATAGACCGTCTCGGTACGCAAGTCCCCATCGATTCGAAAACGGACGTGGAGCTGCTTCTCATGTGGATCGAAATGGATGTCCGATGCACGTTGGTCGATTGCGCTTAAGAACAATTGGTTCACGAGGCGGATAATCGGTGCATCGTCTCGACTGATCGTTTCTTGTCGTTCGATTTCGGGAACATCCTCTTTCAAAATTTCGACGAGGGAATGGTCCATCTCGTAGTAACGACTGATCGTCTTTCGAATCTGCTCTCTCGTGGAGATACCGATCTCGATGTTCATCCCGGTCTGAAGACGGACGTCATCAATGGCAATGAGATCGAGTGGGTCGGCCGTCGCGACATGAAGCGTATTCCCGTTCAATTCAAATGGCATGATATCGTGCTTTTGTGCCAACGCTTTCGGTACGAGCTTCGTGACCGTCACATTGATGTCGTAGGAGTACAATTCAATGATCGGCACATGCAGCTGTTCGTGAATCATTTGAATCAACTGTGTCTCGGTAATATGGTTTAGTCGAATTAAAGCATCCCCTAGTTTTTCTCCGGGACGCTTCTGTTCAAGCGCCTCATCGAGCTGACTCGTCGTAATGAGCGCAGCCTCGATGAGCATCTCACCTAATCTTCGTTTCGTTCGTCTCACGTTACTTCACCATCCTTTGAGGAGCCTCCTCCTGCTCGGTCTTGTCGTTCCGTTCTTCGACAAAGACGCTCGCAGCCACCCCTCCAATCAATGCAACGATAAGAATCACCCATGCCCACCATGTTTGAACGAGTGATTCTTCTACCATCAAATAGACGCCACCAGACAGAAGGGCAGTCCACAAGCTGATGACAAGCTTCGTTTCACGTTTTCTCGTCATCGGAACGGATAAAGCGAACAGCGTCAATGTGGCGAGTACCCAAAAGCCGAGTAAAATCAAATAGCCGATCATCCGACTGCCCCCTCTTCTGCAGGTTCTTCTAATACGGGCGGTTCTGCCTCAAACGGGTCGTCGTTCGAATCATTCGGGAACGGGTCTTCTTCCTCGTCCTCATCCGGGAATGTCGGGATGACCGGTTCGACTGGATCCGGTGGCGGAAGCGGAACGGAACTCTTCGTCACGATTTCCGGTGTCGGTGCATAAAAATCAAACCCGAGTAATTCCAACGTCTCCCCTTCTTCAGTCACAGTGACCCGGTAGAGCTTACCTGACTGTCCATCTTGACCTGACTGGGTGATCGATGAACTGCCTGACGGGAGCGAAGATGAGAAGCGAACGACTTTTTGATGCGGTACCGTCTTCACTTCTTCAACTCTCGCTTCGAAAGCGGCGTCAAAAGGTTGACCGAGCAATTGAACCGTCACAGAACCCCCTTCATTCAAAACGAGGATGGCATATGATGTGTCTTCTCGGTTTTGAACAGCAAAGTTCGAGCGCTCATCTACTTTCGTGTCATAGCCTAGCTCCACCCCAGAAGGAAGTGTTTCGTGAGGCACACGTTCGAGAATGGGGAACGGTGTCGCCGCAAATAGGCGATAGAATGAAGACCCTAGTGTCGTGAGCGCTTCGTAATCTTCTCCGAACGATTTGAGACTAAAGATGTCTCCCGCTGCCATCTCGAATCCGTTCATTCGATCAAGGGCTGACTGCATAGCCGGTGTCGGGCTCACAGTGAACGAGGCGACGACTTCATTTTCTGCCGCGACTTGCTCTAATGTCACAGATGACTCCAACATCGATGCGGCATCCATCAACGCCGGGGCAATCATCGTCAGCGTGACGGGTTGACCTTCGAGATAAGGCTCGACTTTCGTTTCATCTACGGATGTCAACAGCGGATAGGCACCTGTATCTTTAATGGAGTCTAACGTATTCGATACATCGAACGTCACGACATCTTTTCCAATCTCCATGATCGTCCCATCCATCAAATTGATTGAAAAGGGTGTCGTATTAAAATCTTTAATCGCATTATCGAGACGAACGTCCGCTTCTTCTTTCGTCATCCCTGATACGTCGACACCTGCGACCGTCGTATCTTTTTTATATGTAGCACTCGACTCAGCAGACGCATCTAAGTAATTGACGAGTCCAATCGTCGGTAATGTCACGAGTACGACGAGTCCAATCAAAATGATAAGATGCATCCCATACCGCTTCATGTAAAATCCCCCCGTGTCTAATCCGACTTCTATTCTATATATCCGTTCAGCGTATAACTTTAGTATAATATGTATTGTACAAAAAATAACATTTAATTCAGTATTGCATACGTTATTTTCCGATTGTTTTACTTTTTTTGAATAGGAGGTCAATGTCTTGTCGCATTCCGAAAAAGGTTTTACGCTCGTCGAAGTGCTCGTCTCCATCGTTGTTCTTTCAATTGTCTCATTTTCTTTACTTTCGATTTTCAGCCAAAGTTTGAAGACGACACACGACAGCCTCAATCAAACGATTGCGAACCAAGTGGCGCAAAACACGTTACATACTTTAAATCGACGGGCCGCGTCCGTTGATGAACCGCTCGAACTGCGTCAATTGTTGAATCGGGACGGGATCAGCTCGACGTGCGACTTCTGCGAAGATACCCGAATCCATGGGGATACGTATATCGCAACCATTCAATCGCTGTCAACTTCACCCGGACATACAATTGAAGTTGAAATTTCGGTGACGACCGACCGTTTGCAAACGCCCGTCACCTTGAAAGGAGTCATTTCGAATGCGACATTGCGCGAACCGTTCCCTGAAACGGCTGTCCCGACAACTGACTGAGATGGAGAAACGTGAAGACGGCTTCACGCTCGTCGAGTTGCTCGTCACAGTCGTCGTCGCTTCGATTTTAAGTGGCGTCATCATTACGGCCTTTATCACTGGAACGCTCGGTTTTCAAATGACGAACGAGACGAGTGACCTTCGAAGCGAGGCCGACTATTTGATTGCCTCCGTGCTCTCTGACGTGAACCGGACCGAATTCGACGCCGTGACGGAAGTGGACGGCTCGTTTCAATTTTATCGTTTGTCCGCTCCAGACATATCGGAAGCCGGAATGATTTACCGGGAGGCGGGATACGTCCCGACCGACTTGGTTCTCTCAGAGGATTCGTTTACGCCTTCTAATCCACAAATCACAGTCGAACGGATGACCATCCAGTTAAAAGATCCCGTGTTCGATCCGAGACGCCCGACTTACATGACCGGTGGACTCATCGAAATCGAGATGGATTTGACTCAATCAAACGATCCCGATTCTGTTACGACATTTGAAAGCTCCATCCCATTTTAAGAAAGGAGGCATCCTGATGCGAAAACGTGAAGACGGATATGTCCTCGTGCTTGTTCTCGTGACGATGGCGGCTCTCGCCGTCCTCTCGCTCGCCGCCATGCAAGTCAACTTGGCGTCGAATAAATTGACGGTCATCCGTACGGAAGATACTCAACTGAATGAAGATGCGAAAAGTGCACTTCGCCTCATCGCTGACCAAGTTCGGACCCAGTTCCCGCTTCACGGAGAAGCGGAAGTCCCGACTCATATGGAATCGGAAGCGGCATTCCAAAGCAAGGTTCAGTCGCTCATCGTCAGTGACGAACCGTTCACGGCATTGACGACGGATAGTGAGGTCCGCTATTCCATCGAGCTGAAGAAAGATGCTACGGATACCGCCATTCAGACGGCGCCGTTCACGACGATTCTCCAAGTGAACGTCACGGCATCGCGACAAGTGAATCCTGAACAACCGATGCTTACCGTTGAATACACGCAAGACTTATACTTGACGGCTCTCCCGTCCTTTTTATACTACGTCCTCGGGTCCGACCAAAAGTTGGACGTGAACGGCATGCCGACGATTCAAGGAAATATCTATTCAGGTGGTCCCCTCGCTTTCATGCGTCAAGCGAACTTCCAATTGGATGGTGTGGCGAAGCAGATTGAAAATGTCGATTCTAGTCGTCTTCACCTGAATGGCCGAATCGATTTAGTCGAATTGAGCGATTGCTTGAGTTGCCAGCAAGAGAACTACTTCACGGTAGGTACGGAACAAGCTAGCGAAAAGGCGGACGCCGGGGTGTCCCCGAGTCGCTTCTCTCCATTCCAATACGACTACTCAATCATCGAATTTTTAAATCGACGACTCGCAACACCGCTCGCCTACACCAACAATGTCGACTCAAAAATCTTTGGAGAAGGTCTGATTCGCTCGACCGATCAAGTATTCGAACTCGAAAGGGTTTTATCGGAAGATGGGACCTCGATTATCGAACGCCCGACTTCTTACTTACTGGCGGATGCTTATAACGCACTCACCGATCCGACCATCGTGACATTACCGGATGCCATTTCCGACCGTGCCATGTATGTCACGGAATCCATCACCGAGTCGAATGCCCCGCTCCTTTTCGACGGGGACGTCGTCATTGAATCCCTTGAGAAGCTGACGATTGCACGGCCCCTGATCGTACGTGGTGACTTGACCATTAAAGGGAACGTCTCCTTCAGTTCGACGGTCTACACGCTCGGCGATACGTTCATTGACCGTGCCAATATTCTTCCGATTGATGCAGAGAAAGGGAACTCGCTCATCCTGTTATCTAAAGGAAAGATTCTGTTGAACCGAATCAACGAGTTTGACGACACACCGACGACGCTCCAGGCATTCATGTATAGTGACTCGAACGAACCGACCTATGTGTATGCGGTCGGATCCATTCTCGAAGTCAACGGAGGTCTGTATAGTAAGGGACCACTCGAAGTGAACGTCTTTAGAGGGGAATTTACTGGGGGCAACGGCTTCAGTCCAGCTGAGAACTTCGACCGTCAAGTTCCAGCTCACGAGGCCGAAAAGTCTCGATTGAAACTGACGTATAACGATTCCGTGTTCAATCAATTGGAAACACTCCCTGTCACGAATCAACTTCAATTCTTCGTCAGTCACCCCGTTCAATTGAAATGAATTCAAAAAATCGGCTTCTTCTCAATCAGAGAAGAAGCCGATTTTTTAGTTCCTCATCTTTAGAATGAGGTCCGAGTTGTAGTCTTTGGCCGTCTGTTCCATTTCCTTCGTCCATTGCGCGCCGTTGTCGAGAAGCAGTTGCGTCAACTCGACTTGATTGTGACGAACAGGCTGCAATAACACCGATTCGGCATCTTGAATCGCATAGCCTTGCCCGAGTAGTTCTTTGACCGCATCGAGATTCAACGAGTCGACCGCAATCCCAAGGAGTCGTTCGTCTTCAACGTAACGCATCGCCAGCTTCCATTGATCCGGACTGCCGTTCGCACTGAATAATGGTGTGATGACGGGCATCCCTTCCACTTCTTCAAATGGGTCAAGTCCTTGTTCGAAGTATGCTTCAATCACGTCTAGAGGTGCGAGCGTCACTGCCGTGGCGAATTGCTCGGCTGTCGGCACAACTTTTTTGTCTTCTAGAACAAGTCGGACGGCCTCCCATTCTTCCTTTGCCTGTAAATCTGTCAATTCTTCTTCTGTCACCGAAGAGCGTTGACTCACTTCTTTTACTAAATCGTCACCGGATAACTGCGAGAGCTCGGGTTGGGATTGACTCCAGTACAGGAGCCCTCCCAATCCGATGACGAGAATCAATCCGGTGATGCCAATCATCATTCGCTTGCGATTCATCATTCGCCAACTTTCTGCCATTCACTTAATAACGGTCATCATCCTGTCCTGAGGCATTCGTTTGGATGATGCGTACATAAAACGTGTCCTTCACGGCTTCAAACGGTTTTCCAGCCGGAAGCGTCGTGTAGACTTCCACTTTCGCCACACCCGCTTTCACTGGAATCAACTCTTTTCCTGATCCACTCACTTGAACATAATCTTCGCCGGATACAATCTCCATGCGATAGTCACGCCATGTCGAAGTCGTAGGCCAGTACTCAAGGAGCGGTAGTCTTGGTGCCGTCCCTTCCCCAATATTGATTGTCATGTCTTTTGACATCAATTGGTTCGGGTATTCGTTGACGCGGACAACCGACGTGTTCGAACGAATGTTTCGTAACGCATTGTCATCGAATGTCGTCTGAATCAGAATGTCTGTCACGACACCATTAGTTCCGTAGCCATGATTGGCACGTAATTCATATCCTGTCGCACTTTGTGTCACCGTCAGAGCAGATGGGATGGACCCGATTCGTTCAAACGGAATGGATACGGTTGGTGTTGAGGTCACTTGAATCGAGGCGACTTCATTTACACGTTTTTCTTCGTCCAAACTATCCCATACCCAAAGGTCGAGTTGGCTCGGCGTTTGGCTCAAGGATGGTGCCTTGACTTGGATGGTAAAGACGGTGCTCAGAGTAGCGATATTCAAGCCACCGAAGAGGTCACCGACATCCACAGTCGCCTTAAACTGAGTCGTACCTGGTTTCAGTCCAATGATGTTCAAGTTGTTTCCAACTTGTTCAAACTTCACACTATCCCCGGATTCGACGACATAGCGAACCGACTTGTATTGAGCCGTTTCGGGCATGACTTTTGGTGTGACGGTAGTCGTTTGACCGACATATAGCTCTGTCGACGGGATGGCGAGTTGCTCAGGCGGACTGATGACATTGACTTTCGACTCAGCTATGACAAGAGGTTTCTTATCGCCCGGATCGATTGTCAATCGCAATTTCGCAGTTCCTGTTTTCAAACCGGTCACAATCGCATTGTTTCCTTGGGTGACGAGTTTCGCAACACCGTTCGCATCGATGATTTCCCACTTCAAGCTTTTCCATTTCGGGTTCGTAAAGGTGTTGCCTTTCGCATCCGTGATGGTCGGACTCACAATCTGCTGTGCCCCGATTTGTAACGTGACGTCAGGAATCTTTGCTTCGTACGCGTATGGCGCCCCGATATTGATCAGCAAGTCTGGGAATGACGATTGAACTTCTAGTTCCTTATCCCAGTCATTGTGCTTATCTAAAATGTGATCTTGCTTCTTCGAATATTCAATCAACGTCGTTAATTGGTTATCCGCTTTTTTCAATTGGATGAGTGAAGCAGAAGGCTCGATGGCTCGAACGACTACTTCAAACTTCACGGTTCGATTTCCACTATCGTTCGGGAGGAAAATGTTCGTGTTCCCGTTTCGTTCATAGTACAAGTCTGGTTTCAGCTGTAACTTGATTTCATTCGGGTTCGTGACAGGATATTCTTTTCCGTTCGCATCACGAATCGCCACGACTTCGAGTTGGCTTGGTAGTTTTTCTGTGAAGGTCGTTAAATCCACTCGTAAAAACTTATCGCCCAACTGATTCGGTAATCGGTCGAAACGTTCCGGATATTGAATTTGATAGTGAATCGTTCCCGTTTCGTATAAGTTGATTGTCGACGGATCAATCGAACGGGACACTTGAATCAAGTCGGAAACATTCTCCGCACGCTTGACGTTGATGGTGAACGTATCGATCACCTTCGCATTCCGTTGATCGGACGTCTCGATCTTCACTTCAATCGGTCGGTCTGCGACAACATCCGCTGCCGGAATCGTAAACTCTTTGACTTCGTAGTTACGTAAATTCTCGAATGCGACCTGTTTCCCGTTATACGTGATTGTTGAGTTGAGGAACAAGTCTTGGAAGTCATAATCACTCGGTCGCCACATCAATTTAACGTCTTGTCCAGCAGTCACTTCAACAGTCCCGGCTTTTAAATCAGCAGAGGTGTAGGACTGGTTTGAATCACTGACGGACTCAATCACGTTGTAAGGTTTATGATTCGCCCCGATAAAGGCACGATACATCGTATTGATAAAGATTTTTTTCTCATCTTCTACCGAGAACTTGTTCGTGTGCCCTGCACCAGAGTAGGTGAAGTTGTTTTTTGTATACGTATAGTAATGATTGTTTGCATCTCCGTATACACGATTTCCACCTGTTGAATACAGGTTGTACCAAGGCGTCACATCCGGATCATTCAAATCGAGTGTGAAATATTGGTTATGGGTATTTGAGATATTTTTAATCGAATCGTCGAGGCGATACGGATAAGAAGTGAAAATCCCATCCTGTACCTTGACTGCCTTATTGGTTGTTTCAGGAGCACCAAATCCCATGTTCGTGTACATTTTTTGCCCTGAGATATTCAGTGAAGGATTGGCATTCACAAATTGACGTTCCCACTCGGACGTAGGTGAGGATGAACTATTCGTACGGAAAATCGTATCGTGCGTCAACATGACGCCTTGTCCTGTTTCACTGAAACGTTTGACTTTCGCAGTGGCCGCAGCATTCATGCTTCCATAAACGTTGTACGAATCCTGGAACCCAAAGATCAGCATATCGTAGTCGTTTTTGAGTAATGCCTGGTCATAAGTCCCACCCTCAAACTGACTCGTTGTACCGTCCGTTAAATTGAATTCATAATTCCCAGCCGGGTCCACTAACATGTTAGATAGATAGCTTGAAATTCTTCCGTTCGTGCCGGTTCCTGCAGTGAGCTGCAAAATGTTCGCTTTCACTTTTTCATCGAGGTAGAGAATACTCCCCTTCCGATAGTCCGCACGCCCTGTCAATGAATCCTTGACGACGAGCATCCAGTTCTTCGGTCCGCTAAACGTCGGACGCGATAATGTGAAATTGAGCGTTCCCGATTCTTTTGCCTGTTGCTCAATGACTTTTTCATCCGCATCAAATCGATCGTTATGGTCGTAATCAATATACAATTCTACGAATGCCGAAGGAGTCGGTGGTTGCGATAAAGTATAGGCAAAGTTGATTGGATGACGGACACCATCTTTCACTTGAATCGTCTGATTGCTAATCGACTGATTGTTGTACTTCACTTCAGTTGATTGAAATCTCGGACGGGAAATGGTGAGTTGATTCAACTGCTGCGCCATCTCACGATCGACATTCTGTTGATCATTTCGATTAAAGACTTTCACGTTCGCATAATCACGTTGATAGGCTGCCAAGCGTTTTAACTGTGTATCGCCGTTCGCAGCATCCTCATGCATCAGAAGCGGCAAGCCGACACGGATAACTGTATTGAATAGTTCCGTAGCTTTCAATTCTGTCAAATCGTTCAATTGATTTGTCGTGTCATGATTTTTCGAGTTGACGACAAGCGTCCCATTTTTATATTTCTCAGTTAAAGGACTGCTCCCAATCATGACCGCATCGAATGCACCTGTCATCGGAAAACGGGATGCGTTAAATTGTTTAATTGTCATGAATTGCGCATTCACTTTTGCAGTATTTACATTCAGTGAAGCACGATACAAATTCACCGCATTATTGTATTCAGTCACTGAAAGTACTTTCGAAGCAGTAAAAGCATCACGAAGAACCAACACGTTAAAAATCGGTTGATTGGTCTCCGCAACTACTCTCTGTGGAATAATGGATATGATTAATACGAGAACCGCTATGTATTGCATGAGTTTACGCAATGAATAGTCCTCCCTATTTTTAGTCTTCACTACTAATTATCCCACCCACTTGGAAAAATATACATCTATTTCTTTGACATCAGGTAAATGTTTTAGCTTAGGAAACGTCTCACTTCACTGATGAAATAAAGAGACCCGGTCACAATCAACGTCTCGCTTGTCGGCAACTCGACCCAATTCTGTAGCCACGCTTTCCATTCGACAAAGCGCGCTCCATCTTTTTCTAGTTGTGCTTTCGTTCTCGCACGTGGAAAGTCGAATGTCGTTTCGTAAACGTCTCCAATTTCTTGAAGGGCGTGAATCATCTTGTCACGGTCTTTATCTTCTAAAATCGCCGTCAACACTGTCACGTCTGTCTCATATTTGGCTTGTAAAACCAAGGCCTCGATGCCTTCCGGATTATGTGCCCCGTCTAAAATGATACGCGGTCGTTTGGAGACGAGCTCATACCGCCCCGGATGTTGTGCTCGCTCGAGCCCTTTTCGGATAGCATCATCACTCCAACAGAGGTGCCGTGCCACCGCCACGGCACACGCCCCGTTATAGGCTTGATGATGTCCTGTCAATCCGAGCACGACAGATGGCATATTCTCATACGTCACGACGGTCTCTGCCCCGTCCACAATTTTTTTCACGAGTGGACGAACATCATGAATGGAAGAACCTACATCGTCCCCTTTTTGATGCAACAACTCAACCAATCGTTCCTCACCGATACTATGGAACATCGGGACATCGCGTTTCATGATGCCGTATTTCTCTTGTGCAATCTCTTCAAGCGTATCGCCGAGAATGCCTTGATGGTCATGTCCGATTGACGTGACAATGGTCGCAAGTGGATGCGTCAACACATTGGTCGAATCAAGTCGTCCCCCGAGACCGACTTCCCAAATGATCAAGTCAGGACGTGTGTCATCAAAATAGCACCATGCCATCATCGTCAATAGCTCAAACTCCGTCAGCGTCTCTCGCGCCTCGTCCGCACAGGCTTTGACACGGTTCGCCACGTCGACGAGCGCGTCTTCAGGAATCGGTTCCCCGTTCAACATGATCCGCTCCTCGAACTGAATGATATAAGGGGAGGTGAATGTGCCGACAGATAAGCCGTTCTCCATCGCCATCGCCCTTAAAAACGCGACGGTCGACCCTTTTCCGTTCGTCCCGGCCACATGAATGGATGGACGTTCTTCTAACCCTAACTGTTCAATCATCCAGCTCATCCGCTCAAGACCCGGTTTGATCCCGAAGCGAAGCTGTCCACTCAACCAATCGAATACATCTTGTCTCGTCTTCATCTTCCACACTCCTACTGTTTACACTTCTGTTTCATCTTATCAAAATTCACGACAGCCGTTATGGAAAACAGTCTGTGCTATACTCGAAGCGAAGAGGAGGCATGCGCCATGACAACTGACTGGAACTTCGAGGCGACGTACCTCGAACTACGTGACATCTTTTACGACCGCGGACCCATCCATCCGGTCGACAATCCGACACTCGTCTTGTTTAACGATGCATTAGCCGCTTCGCTCGGCCTTGATGCGCAAAGTCTCAAACAAGACATCGATTTACTTGCCGGCAATCGTCAAACAGAGACGTCTTTCTCACAAGCATACGCTGGACACCAATTCGGCAACTTGACGATGCTCGGGGACGGACGAGCCCTCATGCTCGGGGAACATGTGACTCTGAACGGGAAGCGTGTCGATGTGCAACTGAAGGGATCCGGACCGACGGAGTATTCTAGAGGTGGCGACGGACGAGCCGCACTCGGGCCGATGGTACGCGAGTTCATCATCAGCGAAGCGATGCACGCCCTCGGCATTCCGACGAACCGGGCGCTTGCCGTCGTTCAGACAGGGGAAGCCATCATGCGTCAAGGTCCGAAGCATGGAGCGATCCTGACCCGGGTCGCCTCAAGTCATCTTCGTGTCGGAACATTCCAATTCGCAGCAGGCGCCGGCTCCATCGATGACGTCATCGCTCTTACTGAAGTAGCAATCAAACGACACGATCCAGACTTGATCGATGCACCGAATCGCTTTGAACAGTTCCTCGGACGCGTCGTCGAAAGACAGGCGAGACTGATTGCCAACTGGCAACTCATCGGGTTCATTCATGGGGTGATGAATACGGACAATATGTTCATCAGCGGAGAAGGTCTAGATTACGGACCATGCGCGTTCATGGACACGTATCATCCGGAGACGGTCTTCAGCTCGATCGACCGAGATGGACGTTACGCCTATGCGAATCAACCATATATCGGGTCTTGGAACCTCGCCCGACTGGCGGAGACGTTGCTGCCGCTCCTTGGCGAAACGAAAGAAGAAGCGGTTGATGTGGCGAACAAGCAACTCACCCGTTATACCGAGTTGTATAAAGAAGCGTACTTTACCGGACTCGCACATAAGATTGGCTTATTCGTCCGAAAAGATGGTGACGATGAGCTAGCGGATGAACTGCTCCGCTTGATGATGGAGACGGAGGCAGATTATACGAATACGTTCCGCTCGCTGACGCTTGGTGAGATTGAATCTCTCCCATTCGCAACTCGGGAAGACGGTAAGGTCTGGCTTAGTGCTTGGCGTAAACGCCTGAGTGAGCAAGGTCTCCCGGACGAGGACGTCAGTCGAATCATGCGCCAATATAATCCGGCCGTTATTCCTCGAAATCATCATGTCGAAAAAGCGATTCAAGCAGCAGAACGCGGTGACTTCGGTCCGACCGAGGCGTTACTCACCATTTTGCGTGACCCATATAACTACGACAAACCGGCTGAATATGTATCGGCAGGTCCACCACGAACGTATCCGTATCAAACGTTTTGTGGCACGTGATGAAACAATCCCTCGAACACTTCAATCTGTCCGAGGGATTGTTTTACCTTACATTTTAATTCAAAGACCAAAATGAATCATATCTTTCCCTTCATCTCGCGCCTTGATAATTTTTATAATCAGCTGCCCCAATTCCGAAGTAGCCTGATTGTTCATTCTATTCAACACGACTTCAAAAAAGAATGATAAAGATGCATGCGGAATCAATGTAATGCCGCACTCATCCAATCCATGGCCAGGACAATGATATGAGTGAAAGAATGTGCGCATGTCACTTAACTGTTCAATCCATTGCTCCACTTCTTCCCCATCCACCACAACACATCCGTATCTTTCCGGCATATACTGCACATGAAGCTCTTCCCCATGAATGGAATCGATTATTCCAAATTCGTGATAATAAGACACAATACTCCCCCCATATCTTTATATACCAAAATGAACTACATCCTTTCCTTCGCGTTGAGCTGAGAGAATGAGGGTTGCCAAGTCATTCAACTCCTCGGCATGAATGAAAGATTGTGATTCTATGACAATCTCATAAAGATGTGGCAAAGATTCGTTTGGGATAATGGTTATGCCGTGATAACACAATCCAAACCGAAGGCGATCGTATGAATGATAGTAGGTACGTACAATCGAACACGCCTCCATCAATTCCTGGATCGATTCGTCATGAACCTTCGTATATGTAGGATGATTTGATACGTAGACTGGTAAACCTAACTCTCGATGCCATGTATCAAATTCATGGATTGGCAAAATATATGACGTCCTTCCATCGTTTTTTCTGCTCCAACTTGAATTTGAAAAATGCTTTCTTTATTTCCTACTAAATGGATTTATAATAGCCTGTCCCTGTTCCATCAAAGCCCATCTTTTTGTAGAATACGTGTGAACCCGTTCGTCGATTTCCTGTATTGACCGCTATTTTCATTATGTCATGTTGATGTGCCCACTCTTCAACATGATTCACTAAAGAAGCCCCGACCCCATTTTTTTGATGAGATGCCTTCACTACAAGAGCAATGATTCGAATGTAGGATGCATCTACTTCATAAGACACTCCTCTAAAAAAACCAATCATCCCTACAATTTCTTGATTTTCCACCGCTACAAATGTGTGATAATTCGAATCTTGTTGAATATTCATCAAACGGATTGCCATCTGCTTTTCTGTAGTCGGGTATCCCAACTCTCCCATTAATTCTGACAGTGCAGCTACATCATTCATTTCAGCAGTACGAATTCGTAGAATCATTTCCTTTCGATTGAGCAACAGGCCTCCTCCTTTTCATCGGTTCTATAAGTGTGCGTGTTCATCTTTACTCCGGATCATGAAACGGAAACGATACAGACGAAGGTTCCGGTAGCGAGTCAGTGAGTACCAATAACTCTTCTTCTGAGATATTTCCTGTCACGATAATCAGTCTTCCTTGTGATAAATAGTATAAACCGTTCCCATATGATTGTTCCAAAACATACGGTTCTGGCTGTTCCGACATCTCCCCTTCTACTTCAGTGAAAGAATCCGTCACAATGATACTGATGAGGCGTGTCTCGTCATATAACGTCCAAAGCTTCACCGACCAATCGCTACCTGAATAATCCGTACTGATGGCCTCCATCTCTTTATTAGGAAGATCTAATCCGTGAACGAACGCTGATGATGTTTCTGGAATCCCGAAACGTTGCATTCCACGCTGCGCCCACTCATTTCTCACATCGTAAATGAATACGCCAAACGGGTTCTCACGGTCAGGGACGGTCATCGCAACTAAACCGATTCCTCCGACCATCGTCTCCGTTAAAATGTGATCTTTCGATAAATGTCTCGTCGACCCATCTTCATATTGAAGGGTCGTTTGTGCCACAACGGCATCTGAAATCTGTTTCGTTCTTGCTGGCACTTCAACAATCGTCGTCCCCGTCACTTCTACGTCTGGAAATTGGGATTCATCAATCACTCTCTCCTTCTCAATCTCTTCCAAATCCATCACATCCACTGTTTCGATAGATTTCGTCTCTTTTGGTGTCATACACCCCGCTAGTCCCAACACAAGAATACATATTACCCCGATTCGTCTCATCTCATATCCCCTTTTCTACGTCCATCTCTCCAAATTCTACCAAAACACAAAAAAACCTTCTTCAGAGAATCAATCTCCAAAGAAGGTGTGAGTCTTACTTACGCAACTCTTCCAAACGGGCGCGGACCGCGTCACGCTTGTCGAGGTAGTCTTTTTCTTTTGCTTTCTCTTCGTCGATGACGTGAGCCGGCGCCTTGGCGATGAAGCCTTGGTTTCCGAGTTTCTTCTGCACGCGCTCGACTTCTTTCTCATACTTCGCTACTTCTTTTTCAAGACGAGCGATTTCTTCTTCGAAGTTGATGAGGTCTGCGAGCGGGATGAAGAGCTCCGCTCCCGTCATGATCGCGGACATTGACTTGTCCGGAGCCGTGAGACCACGTCCGATTTCAAGCTCTGTCGCATTCGTGAACTTGCCGATCGTCATTTCGTTCGCGCTCAAGTAACCTTGTGTCGCATCATCACTCGTCGAGATGAAGAGCTGAATCGGTTTCGACATCGGTGCGTTCACTTCGGCACGGATGTTACGAACCGAGCGGATGACGTTCATCACGGCTTCAAATGCTGGAACCGAGTCTGCGAAATGAAGATCGTCGCGACGAGTCGGGTAGCTTGCACGAACGATTGAATCGCCTTCGTGCGGCAAGTGTTGCCAAATTTCTTCTGTGAGGAACGGCATGAACGGGTGCATGAGACGCATGATCGAATCGAGCGTATGCGCGAGGACCGAACGTGTCGTGTGCTTCGCCGCTTCATCCTCACCATAGAGCGTGAGTTTCGCCATCTCGATGTACCAGTTACAGAACTCTTCCCAGATGAAGTTGTACAAGTAACGACCAGCTTCACCGAACTCGTACTTGTCGACGAGGCGTGTCACTTGGTCAATCGTGTCGTTCAAGCGTGTCAAGATCCACTTATCAGCAAGCGTCTTCTCGCCCGTGAGGTCGATGTCTTCGACTTTGAGTCCATCCATGTTCATGAGCGCGAAACGACTTGCGTTCCAAATCTTGTTCGAGAAGTTCCATGTCGACTCGATCTTCTCCCAATAGAAACGAAGGTCGTTCCCTGGTGTCGAACCTGTGAGGAGGAACCAACGGAGTGAATCCGCTCCGTATTGGTCGATGACTTCCATCGGGTCAACGCCGTTACCAAGAGATTTCGACATCTTGCGTCCTTCCGAGTCACGGATGAGACCGTGGATGAGGACATCGTTGAACGGTTGCTTCCCTGTGAACTCGAGTGATTGGAAGATCATACGCGATACCCAGAAGAAGATGATGTCGTATCCCGTGACGAGCGCGCTCGTCGGGAAGTAACGGTTGAAGTCCGGTGCGTCCGTATCCGGCCAGCCCATCGTTGAGAACGGCCAGAGTGCTGACGAGAACCATGTGTCAAGAACGTCTTCGTCTTGTGTCCAGTTCTCACTGTCCGCTGGCACCTCTTTCCCTACATATACTTCACCTGTCTCGTTATGGTACCAAGCCGGGATGCGGTGGCCCCACCAAAGTTGGCGGCTGATACACCAGTCGCGGATGTTCTCCATCCAACGGAGGTATGTGCCTTCGAAGCGCTCTGGGACGAAGTTGACTTTCGTGTCGTCGTTTCCTTGTGCCTCGAGTGCCGCTTTCGCGAGTGGCTCCATGTCAACGAACCATTGTTTCGAAAGGTATGGCTCGATGACCGCGCCTGAACGCTCCGAGTGACCGACCGAGTGCGTGTGTGGCTCAATCTTCACGAGTGTGCCGTCCGCCTCTAGGTCTTTGACGAGTTGCTTGCGGCATTCGAAGCGGTCGAGCCCTTCGTACTTACCAGCATTCTCGTTCATCTTCCCGCCTTCGTCCATGACGAGGATGCGTGGAAGCTCGTGACGGTTTCCGATTTCAAAGTCGTTCGGGTCGTGTGCTGGCGTGATTTTCACGCAACCTGTTCCGAACTCCATGTCGACATAGTCGTCCGCAACGATCGGGATCTCACGGTTCATGACTGGAAGCATGATTGTCTTGCCGATGAGGTGTGTGTAACGCTCATCTTTCGGGTTCACGGCAACCGCCGTATCACCGAGCATCGTCTCGGGACGTGTCGTTGCGATTTCGATATGACCTGAACCGTCAGCGAGTGGGTATTTCATGTGATAGAATGCACCCTCGACTTCTTGATAAATGACCTCGATATCTGAAACGGCCGTCTTTTGAGCCGGGTCCCAGTTGACGATATATTCGCCACGATAGATCAAGCCTTTTTCATAAAGACGGACGAATACTTCTTGAACGGCTTTTGAGAGCCCTTCGTCGAGTGTGAAGCGCTCACGCGAGTAGTCGAGACCGAGACCAAGTTTTGACCATTGGTCGCGAATCGTCTTCGCATACTCGTCTTTCCATTCCCACGTCTTCTCGAGGAACTTCTCACGTCCGAGGTCGTAACGCATGACGCCTTCTTCACGGAGTTTTTGCTCGACTTTCGCTTGTGTCGCAATCCCGGCGTGGTCCATCCCTGGGAGCCAGAGCACGTCATAGCCTTGCATACGCTTGAGGCGTGTCAACAAGTCTTGGAGCGTCGTGTCCCAGGCGTGCCCGAGGTGAAGTTTCCCCGTAACGTTCGGTGGTGGGATGACAATCGTGTACGGTTGTTTCGAATCGTCCTCGTCTGCTTTAAATACATCGTTTTCTAACCAGTAGTCGTACCATTTCGATTCCGTCGCACTTGGGTCGTACTTCGTCGGCATGGTGATTTCATTTGTCTCATGGGCCATGTGTAGCGCCTCCTCTATCTTATTGGTGAACACAAAAACGGCTTCTCTCGTCCTATATGCTAAGGACGAAAGAAGCCGTGATCTTCCGCGGTACCACCTTAGTTCGCCAAAAAATGGCGCCCTCAAAATCGAATAACGGTCGATGGACCGAACTTTCCTACTCCATTCAGAAAGTCAGCTCCGAGGCGACTTCCGCGTCCATCCCTCGCAACCTTTCACCAAGCGGTCGCGTCTCTAAAAGGAATGGAGTATGCGTACTACTCCTCATCAAAGCCATTCATCGTATCTGTTAAATAATTGTAGCGACAGAAACGTCAGCAGTCAAGATTAGAGTGAAAACTCTTCTTGAAGCTCCTTGAACGTCGCCTCGACCGCTGCGATTGTCTTCTCGATATCCTCGTCCGTATGAGCCGTCGATAGGAACAATCCTTCGAACTGTGACGGCGGCAAGAAGACGCCGCGAGCTGCCATCTTCTGATAGTACGAGCGGAACATCTCAAGGTTCGCCGATTTCGCTTTCTCAAAGTTCGTCACTTTCTCGTTCGTGAAGAAGAAACCGAACATCGAGCCGGCACGGTTCGTGTCGTGTGGGATGTTGTATTTCTCACCGGCCTGTGTGAAGCCTTCAGCGAGACGGTCTGCCTTACGCTCGAACTCGGCGTAGTGCTCCGGTTTGAGTTGCGAGAGTGTCGTGTAACCGGCAATCATCGCAAGTGGGTTACCCGAGAGCGTACCTGCTTGATAGATTGGACCTTGCGGTGCGATCTGTTCCATGATTTCACGTTTCCCGCCGTAAGCGCCGACCGGAAGTCCGCCGCCGATGACCTTACCGAGACACGTGAGGTCCGGTGTGACACCGAAGTACCCTTGTGCACAGTTGTACCCGACACGGAAGCCCGTCATGACCTCATCAAAGATGAGGAGCGCGCCGTTTTGTTCCGTGATTTCACGAAGTCCTTCGAGGAATCCTGGTTGTGGTGGCACGAAGCCCATGTTTCCTGCGGCCGGTTCGACGATGACCCCAGCGAGATCATCACCGTATTTTTCAAAGGCGACGCGGACTGCGTCCAAGTCATTGTAAGGAACCGTGAGCGTATGGCTCGCAAGCTCTTTCGGTACACCTGGTGAGTCTGGAAGACCGAGCGTCGCGACGCCAGACCCGGCTTTGATGAGAAGCGAGTCACCGTGTCCGTGGTAACATCCTTCGAATTTCAAAATCTTTGTCTTCCCGGTATAGCCGCGTGCGAGGCGAAGTGCCGCCATCGTCGCTTCCGTTCCCGAGTTGACCATGCGGACCATCTCGATCGATGGGACACGGTCGATGACGAGTTCTGCCATCTTCGTTTCAAGCTCGGTCGGCGTCCCGAACGTCCAGCCTTTTTCAGCTTGTTCTTGGATTGCTTTCGTGACGACCGGATCACGGTGACCGAGGATGAGTGGTCCCCATGAGAGGACGTAATCGATATATTCGTTGCCATCGATGTCATAGACGCGTGAGCCTTCACCACGTTCGGCGAAAATTGGCGTCATGCCGACCGATTTATAGGCACGGACCGGGCTGTTGACACCGCCTGGCATGAGTGGACGAGCTTGTTCGAACGCTTCCTTTGAGCGCGTTTGGTTGTATGTCATGCGTAGTCTCCTTCCAAATAGCGACAGACGTCTTTTGCGAAATACGTGACGATGAGATCGGCACCGGCACGTTTGAATCCGACCATCGTCTCCATGACGATGCGTTCTTCATCGACCCAGTCGTTGAGTGACGCGGCTTTGATCATCGCATACTCACCGCTCACGTTATACGCCACGATTGGCATATCGAGTGAGTCGCGCATGTCACGGATGATATCCATGAACGCGAGAGCCGGTTTGACGATCATGAAGTCGGCACCTTGTTCCACGTCCGATTGTGACTCACGGAACGCCTCACGACGGTTCGCCGGGTCCATCTGATACCCTTTGCGGTCGCCTTCACCAGGAGCCGATTGGGCAGCATCACGGAACGGTCCGTAATAGGCTGATGCATATTTGACGCCGTAGCTCATGATTGGAATGTGACTGAATCCGTTTTGGTCGAGACCTTCACGGATAGCCGCGACGAATCCATCCATCATCGAGCTTGGCGCGATGACATCGGCACCCGCTTGTGCTTGCGTAATGGCTGTCTGGACGTGAAGTGGAAGTGATGCGTCGTTATCGACGTCCCCATCTTTCACGAGACCACAATGACCTGTCGACGTGTACTCACAAAGGCACGTATCGGCGATGACCGTGAGCTGTGGCGCCCACTCCTTCACTTTACGAATCGCTTCCTGGACGATGCCGTGGTCATGATACGCTTCGCTGCCTTCCGGGTCTTTATGTTCCGGCACACCGAACAAAAGCACAGATTGGAGACCGAGGTCGACGATTTCTTTGATCTCTTCTTCGAGTCGGTCAAGTGAATAATTGAAGACGCCAGGCATCGAGCTGACTTCACGTTTAATGTTAGTCCCTTCAATGATGAAGAGCGGGTAAATCAAATCTTCTTTTCGAACATGATTTTCACGTACGAGGGCACGCATCGACTTCGATGAGCGAAGACGACGGTGACGGTCAAACTGGTTCATGAAAAATCCTCCCCTACACACTGTATTAATGCATCCATAGTATAACATTCTGGCACTCGTACCGGTAATGTCGACACTTGTCGGACGGCGCGTTCGGTCACTTCGCCAATGGCGTACCACGTCCCGTTGAAGTGGGACAAGTGTGGTGTGAGCGCATCGACGGCCGACGGACTCAAGACGAGTAACGCCTTCACCGTCTCGAGTTGTTGTTGTTGGGCCGAGGTCAATCGGATTGGAATCGTCTCATAGACGACCCAGTCACACACGCAAGGCAGCATCGACATATGTGACGTGTTCGCCAAATTGCCACGTGCAAACAAGACGACATCATCGGTCGAAACAACGTCAGATAACTGCTCAAAAAGCGCCTCACCCGTATACGTCTCCGGCATGAGCGAGACGGTAAAGCCCTCCGCTTCAAGCGCCCGCTTCGTCTTCTCCCCGACAGCGGCGACCTTGACGTCACGCGTCAGATTCCGAAGGGCTTGCACCGCGTTTTGACTCGTGACGACGAGCCAATCGAATCGTTCCACGGGTGGCGGTGTATGCGTCTCTCTCGTCTGAATGAGCGGGACATGATGAACGGAAAGACCGCTCGCCTCGAGCCGTGCCCGTTGCGAAGCGGTCATTCGTTTCGTTCCCGTGTACCAAACGTCACTCATTGACCGAGGCGAGGATTTCACGCCCGCCACGACCGAGCAATTCTTCTGCGACGTCCATTCCGAGTGCGATTCCGTCCGTTGACGTTTTCGTCACGCGAAGCACTTCTTTCCCGTCCACTGACGCGATGAGACCTGTCAGTGTCACGTCGTCACCGTCGACCGTCGCATAACCGCCGACCGGTACGTGACAACTTCCTTCGATTTCTTTTAAAAAGGTGCGCTCTGCTGTAGCCGCTTTCGCCGTCACATCATCATGCAACAATTGAAGCACTGCTGTCACTTCTGCATCGTCCTTGCGGCTCTCGATGGCGAGTACGCCCTGGCCGACAGCCGGTACCATGACGTCCGGGTCGAGCGCTTCAAAATCGACACGATCCGTCCATCCCATCCGCTCGAGTCCTGCTTTCGCGAGCAAGATGGCATTGTAGTTCTCGGAGTCCAACTTCTTCAGACGCGTGTCGATGTTTCCACGAATCCATTGAATCTCAAGGTCAGGACGGGCTGCCAAGATTTGAGCACCACGACGGAGTGAGCTCGTTCCGACAATCGAACCTTTTGGAAGCGTCTCGAACGTGTAGCCGTTCTCACAGATGAGGACGTCACGCGCATCGACACGTTTCGGCATGCAGCTAATATAGAGTTCTTCTGGTAGTTCGGCCGGAACGTCTTTCATGCTGTGTACGGCGAAATCGATGTCCCCATCGAGCATCTGTTGTTGAATCTCTTTGACGAACAACCCTTTCCCACCGACTTTTGACAATTGCACGTCGACGATTTGGTCACCTTTCGTCACGATTTCTTTAATCTCGAACTCGTTCTTTGCTCCAGCTTGCTTCAACTGCTCGATGACCCATTTTGTTTGAGTCATGGCGAGTTGGGAACGGCGTGAGCCGACAATGATTTTCCGCATGTTCAATCTCTCCTTCATAGAAAAAGGCGACACGCGTCGCCTTTTTGTCTTGTTAGCGCATCAATGCGCGAAGTGGTGCTTTGGCAGAAGTGGCATCTGTTTCTTCCACTTCGTCTACAGGTTGTTCCGGCAACTCGACATCGAGTCCGAACGTCTCGATGAATTGAGCGATTCGAACGTTCGCATCCGGTTGTGCCGCTGCATCTTTAATATAGTCGATCGGATCACGAAGCATTTGATTGATGATCGACTTCATATGCTTCCCGATGACTTTCTTGTCTCGTGCTGACAAGTGATCGAGCTTACGCTCAAGACTCGTCATCGTATCTTCTTGAATATCAAGGGCACGGGCACGCAATTCGTTCATGATTGGGACGACACCCAGTGTGACGAGCCATGTCTGGAACTCTTGAATCGCTTCATCGATTTTCATTTCAATCTTTTCAGCCTCGACGAGACGCGCTTCAAGATTTTTGTTGACGATTCCGTTCAAATCATCGACATCGAACAAATGAACACCCGGAAGTGTCGCGACCGCTGGATCGATATCTCGCGGCACAGCGATGTCAATGAGAAGGAGCGGACGTTCACGACGCAACAACTGTGCAGCCGCCACATCGTCGTATCCAATGACCGCATCCTTCGCCCCGGTCGAACTAATCAAAATATCCGCATCGAGTAATCCACATGCGATTTCACGAATCGAATGGGCACGACCTTTGAACTTGTCCGCGACAGCTTTTGCCTTGCTCTCCGTCCGGTTGAAGACAGCGATTTGTTTCGCACCAGCTTCAAATAAATTGAGTGTCGTCAATTCACCCGTCTCACCGGCTCCGACGACGACGACTTGTTTGTCTTCGAGCTGTTGATACATCTCTTGCGCGAGCGTCACGGCAGCCGAACTGACCGATACAGACATTTCCCCAATTTGCGTGTCCGTATGGGCGCGCTTCGCGAGTGTGACCGCTTCTTTGAATAATTTGTTGAAGACCGTTCCTGTCGTTCCATGCTCCTGGGCACGGAAGAAACTCGTCTTCACTTGACCTAAAATTTGTGTTTCCCCGATGATCATCGAGTCGAGGCCCGACGTGACACGGAACAAGTGGCGAATCGCCTCTTCCCCTTCTCGAATCGACAAGTATGGTGTGAACTGCTCCATCTCTAGGTTGAACCAGTTCGCCAAGAAACGTTTCGTGTAATAACGTCCAGTATGGAGTTGATCTGTCACGACGTACAGCTCTGTCCGGTTACACGTAGACAAAATAACCGACTCGAAAATGCTCTTCTCTTCGCGAAGTGCAATCATCGCATCCACGATTTCTTGCTCCCCAAACGAGAACTGCTCCCGAATCGCGACAGGGGCTGTCTTGTTATTTAGTCCAACGACGACAATATGCATGTATCTCTTCCCCTCATCTAAAATCCACCGACGGTTATCTCTTCTTTATTTCAATCTCTACCGTACATTATAACAGTTCTTATCTGGTAACTATAATCTTCTGTTTGATTTTCCTGAAATAAAATAAGAACTTTTTGTGACAAAAAGAAGTAGAAATGGCGAAACTCCATTCCTACCCTTTCTTCTTATAGATTTGGCGAGTTCGGGTCCGTGATAATCGAACTCTCAGGTTCCTCTTTGTCCAAATAATGTTCTCGTTCTCGTAATTTATAGATGCGAACGATATTCTGGACAACCGTTTTGGCGACCGCATAGAACGGTACAGCGATGAGCATTCCGATGATGCCGGCCAAATTCCCGGCTACGAGCAAGACGATGATAATCGTGAGCGGGTGTACTTTTAACGACTTCCCTTGAATGAGTGGCGAGATGACGTTCGACTCAATTTGTTGCACGACGATGATGACAACGATGACCCATAATACCTTGATCGGATCTTGAATGAATGCCACGACCACTGCCGGTGCAGCCCCTAGGAACGGTCCAACGTAAGGGATGATATTTGTTACCATCATGAAGAGTGCGAGCAAGATGGCATAATCTACACCGACGATCCATAGACCGATCAGTGACGTGATTCCAACGAAGAATGCGACGAGCAACTGTGCATTGACGTAGCTCCGCACCGTCTCGTGCATGTCATGCAAGATGTGACGCGTTTCCTTTTCATAGCTCGATGGGAGCAATTTGACGATTGCGTCCGGTAGACGTTTCCCGTCGAGTAACATGTAAAGAAGCATGAACGGGATCACGACGATCGTGATGACCGCTGACGTCACGAATCCGACGACTTGACCGAATGATGAGGCAATGTTTCCGAATAAGTCTCCTAAGTACGACGTGATGTTCGTCGTCAAGTTACGGAACATCTCGTCATTTTCTGCCATGAAGCGTGCAAAGAACTCATTTTGTAGCAACGTGTCACGGACAGCGAACGCCTGTTTCTGAAGTTCTTTTGCGATACTCGGCATAGCGTTGACGAGCGACGTAATTTGTTCGCCTAAAACCGGTCCGAGAATACTGAAGACAAGTGTAAAAATAAGCACGAGTCCGATCAGTGTGATGGCTACAGCTAACGTTCGCTTCCCTTTTAAGCGTTTCTCTAAGAAGTCGACAATCCCGACCAGGAAATAAAAGAAGAGTCCGGCCACAATGAGTGGAACCGTGACGAGTGCCAAGATGACTTGAATCGGTTCAAACACGAATGAGATCTGTGTCCCGACCCAAATGACTAAAAAGATGGTCAGCGTCCAAAAGAGGGCGCGATACCATTTGTTTTCAAACATGCGTTGCATTTCTCCACCTCGTTTACAATGATGACTATGTACTAACTATGATTATACGATAATTACCCGCTTGCGGGCTGACAAAAACAAAAAGGCGAAGGAATCCCTTCGCCTTCTCCTTATTCGCCTTCTGTGATGAGTGCGTAAATCGCTTTCCATGCCTCGTCTTTTCCTTCTGCCGTTTCGGCCGAGAAGGCGACAAAACGGTCAGATGGATCGAATTGAAGCTTACGTTTCACCGCCGCCTCATGTTTTTGACGCTGACTCTTCTTGATTTTATCGAGCTTCGTTGCCACAACGATGACCGGAATCTCATAATGTTTCAAGAAATTGTACATCGTCACATCGTCACCCGTAGGATCATGACGGATATCGACGAGTAAGACGACGCCGCGAAGCGCCTCTTGGCTCGTCAAGTACTGCTCCATCATGACGCCCCACTTCTCACGTTCCGTCTTCGAGACTTTCGCATATCCGTATCCCGGAACGTCAACGAACATGATTTCATCATTGATGTTGAAGAAGTTGAGGGTCTGTGTCTTCCCTGGTTTCGAAGACGTCCGTGCGAGCGCCTTCCGTTGGCAAATCTTATTGATGAACGACGATTTCCCGACGTTCGACCGCCCGGCAAGTGCCACTTCCGGCAATTCATGGACCGGGTAATGGTCTGGCGCGACGGCACTCGTCACGAACTCTGCTTTGTTGATCTTCATTTAATTTCCTCCAAATGCTACATCTAGTACTTCATCGAGTGTCGTCACGGGAACGAACGTCAATTTCTCACGAACCGTCTCTTGAATATCATCGATGTCTCGCTCATTATCTTTCGGAATGACGATGGTCGTCAACCCGGCTCGATGAGCAGCGAGCGCTTTTTCTTTCAATCCGCCGATCGGCAAGACACGTCCACGGAGTGTGATCTCACCTGTCATCCCGACGTCACGATGGACTTTCTTCCCGGTCAACGCGGAAATCAAGGCCGTCGCAATGGTGATTCCGGCCGACGGTCCGTCTTTTGGCACGGCACCCTCTGGCACGTGAATGTGAATGTCTTGTCGCTCATAGAACGTCGGGTCAATCCCGAACCGCTCTGCGTTTGCACGGACATAGCTGTATGCTGTTTGTGCCGACTCCTGCATCACATCACCGAGTTTACCCGTCAACTGAAGTTTTCCTTTCCCTGGAGCGAGCGCCACTTCGATTGTGAGCGTGTCGCCACCAAACGCCGTGTAGGCAAGGCCTGTCACCGCACCGATGGAGTCCTCGGTCTCCCCTTTTCCGTAGCGATACTTCGGCTTCCCGAGATACGTGATGATCGCCTTTTTCGAAATCGTGACCCGTTTCTTCTCCCCGATGGCGATTTGTTTCGCGGCTTTTCGGCAGAGTGATCCGATGACGCGCTCTAAGTTCCGGACGCCGGCTTCACGTGTGTAACGACGGACGACTTCATAGAGCGCATCTTCTTTTATCGTCAACTGACTCTTCTTCAATCCGTGCTCTGTCAACTGTTTCGGCACCAAGTGACGCTTCGCGATCTCTACTTTCTCAAGCTCCGTGTACCCACCGATTTGAATCAATTCCATCCGGTCAAGAAGCGGTGCTGGGATTTGTGAGACATCGTTCGCAGTTGCGATAAAGAGAACGTTCGACAAATCGAACGGTTCTTCGATGTAGTGGTCCGAGAAGGAGACGTTTTGTTCCGGGTCGAGCACTTCTAGCATCGCGGACGCCGGGTCCCCTCTGAAGTCAGAAGCCATCTTGTCGATCTCATCGAGCAAGAAGACCGGATTTTTGCTTTCCGCTTGCTTCAGCCCACGGATGATCCGTCCTGGCATCGCACCGATATACGTACGACGGTGCCCGCGGATTTCCGCCTCATCGCGCACACCACCGAGTGAGACGCGAACGAAGTGACGTTCAAGTGCCGAGGCGATCGAACGGGCGAGTGACGTCTTCCCGACCCCTGGAGGTCCGGCGAGACAGAGGATTGGTCCACGAAGCGAGTTCGTCAACTGGCGGACGGCCAAATACTCGAGGATACGGTCTTTTACCGATTCTAAGCCGTAATGGTCATCGTCGAGGACGTCTGCCGCATGTTTCACGTCAAGCTTGTCTTCCGTCTCAATGCCCCACGGAAGAGAGGTGACCCAGTCGAGGTAGTTACGGATGACCGCATACTCCGGAGACGTCTGCGGCACGACGTTCAATCGTTCCGCTTCACGCATGACGTTCTTCCGCGTCGTCTCTGGCAAGTCGAGCGCCTCTAACTTCTCACGAAGGCGGTTCGGTTCTGACTCTTGCGTCTGGTCTCCGAGTTCTTGCTGAATCGTCTTCATCTGTTCCCGTAAGTAATACTCGCGCTGTGACTGCTCAATCGACTTCTTCGTCCGCTCGCGCATCTCTTGCTCGAGTTCGATCACTTCGACCTCATGTGCGATGATTTCAAGCAGTTCAAGCCCTCGTTTGACCGCATCTGCCTCTTCGAGCATCGCTTGGCGAAGTTCGACGTCGACATCGAGTTTTGACGTGATATAGTCCGTGAGCGATTCGAGTCGCTCATACATCTCGAAACGACGACGCTCATCTGGCGACATGCCCTTGATGTTTGCGACAAGTCTTCCGAACTGCTCTTTCAACAGACGGACGAGTGCTGTTCGTTCAACCTCTTCCCCTTCTACGAGTTCGACCGGTTCGATGTTGGCGAACCAACCTTCATCCGTCGATTCGACCGAGTCGACACGGACGCGCTCTTTCCCGACGATCCGAACCCGAATCGTCTCGTTCGACAGTTCACTCATCTTCGCGATGTGGACACGCGTTCCAACCGTGTATAAGTCTTCCGGTTCCGGTGACTCGTTCCCTGTTTCTTTCTGTGTCACGACAATCAAATCTGTTTCATGCTCCTTTGCGGCAAGGAGCGCCCGAAGGGATAACGGGCGTCCGACATCGATGGTCACACCGATGAGCGGATATACGACGACTCCTCGCAAAGGAAGGATTGGTAATTTTTCCATATACAACGCCTCCTGTGCAAAAAGGCCCAAAACTCGGATGTGCCGAGTGTTTGAGCCTTCTTCGTTAAAGAATTATGCTGTCTCTTTGTTGTCCCCTGTCTGTTCGACAGTACCGTCACGAAGGACGTATTTCGGACCGGCAAGACCCGTAATCGTTTCATCCGTGATGATGACTTTCTCGATATCGTCACGCGATGGGACAGTGAACATCACATCGAGCATCATTTCTTCGATAATCGAGCGGAGACCGCGCGCGCCAGTCTTACGTTTGATTGCAAGTTTGGCGATTTCGATCAATGCTTCGTCTGTGAACGTCAATTCGACATCGTCAAGCTCGAGCATTTTCTCGTACTGACGGACGAGAGCATTTTTCGGCTTCGTCAAGATTTCAACGAGCGCTTCTTCATCGAGTGTCGTGAGCGTCGCCATGACTGGCAAACGTCCGATGAACTCAGGAATCAAGCCGAATTTTTGAAGGTCTTCAGGGAGTGCGCGGGCGAGCAAGTCCTCTTGCGTCAACTCGCGATTCTCTTGGTCGTTTCCGAAACCGATGACTTTCTTCCCGATTCGGCGTTTGACGACCGATTCGATGCCGGCGAATGCGCCACCGACAATGAAGAGAATGTTTGTTGTGTCGATTTGGATAAATTCTTGATGCGGATGCTTACGTCCACCTTGTGGCGGTACGCTTGCTGTCGTGCCTTCAAGAATTTTAAGGAGCGCCTGCTGAACGCCTTCACCGGATACGTCACGCGTAATCGATGGGTTTTCAGACTTACGGGCAATCTTATCGATTTCATCGATGTAGATGATCCCTTTTTCAGCCTTCTCGACATCATAGTCAGCCGATTGAATCAATTTAAGCAAGATATTCTCAACGTCTTCCCCGACGTAACCTGCTTCCGTCAAGCTCGTCGCATCCGCGATTGCGAATGGGACGTTCAAGACGCGAGCCATCGTCTGAGCGAGAAGCGTTTTTCCGCTACCCGTTGGTCCAATCATGACGATGTTCGACTTCGCAAGTTCGACATCATCCGAACGGCCACCGGCGTTGATACGTTTATAGTGGTTATAGACAGCAACTGAAAGCGCACGTTTGGCGCGGTCTTGACCAATGACATAATCGTCTAGGATGTTACGAATCTCTTGTGGTTTTGGAATGTCTTTGAATTCAACTTCTTCCTCTACACCGAGCTCTTCCTCCACAATTTCATTGCAAAGTTCGATACATTCATCGCAAATGTATACGCCAGGACCGGCGACTAACTTACGAACTTGTTCTTGCGATTTTCCGCAAAACGAGCACTTGAGTTGCCCCTTTTCCTCGTTAAATTTGAACATTCGATACACCCCTTCTGTGGTGAAAATGGATGTAAGTGCGATAAATCGCGATTTGAATTTTCTGGTGCGATGCACCGCGAAAAGACATTTTACATCTCTGCGTTGAAATAATTGTAGCATGAACATATTGCGACTTCAAAGAATTACACATGCAATGTGCTGTGACAGAAAAAAGGACGACCGCTAGGCAGTCGTCCTTTCGAATATCAGCTTACTTCGCTTTACCGTTTTCAACGAGGATGTCGATCGCTTTACGGAATTTGAGGTCACCTTTAAGTGTCTCAAGTCCACCTTGCGGAGCGAGCATCGTACGGAGTTGGTCCGGGGCGATGTTGTAAAGTTTAGACATTTCTTCAAGCTCTTTCTCAGCATCTTCGTCAGATACTTCGATTGCTTCTTTGTCAGCGATTGCTTTCAAGACGAGACGAGCTTTTACGCGCTCTTCAGCTTGCTCTTTCATCTCTTCGCGCATTGCTTCTTCAGAAGTACCAGTGAGCTCGAAGTACATGTTAAGGTCGATTCCTTGTGAAGATACACGTGAACCGAACTCTTGTACCATGCGGTCAACTTCTTGTTCAACGAGAACTTCCGGTACGTCGATTGTCGCGTTAGCAGTTGCCTGCTCTACGAGTTGGTCGCGCATTGTACCTTCAGCTTCTTGTTTCTTACCAGCTTCTAAACGCTCACGGATGCTTGCTTTCAACTCGTCGAGTGTCGAAACAGACTCGTCGATGTCTTTTGCAAACTCGTCGTCGAGTTCAGGAACTTGTTTTGTTTTGACTTCGTGAAGTTTGACTTTGAATGTCGCTGGTTTACCCGCCAAGTTTTCAGCGTGGTACTCTTCAGGGAATGTTACTTCAACGTCTTTTTCTTCACCAGCAGTCATGCCGATCATTTGCTCTTCGAATCCTGGGATGAATTGACCAGAACCGATTTCGAGTGTGTAGTTCTCAGCTGTGCCGCCTTCGAACTGCTCACCGTCAGCGAAACCTGCGAAATCAAAGACAGCTGTATCGCCGTTTTCGATTGCACCTTCTTTAACAGCTAGTTCTGCGCCTTGCTGTTGAAGTGCTTCAAGTTCTGCTGTTACTTCGTCTTCTGTTACTTCAGTTGAAACAGCTTCGTACTCGAGGCCTTTGTATTCGCCAAGCTCAGCTTCTGGCTCAACCACGAATGTCACTTTGAAAGCGACTGGTTTGCCTTTCTCGAGCGTGCCGTCTACATCGATGTTTTCGAGCGCGATTGGTTCGAAACCAGCTTCTTCAACCGCACCTTGGATTGTGTCGCGGTAGAGAATGTCGAGCGCATCTTGATAGAGTGCTTCTTCTCCATACATTTTGTTGAACATTGGGCGTGGCAATTTACCTTTACGGAAGCCAGGCACGTTCAAGTCTTTGACGACTGTTTTAAATGCGGCGTCAACTGCTTTATCAAAAGCTTCTGCAGGAGCTTCGTACGTGAGTACGCCTTGGCTACCTGATGTTTTTTCCCATTTTGCTGTCATGCTAAGTCCCTCCAACAATTCGTTTATACCGTACAAAAATGTACAACAATCCGTATTATAGCATAAATCCTCGGTAAGCACACAAGGATTTAGTCTAATAACGCCTGTGTAAAGCGAAGATCCGCCTCTAAAATCTCCGCAGCTAAACCGTTGACCGGTTCGTCATGTAAAATCGCTTGTTTCGCCTGTACGAGCGCCTGTTCCACATCCGCTTTTTCGGCCGGCACATACGGATAATGCGTATACATGTAATTCATCAACAGCTGGGTCCCGATCTCATCGCCTTCAACTGATTTTTGAAGTGAAAAGACGGTCTTCTCCCACGTTTCAATCTGCGCTTTTGCTTCTGTTCGTGTCATCTTGTTCGAAACGTCCCCATCCGTCCATTCGATGACATCTAGTTCGGCGAACGCTTTTTCCAACACGATCAGTTTGACGAGCTTCGGACGCTCCGACACGAGCAGTTCATGTAGCACATTGTCGAGCACCGGGTCGATTTGAAAGTGAACATGTTGTAATGCTTCAATCTGTTCCCCCGTACTCCCTCGCGTCAGCGTACGTTTCAATTTGGCAATTGCCGTCGGAAACTCGGTCATCTTCAACACTTGAAGCACCTGATGTGCCTGTGTGTTGACCGTATCCTTCTTGTCCTGCCATTCGAGATACTGGTTGATCCAGTGCGCCGCTTCAAACGGTTGGTCACGCATGATGTAATACTGCGCAATCTGCAACCCTCCTGAGGCCGGTTCTTCCGCCTCGGACATATGGATGCTGACGAGTTCCTGCAGCTTCTCGAGTGTCTCTGGGTCGTCCGGTCGTTCCATTGCACATTGGAAGATTTCCATGAAAATAAACGGGTCACCTGGAATCGTCTGATACCAATCCCATAAAATCGGTTCGATCCGCTGTCGTTCCCCAGAAGCATCTGCCTCCTGAATCATCTTATGCAGACGCGCCCAATTCCCAGGGAACGGATAGTCCTGATCCTTTTCCTTCTCCATCTTCCCTCACCCTCTCTTCCATTCCCCTTCATCTTCCGTTAGGACGCGATTCCTTGTCAATCGATTTCCCGGAAAATGAAAAAAGAGACGTTCTCCGTAGAGAGCGTCTCTATTTTAATGGAAGCGTCCCAAGAGGGATTCGAACCCCCGACCGACGGCTTAGCTTACCACCATGACTTTCGTCACCAACATCGTGTTGTTTGTAGTCTGGACTATATCTTCACCGTTTCAGGTGCGACACGTGTAGTCTCTACGGAACCTCACGAGCATGATGCTCCTCCATTGATTCTACCTCTACATGCATAGACATTCGAATCAACTCGACCCAATCGGGAATGAGTTTCCTCGGTATTACCATCAGCATCATCTGTTAAGGCTTCACCGATATAGTGTCGTCCACTTTATAGGTTTCTGTTTCCCTATAAAGGCTCCTATTTGTCTTGAAGGCCGTTGCTCTATCCTGCTGAGCTATTGGGACATTGACATGAAAACTATAATAGAAAAATGGTTTCCTGTCAATCGATTTCCCATTCGAAACTCATAGTTTTCCTGAGATGTCCAAGTCTTCGACGTGAGAACCGTCTTCTGAGCGATAGAAACGCACTGTTGCTTCCCCCGCTTCGAGATCGAGTAACGCATACGTTTTGTCCGTTCGTCCTCGCGGCATGCGAATCGAACCTGGGTTGATGTAGACAACCCCGTCCTCGATCAGCGCACCCGCCACATGCGAGTGACCGAACAAGACGACATTCGCTCCCACTTCTTCCGCTCGATACCGTAGACGGTTCAAATCGAATTTGACGTCATGATGGTGCCCGTGAACGATTAAAATCGTACCGGCATCCGTCGTCTCGATGCGTTCGAGGGGAAGATCTCCACCGAAATCACAATTCCCCCGAACCGTTCGATAAGGTAACAAATGTTCATCGACAAGAGCGAGTTGTGAATCCCCGCAATGGAAGGCGTCATCAATTTCCGCCTCGTGCCTTTCAAAAATCGTCGTCAACTCTTCGGTCAAACCATGACTATCACTCACTATTAGAAAACGCATAAGCTTCATCCTTTCATGAATGGTATGATTTCTGCCTCCAGTTTTCGTAGTGCCTGTCCACGGTGGCTGACGACCGCCTTCTCGTCACGCTCCAACTCTGCCGCTGTCTTATGAAGCGATGGGACGATAAAGAGTGGATCGTATCCGAAGCCATTTTCGCCTTGTGGGGAATAACCGATTGTCCCTTCGATCGTTCCACGAACGGTCAACGTCTCTCCGCTCGGTTTTGCGAGACAGAGCGCACAGACGAAACGAGCCGTACGATTCGTTTCTCCGTTCAATTTTTCAAGAAGAAGTGCATTGTTTGCCTCGTCTGACTTTTCTGGACCTGCAAAGCGGGCTGAATATACTCCCGGTGCCCCGTCAAGTGCGTCGACTTCAAGACCGGAGTCGTCCGCCAGAACGGCATGTCCAAAATAAGCTGCCGCCTCGGTCGCTTTTAACGCCGCGTTCTCTTCAAACGTCGTGCCGGTCTCTTCCGTCTCTGGTGCATCCGGATAGTCGAGTAGTGATTCGACCTCGAACCCGAGCGGCGTCAGCATTCCTTCGAGTTCTTTCACTTTTCCAGGATTGTGTGTCGCAATGATCAACTTCATAATGTCTCCTCCGAACGTTCTCCGACGTACCACCAAGAAGCACCGAGTGCCGCTTCCGCCGTCTTGAATAATGATTCGATGCCGTGTTGCGCGAGCGCGAGCATCTCGTTCATCTCTTGTAGCGTGAACGTCGCCTCTTCCCCTGTACCTTGTACTTCGACGAATCGACCGCTTGCCGTCATGACGACATTCATATCGACCTCTGCCGCAGCGTCTTCTAGGTAATCCAAGTCCAAGACGAGCTCATCGGTCCGTCCGACAGAAATCGCAGCCACCCCTTCTTTAATGGGTGTGTCGCCAAGTTTCCCTTGGCGAATCAAGCGGTCGACGGCCAACACGAGCGCGCAAAAGCCACCTGTGATGGAAGCCGTCCGAGTCCCGCCATCCGCTTGAATGACGTCACAGTCGATCCAAATCGTTCGTTCGCCGAGACGTTCTAAGTCCACGACCGAGCGGAGCGACCGACCAATCAGACGCTGAATCTCCATCGTTCGTCCCGACTGTTTTCCGCGTACCGCTTCTCGGACAGTACGGTCTCCCGTCGCCCGTGGTAGCATCGCATATTCTGCATTGATCCAACCTTGTTTCTTTCCACGAAGGAAATTCGGTACGCGCTCTTCCACAGTTGCGGTACAGATGACTTTCGTATCGCCGATTGAAATTAAAACGGACCCTTCCGCATGTTTGTTCACGTGCGGCACAATCTCGACTGCGCGCAGTTCATCAAATCGTCTCGTATCACGCAATGCCGGTCACCTCGACTTTCTCCGCATGAACCGGACGTCCGAGCCATTCGCTCGCGAGTCGGTCAAATAGCTCGATGTCACCCGTCGCATAGAAGGCATGTGCCGGGACTGCATCCAACCCGTTTTCAAGTTCCTGATAATCGAGC
Source organism: Exiguobacterium sp. SRB7LM (assembly GCF_015712685.1). Lineage (GTDB taxonomy): Bacteria > Bacillota > Bacilli > Exiguobacteriales > Exiguobacteriaceae > Exiguobacterium > Exiguobacterium profundum. The sequence goes on along the minus strand of NZ_VWVR01000006.1, from coordinate 191,738 downwards.
ATCGCAGCCACTTCAAGTGCCGTCTCGTCACCTGATGAGATGAGGTGGACGTCCGGTCCGACCACATCTTGAATGACCGGAGCAAGTAGTGGGTAATGCGTACAACCGAGAATCAACGTATCCATCTCGGATGGTTGAAGTGGACGAAGCGTCTCCTCCACCACTTGTCGCACGCGCTCTCCAGACACTTCTCCAGCCTCTACGAGCGGGACGAACGGTGGGCACGCGAGTGAATACACATCGACCTCACCTGCCACGTGACGTAACGCCTTCTCATATGAACCGCTTTCAATCGTCATCTTCGTACCAATGACACCGATATGCTTGTTGCGCGTTCCTTTGACAGCCGCGCGGGCACCCGGGTCGATGACACCGATGACCGGGATGTCGAGACGTTTGCGCGCCTCCTTCAATACGACCGCTGTCGCCGTATTACAGGCGATGACAATCATTTTAACGTCTTTCTTCAATAAAAATTCAATCAATTCCCATGTATATGCTTCAATCTCATCGTGCGGACGCGGCCCGTACGGACAGCGTTCTGTATCTCCGATATAGACGATTTCTTCTTTAGGGAGTTGGCGCATCAATTCTTTGACTACCGTCAACCCGCCGACTCCTGAATCGAGGACTCCAATCGCTCGTTTCATTTTCATCACTTCCATTCTCACCTATCTTACCAAAAAACCTCGGACGGAAAAAGAAACGTTCCCATGACAAAAAAAGACGAGGTCGCCAGTGGCGCCTCGTCCCTTACCCGAATTACTGAGCAAGACCTTCGCTAGTGAGCATGTCAGAAAGCGTGTTGATTGCTTCTTCTGCATCTTCACCTTCAGCAGTGATCTTGATTGTAGAATCTTTTGCGATACCGAGTGAAAGTACACCCATGATCGACTTCAAGTTAACTGTTTTACCATTGTACTCGAGGTTGATGTCTGATTGGAACTTAGAAGCTGTGTTAACTAACTGAGTAGCTGGACGAGCGTGAATTCCTGAATCAGCAACGACTGTGAACGTTTTTTCCATGAGATGATGGTCTCCCTTCAAAATTCAATTCTACAGGCGAACCAGCAGAATATTTTTTGTTTGTGAACTCATTATCAAATGATAGCGGATTCGCAAAAATTCTGCAAGCGGTTTTTATATTCCGGAGTCCATTCCGTAGGACGACCTTCCTTCGTTAAATGAACGAGGCTTGTCCGTCCGGCGAAAAGGAGTTGCTCTCCGTCATATGCCCCGTAATGAATATCACATGAAGTGTTTCCGACCGTCAAGATATTGGCATGCACAGTCAGCTGTTGACGTGGCATGACTTGTCGAACATAGTCACATTGCGCATCGGCGACAACGACGAATCCGTCCTTTAAAGAGAATCCTGTCGCCTCTAACAACTCGATCCGGGCATCTTCGAAATAGATGAACGGAATTGTGTTGTTCATGTGACCATACGGGTCGCACTCCGAAAAGCGGACTTTCACATCGAGCGCGACACCTGCTTTGACACGTGTTTCCCAACCTGGCTCTCGAAAGTACTTGGTCATCGGCTCGCTTACGCCTCGACCGCAGAACCGGTGCGACCTTTGTCACTACCGAAGAACTGTTTGAACGAGTGAAGCGTCGTTTGACGGTTCATCGAAGCGATTGACGTCGTGAGCGGGATGCCCTTCGGACAAACTTCGACACAGTTTTGTGCGTTTCCGCATTGCATGATGCCGCCGTCTTCCATGAGTGCTTCGAGGCGGTCTTCCGCGTGGAAGGCACCTGTTGGATGTGAGTTGAAGAGTCGGACTTGCGAAATCGCCGCTGGACCGATGAAGTCCGATTTGTCGTTCACGTTCGGACACGCTTCAAGACAAACACCACACGTCATACATTTCGATAGTTCGTACGCCCATTGACGTTTGTTCTCCGGCATACGCGGTCCTGGACCGAGGTCGTATGTGCCATCGATTGGAACCCATGCCTTCACTTTTTTCAACGCGTCGAACATGCGTTGACGGTCGACTTGAAGGTCACGGATGACCGGGAACGTCTTCATCGGTGCAAGACGAATCGGTTGCTCGAGTTTGTCGACGAGTGCCGTACACGATTGGCGCGGCTTCCCGTTGATTATCATCGAACAGGCACCACATACTTCTTCAAGACAGTTCATGTCCCAGTTGATCGGTGTCGTCTTGTCCCCGTTCGCATTGACCGGGTTACGGCGGATTTCCATTAATGCCGAGATGACGTTCATGTTTGGACGGTATGGTACCGTGAATTCTTCCGTATATGTTGCTTGATCCGGTCCATCTTGGCGTTCGATAATGAAGCGGATGTCTTTTTGTTCAGATTGCATTGGCGTCGTCATTTCGTCTTCGCCCCTTTCTTCGAGTAATCCCGTTTACGTGGCGGGATTAACGAAACATCGATGTCTTCATACGAGATATCGACTTCCCCATCTTTGTAACGTGCCATCGTCGTCTTCATGAACTGCTCATCATTACGTTCCGGGAACTCCGGTTTGTAATGGGCACCACGGCTCTCGTCCCGCTTGAGCGCGCCAAGTGTGATGACGCGTGCGAGGTCGAGCATGTGGTCGAGTTGTCGAATGAACGATGCCCCTTGGTTGCTCCAACGTGCCGTATCCGTAGCTGAAATCTTATGGAAACGTTCACGCAATTCTTGGATTTTCTTGTCGGTCGCTTCAAGTTTGTCATTGTAGCGAACAACTGTGACGTTGTCCGTCATGAGTTCACCGAGTTCACGGTGGATTTGATAAGCATTCTCTGTTCCATCCATCGCAAGGATGTTGTTGAATCGTTCGATTTCTTCACGTTCATTGAAGTTGAAGAGCGCTTCTGAAACGCTTTCTGTCGCTTGATCGAGACCACGCATGTAGTTGACTGCCGCAGGCCCTGCTTCCATTCCGCCATGAACGGCTGAAAGAAGAGAGTTCGCACCTAGACGGTTCGCACCGTGCATCGAGTAGTCACATTCACCGGCTGCGAAGAGTCCCGGAATGTTCGTCATCTGATCGTAGTCGACCCAAAGTCCGCCCATCGAATAGTGGACTGCCGGGAAGATTTTCATCGGTACTTTACGCGGGTCATCGCCTACGAATTTCTCGTATATTTCAAGGATTCCACCGAGTTTGATGTCGAGTTCTTTCGAGTCTTTGTGAGACAAGTCGAGGTAGACCATGTTCTCGCCGTTGACGCCGAGTTTTTGGTTGACACATACATCGAAGATCTCACGTGTTGCGATGTCACGCGGTACGAGGTTTCCGTATGCTGGATATTTCTCTTCGAGGAAGTACCATGGCTTCCCGTCTTTGTATGTCCAGACACGTCCACCTTCCCCACGAGCCGATTCACTCATGAGACGAAGTTTGTCATCCCCTGGAATCGCCGTCGGGTGAATCTGGATGAACTCCCCGTTCGCGTAAACCGCGCCTTGGCGATAAACCGCTGCCGCTGCTTGTCCTGTGTTGATGACCGAGTTTGTCGACTTACCGAAGATGACCCCTGGGCCACCTGTCGCCAAGATGACCGCGTCCGATGGGAACGCTTTAATTTCCATCGAGCGCAAATCTTGACATACCGCACCGCGGCAGATGCCTTCTTCGTCGATGACCGCACGAAGGAACTCCCAGCCCTCATACTTCTCCACGAGACCTTGCGCTTCGTAACGACGAACCTGCTCATCGAGTGCATAAAGAAGTTGCTGTCCTGTCGTCGCTCCGGCGTATGCCGTACGGTGGTGAAGCGTTCCACCGAAACGACGGAAGTCTAAGAGACCTTCTGGCGTACGGTTGAACATAACGCCCATCCGGTCGAACATGTGAATGATTTTCGGAGCATTCTCCGCCATCTTTTGGACAGGCGGTTGGTTGGCGAGGAAGTCGCCTCCGTATACCGTGTCGTCAAAGTGTTGCCAAGGAGAGTCACCTTCCCCTTTCGTGTTGACGGCCCCGTTAATCCCACCTTGGGCACAAACTGAATGTGAACGCTTGACCGGTACAAGCGAGAATAGTTTTACCGGAACACCCATCTCTGCCGACTTGATTGTCGCCATGAGTCCAGCTAGACCGCCACCGATGACGATCAAACTTTGATTTGCCATGTAAAATTCCCCCTAATTACAAGATGCCTGCAAACGTCAAAATCGAACGGATGCCGACAAAAGATAGTGCCAAGAACACGACACCTGATACGTAGCTCATGAGACGTTGCGAACGAGGTGACTGTGTGATACCCCACGTGATTGAGAACGACCAAAGACCGTTCGCGAAGTGGAACGTAGCCGAAAGGATTCCGACTATGTAGAAGATCAACATGAGCGGGTTGTCGACGATGTTTTGCATCATCTCCGCATTGACTTCTACCCCGCGTAATTTCGCAAGACGCGTTTCCCAAACGTGCCAAGCGATGAAGATCACGAGGAAAACTCCTGTGAAGCGTTGGAAGAGATACCACCAGTTGCGCGCGTATGAATAGCGGTTCGAGTTGATTGATCCGAGAAACGCGTAGTACACGCCGTACACCCCGTGGAAAATCATCGGCAATGCGATAATTGTCACTTCAAGGAAGTACAAATACGGTAAGTTCTCCATGAATTTTGCTGCTTTGTTGAATGACTCCACCCCATCGACGATGTAGTAGTTGACCGACAAATGGACGATCAAAAACAAACCGATTGGAATGACCCCAAGTAGCGAATGGACTTTACGACTGAAGTAGTCACGATGCGCTGCCATTCTAGTTCCCCCTTTTCACGAGCATTGGCTCGTATTGTCAATAAAAGCGTTTTCAAATGCAGATATAGCTTTCTGTCTCCTATTCTACTCTTGTGAAAATTGTATGACAAGACAACCTAGCCGATTTGTGCCACATTCTTTTCAAAATTACAGGATGACCAAATTCCAATTGGTCGTTATAATGATATAGAGAGATTGGAGTGATGGGATAGAATGGAAACGATGAGCCAACCAACTTTCGCGATTGAACTGCTTCGCGACTATGTGTTGACGGATTTGCTTGGCGAAGATTACGCCCAAGTCATCTATTGGTCAGGAAAACGGGTCGCCCGTAAGTTCCCGACGATGTCCGACGATGAACTGACTGCGTTCTTCGCAGAGGCAGGTTGGGGAGAGTTGACAATCAAGAAGGAACGTGGGAGCAAGTTTACTTATGAATTGACCCCACCACCTGCGACTCAGACCAAAGCGACAGGATACTATCAGCTTGAAGCTGGATTTTTAGCCGAACAGATTTCAGGTCGTTTCCAATGCGTCGCAGAAGGTTACGCCGATCCAACCCGAAAAGCTGTCCAAATCACCGTCCAACTAGACCGAAAAGACGACTACAAATAAGAGTCGATGCCAACGCATCGACTCTTATTTTTGTTTCCGCTGAAGTTGTTGACGCATGTATCGACGAAAACCATCGAGTTCGTGCCGATCAAATGTCACATTCCCCCCTCCATAGCTCTGAGTCGCCTTGCGAGCAACTTCGATAATATTTCCTGGAAAATGTCCGTTCTTTACTAACCAATCGAGTGCTTCTTGTTTGGAGAGAAGGATACCTTCTTGTTCATAGGCTTGTCCGCGTATCAAGTTCAATACGCTATACACCGTCTGTTCTTCAATCGAGTCAAGACAATCGAGCGCATCTGCTCGTATCGCATCAGAAAAATGAGCTGAATCGAATCCAGAGAGGAAGTCATGAAGCGGTTGCCCTCTCAAAGTGATACCTCGCTCTAAAATCACTAGGACGTGAGCTGCCAAATCAGGATCAGTGAATTCTTGTTGCAATTCGGTTCGTTCTTCCCTACTAGCTTCTTCAAAACGCGAGCGCCACCCTTCACTATAGTGAAACTCAAAAGGACTTGGATGGTACCAATCTTCTAGTTGCGACGTCGTCATGATGCTCAGTTCGAGGGGATATGGCTCGTTGGAGTACGAGAGACAGCAGTCGATGAGGTCTTGCCGCTCCTCTCGAGTCAACTCCTTCGATACGACGAGTAACAAATCTACATCACTTTGTTCCGGATGAAAACCACCCATCGCCAGTGAACCGTGGATATATATATGCTGAACAGTTGGTAGGAATCCATCGATCGCGTTTATGAAAGAAGCGATGAAGTTTTCCACGTTTTTTGAAACCTCTCTCATTCATCCGTCTCCTCGTGCACGTATTGAAGTACGGTCTCCGCTAATTTTTCTGGCAACCCCGCTTCCTTCAATTGTTCGAGTGATGCCAGACGAATCTGTTTCATCGACCCGAAATGGCGGATGAGCTGTTGACGACGCTTCGGACCGACACCCGGAATCTCATCGAGGATCGACTTCGTCATCTTCTTCGTCCGTAAGCTGCGGTGGAACGTGATGGCGAAACGGTGGACCTCATCTTGCATCCGCTGCAACAGATAAAAAGCGCTCGAGCGTGGATGAAGCTCGACAACGCCCCCACCTTCCCCGAATAACAGTTGGCTCGTTCGATGTCGGTCATCCTTTTTGAGCGAGCCGACCGGCAAGTCGAGCCCGAACTCGTTTTGGATGACGTCGAGTGCCGCGTTTAATTGTCCAATCCCCCCATCGATCAGTAGGAGATCGGGTAATCGCTTGTCTTCCGTCAAAAGACGGCGGAATCGTCGACGGACGACTTCACGCATCGTCTCGTAATCATCCGGTCCTTGAACCGTCCGAATCTTGTATTTCCGATATTCTTTTTTGAGTGGCTTCCCGTCTTCAAAGACGACGAGCGCCGACACGGCGTCCGCCCCCTGGATGTTCGCGTTGTCGATGATGTCGACACGTGACAAGTTGGGGATGCCGATTGCTTCCCCGAGTTCACGCATCGCGAGCAACGTCCGCTCTTCATCTCGGGCGAGCAACTCGAACTTCTCGTTTAAGGCGATTGTCGCATTCTTCGTCGCTAAATCAAGCAACTGTTTCTTTGCCCCTCGTTTCGGCTGCATCACTTTCGTTCCGATGGCGTCATTCAGTAAATCGAGCCGGACCGTCTCGGGTACGAGAATTTCTTTTGGCACGACGTTTTGTTCATAGAACTGAACGATGAAACTTTCGAGTTCTTCCGAAGGCTCTCCATGCATCGGGAAGAGCGAGACATCTCGCTCGATCATCTTCCCGCCACGCATATAGAATACTTGGACGCACATCCAGCCTCGGTCGAGCGTATAGCCGAAGACGTCACGGGCCGTCGGGTCGGCCGTGATCATGTTCTGTTTGTTCATGATCGATTCGACTGCTCGAATTTGGTCGCGTAGTTCAGCCGCACGCTCAAACTGCATGTCCTCAGCGGCACGTCCCATCTCGACGTTCAGCTTCGTGAGCGTCTCACCCGTCTCCCCGTTCAAGAAGCGTCGGATTTCCTGAACAATCTCTTTTTGCGAATCCGTATCGACCGCCAGCTCGCAAGGACCTAAACATTGCCCGATGTGATAATACAGACAGAGTTTCTTCGGCATCGGCTGACATTTCCGCAGCGGATACAGTTTATCGAGAAGACGTTTCGTCTCGTTCGCCGCATAGGCGTTCGGATATGGTCCGAAGTAATGTCCACCATCTTTCTTTAACTTACGTGTCGTCAACAGACGTGGATACGGTTCGTTCGTAATCTTGATATATGGGTACGTTTTGTCGTCCTTTAGGCGAATGTTGTACTTCGGATCGTGCTTTTTGATGAGTGTCATTTCAAGAAGCAGCGCCTCGAGTTCGCTCGCCGTCACAATGTACTCGAAGTCACGGATCTCTGCGACGAGGCGCATCGTCTTGATGTCGTGGGCGCCTGTGAAATAGGAACGCACACGATTCTTCAAGTTTTTTGCCTTCCCTACATAGATGACTTCACCATATTCGTTTTTATGCAGATAACAACCCGGCTCATCCGGGAGCAGTGCTAATTTATGCTTAATGTGGTCGCTATGACTCAATTCCATTCACCTCAGTTTAGCTTCCTCCTGGACGGGAAAAAGAGTGTGATATCTCGTCAGAGGAGGATTTTATATTATGAAACGATACGATGTCATCATTATCGGTAGCGGCTCCGCCGCGAGCCAAGCCGCTTCCATTTTACGAGAAGCCGGTAAAGAGATTGCCATCATTGAGAATTGGACGTTCGGAGGAACATGTCCTCAACGCGGATGTGACCCGAAGAAAATGCTTGCTGAAGGAGCCGAACTCCTCGCCCGAACGGAACGTATGCGCGAAATCGGCGTCGATGGAAGCATTTCACTCGATTGGTCATCTTTTAAAAAGCGGATTGATGAATATCGCTTCTCGATTCCTACTACAAAAACACAGCATTGGAACGAGATGAACGTTGATTTATATCAGGGAGAGCCCCACTTTATCGACGAGGATTCTATCGTCATCGATGGTCACGAGCTCTCTGCCCCTCAATTTTTAATCGCCACAGGTCAAACGCCCCGCCCTCTTGACATCCCAGGTGGCGAACTGGCAATCACGAGCGATGATGTGTTCGACCTTGACACGGTTCCCCATTCGATTCACATCGTAGGCGCCGGGTATATCGCATTTGAGTTTGCCCATATCTTCCGACGATTCGGAAGCGACGTGACACTCCTCATCCGTTCACGTGCGTTGAAAGCATTCGACCCGAACGTCGTCCATCGGCTCATTGAGGAATCGAAGCGAATCGGCATCACCGTCCGACATGACGTCGAACCAACACGAATCGATGGCAACGTCTTAACGTTATCAGATGACTCTACCCTCGAAGGCGTGGTCCTTAACGCCACAGGACGAATTCCAAGCATCGAGCGACTCCGGCTTGAAGCGGCCGGTGTCACAGCGGATCATCACGGTGTACACGTAAACGAGCATCTGCAAACAAGTAACCCAAATATATACGCCGCAGGCGACGTCGCCAAAAGTCCCAATCCTGCACTCACTCCATTCGCCGGTCAGGAAGGGCGCCTCGCCGCACTCAATATGCTTCACGGGAATACAAGGTCACTCCCCGAGCGTCCGGCCCCGACCATCGTCTATGCGACGCCACCGATTGCCAAAGTCGGTCTTACGGTCGAGGAAGCGGAAGCTGAGGGCATTGACTTCGACGTGAAAGAAACGGACATGTCGCACTTCCTCACCTATTCACGAATCAACGAAGCAACCGCCTATTCAAAAGTGTTACTGAGTGCAGAAGGGCACGTCATCGGGGCTCATTTGATTGGTCACCACGCCCCTGAACTCATCAACCTGTTCTCTTTCATTATACAGAACAAACTGTCGCATCAACATGTGAAGCACTTAGAAGTCGCCTATCCGACCGCCGCCTCCGACCTGACCTATCTCATTTAAACAAAAGACGGGACTTGCCTCTTGGCAAATCCCGTCTTTTTCTTATTCGATTCCTTTGTCCTTGTCTTCTTTCAGTGCGTCTTGTAATGACTTCTCCCAAAGTGGAACACCTTTCGCGTGCGCCGCACGCGAGATGAGGTGACCTCCAACAGGAGCCGTCAAGAGGACGAAGAAGAGACCGAGCAAGAGTCTTGCATCAAACACCCGTTCATCGACATATACGTGAAGGACGGCTGCGAAGAGGACGAACATGACACCGAGTGTCGCACTCTTTGAGGCAGCGTGTGTTCTCGAATAAATATCAGGGAGACGGATGAGACCGATCGCGGCGACGACCGTGAAGAAGACGCCGATGATCGTGAAGATGCCGGTAATGAGATCAAAGATCATTGTCGCGGTCATGTTGGATAATCTCTCCCCTCTCTAAGAATTTCGAGAACGCCACCGTACCAATGAAAGCCAAAATACTGAGTAGTAAGATGACTTCAAAATACAAGGTCGTATCGAGCAGAATCGACAGTAACGCGACGACCGAGATAAGCGCGATCCCGATTGAGTCGAGCGCGATGACTCGGTCTGCCGTCGTCGGTCCTTTCACGACGCGATACAACATCATCAACATCGCAAGCAAGAGAATGGCGAGCGAGATGTAGATGAGAATGTCTAGTAAATCCATCACTCTGTCGCCTCCTTAATGCTTGATTCAAAGTTATCATAAATGTCTTTTTGTAGCGCTTCTTTATCCGGCATGTGAAGCGCGTGGATATAGAGCACGGCATTGTCTTTTGACACCTGAACGACGAGCGTCCCTGGTGTGAGCGTGATCAGCATCGAGAGCAAGCTGACTTTCCATCCTTTGTCGAGCGACGTTTCATAGCGGAAAATCCCTGGTTGAATCTTCAACTTCGGACTAAGGACGAGGCGCAGTACCTCAAAGTTCGCGAGGAACAATTCACGGATGAAGATGAGAAGCAGTTTAAACAGACACCAGACGCGTGTGAAGTAAAAACCGCCCCCACTAGATTTAAAGAATCGGCGCATCATGAACAAGATGAGTAAGCCGAGTAGATACCCGATGAAGAATCCGCTCGATGTGAACGACCCCGTGAGGAACATCCAGATGAACGCCAGGAAAAAGTTAATCAATAGTTGATAAGCCATCTGTCATTCACTCCTTTATCACGGCATCGATATAGATTTCTGGATTGACGAGCGGCTCAATCGCTTGCGTGATATACGGATGGATGGCTTCTGCCCCAAATCCGTATGCGACCGCAATGATGAGCAACAAGAAGACCGGTACAATCAAACGCTTCGTATACGGTACGAGCGGCCCATCATACTCGCGCTTCGCCTCGCCCCAGAACCCGTTCAAGAAAATCTTCATGACCGAATAGAGGACGAAGAGACTCGATAAGAGGACGAGAAGTGGTCCGAACAGCTCGCCTTCGTCCATCCCACCTGAGACGATCAACAATTTCCCGAAGAATCCACTGAGTGGTGGAATCCCTGCGAGCGAGAGCGCTGCGACGAAGAACGTCCATCCGAACAACGGGAAGCGAGTGATGAGTCCACCCATATCACGGAGTTGACCGGATTTGGTGATCCCGATCATCATCCCGACGAGCATGAAGAGAACGGCCTTGATGATCATGTCGTGAATCAAGTAGTAGAGCGACCCTTCAAGGGACGTCTGCGTGTTGACCGAAATTCCGTATAAGATGACCCCGACTGCGATCATGATGTTGTAGATGATGATCAACTTAACGTCGTTATAGGCGATGGCCCCTGTCATCCCGATGAAGATGGTGAGGACAGCGAGCACCATGAGGAACGTCTGTAGAAACTCACCGTTCCCATCAAAGAGTAGCGTGTACGTCCGCAAGATCGAGTACACCCCGACTTTCGTCAAGAGAGCCCCGAACATGGCGAGAATAGGGGTCGGTGCGACCACGTACGCTCCAGGGAGCCAGTAGTGAAGTGGGACGAGTGCCCCTTTCATCCCGAAGACGATGACGAATAGCACACCGATGACGGTGATGACGTCCGGGTTATCGACAAGCGGGATCTTCATCGCCAAGTCCGCTATGTTGAGCGTACCTGTGACACCGTAAAGCAAGGCGACTGACATGACGAAGAGCGCCGAAGCGATGATGTTCACGAGCAAGTATTTGATTGACTCACGTAACTGGACGCCACGTCCACCGAGTACAATCAATACGTATGAGGACATCAAGAAGACCTCAAAGAAGACGAACAAGTTGAAAATATCGCCTGTCGTGAAGGCACCGTTCACCCCGACGAGCAAGAAGAGCATCGAGATGTACAAGTAGTTTCCTTCATATGAGTCAGAGAAATAATGGACGGCGAACCACACGATGAAGAGCGTGAGGAGAGTCGACGTCGTCACGAGTAGGGCTGACAACATATCCGATACGAGCGTGATGCCGAACGGTGCTTGCCAGTTCCCGAGGTTGAGGGTTTGAATTCCCTCCGTGGAGACCGTATGCACGAGAAAGAGTGACACGATCGCCGTAATAACTAAAGCTCCAAGAGCCATTGCGCGCTGCAGCTGGACCCGTTTTGGCATAAACATCATAAGGATGGCCGCAAGCGCAGGAATGACGATTGGAAAGACCGGTAAGTTAATCATACGATTCTGTTCCTTTCATTTCTTCCATATTGTCCGTGCTGAGCTCCTGATACGTGCGGTAGGCAAGTACGAGGAAGAACGCCGTCACCCCGAAACTGATGACGATTGCCGTCAAGACGAGCGCTTGCGGTAACGGGTCTGTGAATTCCGTCACACCGTCGACGAGAACAGGGGCAGCCCCTGTCTTCAAACCTGCCGTCGTCAAGACGAGAAGGTGTGCCGCGTGACTGAACAAGGCAGTGCCGATGATGATGCGTAACAAACTTCTTGAGAGAACAAGATAGACGGCACACATCGTCAGGACACCGATGATGATGCTAACGAAGATTTCCATTATTCACTCTCTCCAATCGTTTGTATAATCGTCAAGGTGATTCCGATGACTACGAGGTAAACCCCTAAGTCGAACGCAATCGCCGTGTGAAGCGTCTGTTCACCGAGAAGTGGTAAGTCAAACTTCCCGTATGCGTGCGTCAAGAACGGACGACCCAAGAAAACCGAGTGAAGACCTGTCGCAAGCGCAATCAGTAATCCGGTCGCCGTCATGAGACGGTAGTCAATCGGGAGCACGTTCGCGAGCGTCTTCGAATCAAACGCGAGCAACAGTAAGACGAGTGCCGCGGATGTCATCAATCCACCGATGAATCCTCCACCTGGTGAATAGTGACCGGCAAAGAACAAGTCGATGGAGAAGATGACAATGATGAAGAAAATGATAATCGCGGCCGTCTGCAAAATGACGTCATTGACGCGTCTGCTGTTTTGCTTCATGTTCACCTTCCCCTTTCGTACGTCGTGTTGTTCTAAATTTAATCATCGTGTAGATCCCGAAAGCCGCAATCCCGAGAACCACGATTTCAAACAGGGTATCAAATCCACGGAAGTCGACGAGAACGACGTTAACCATGTTTTTACCTGCTGCAAGCTCATACACGTTCTCTTTGTAATACTCTGAGATCGAAGTGAGCGATTTGTTTGTGAGCGCCATGAAGCTGAGGAGCGTCACGGTCGTCCCGACGAGAACAGCCACGATGGCATTCCCGACTTTGAAACGCATCCGTACTTCCTTCTTGCTGATGTCCGGCATGTGATAGAAGACGAGCAAGAACAATGCGACCGAGACCGTCTCGATGACGAGCTGCGTGAGCGCCAAGTCCGGTGCACCGAAGAAGACGAAGAACAGTGCCACGCCGTATCCAACGACCCCAAGTAGGATGATGGACGGGAGACGCGACTTCATGAAGAGAATCGCGAGCGCCGCTAGCATGACGACGGCTCCAAGTACATATTCATAAGGTGCAATCTCAGCCAGGTTCTCAAACGAGAAGCGGTACATGTCGAACCACCAGATGCTGAAGAGCATCATACCTGAGAGGAAGACGAAAATATAGATCAAGTACGACCGGATGAAACCAGTCATGTAGTTGTCTTTAAAGCGATATGCCGCCTTGTTCGACCAGACGAGCGTACCGTCGTACATCCCGTTGAGCGTCAAACGATGTGGGATGCGGTTGTAGATGCCCATCCATTTACCCATTTGCCAGAACAGCAATGAACCGAGAAGGATCACCCCGATTGTCATATATAGTTCAGGCGTCAAACCGTGCCAGAAGTAAATATCTACTTTAACATCTTGCCCTTGCGCGACGAGTGTCGGATAGATCGACTCGACGGCTGGCTTGATGAGCGAGTTCGACAACACGTTCGGGAAGAACCCGAGACCGACAACGAGAAGCGCGAGGATGACCGGCGAAATCAACATGCCGATCGGCGCCTCATGCGGTTGTTTCGGCAATTGATCGAACTTCGCCTTGCCCATGAACGTCCGCGTGAACAGCATGATGCTGTAGATGAACGTGAACACACTTCCGACGAAGGCGATGATCGGGAGTAGAATCCCAATCGTATCGAGCGCAAAGAAGTCGGCCGAGAAGACTTTCGTCGTCGCCTTCAAGAACATCTCTTTACTCAAGAATCCGTTAAATGGCGGAAGACCAGCCATCGATAACGAACCGATGACGGCGACCGTGAATGAAATCGGCATGACGGTCATCAGACCACCGAGTTTACGAATGTCACGTGTGCCCGTCTCGTGGTCGACAATCCCGACCATCATGAAGAGCGAGCCTTTGAACGTCGCGTGGTTGATCAAATGGAAGATCGCCGCAATCGTCGCGACCATAAAGATGTTGTCATCCATGCCGTCATAGTGGAGCGCCGCCGCTCCGAGTCCAAGGAGTGACATGATCAACCCTAGCTGACTGACGGTCGAGAACGCTAGGATTCCCTTCAGGTCGGTCTGCTTCACGGCATTGAATGAACCCCAGAACATCGTGAACATCCCGACTCCGGCTATCGTCCATAGCCAGACGGATGACTCTTGGAACACCGGGCTCATGCGGGCCACAAGGTAGAGACCCGCCTTGACCATCGTTGCTGAGTGGAGGTACGCACTGACCGGAGTCGGTGCTTCCATCGCGTCAGGCAACCAGATGTGGAACGGGAACTGCGCTGACTTCGTGAACGCCCCGAGCAAGATGAGAATCATCGCGACGAGGAAGAATGGACTCTCGGCGATGACGCCCGAGTTCGCGACCATATCGCGAATGCTGTACGAGCCGACCATCGATTCGAGTAAGACGATCCCCCCGAGCATCGACAATCCGCCGAACACGGTGAGAAGCATCGACTTCTGCGCTCCATAGCGGGAACGTTCTTTCTCATACCAATATCCAATCAACAGGAATGATGAAATCGATGTGAGCTCCCAGAACATATACATGACAATCATGTTATCCGAGAGAACGACCCCGAGCATCGCACTCATGAACATCAAGAGATACACGTAAAAATGCCCGAGCGACTCTTTGTCCTTATTCAAATAGTAAATCGAATAAAGGACGACCAGTGCGCCGATTCCCGTGATGAGAAGGGCGAACAAGAGACTGAGTCCATCGACGTATGCCGTGAAGTTAATCCCGAGGGATGGCATCCACGCAATCGTCTCTGTCACGACGTCCCCTGCACTCGTGATCGGAATGAATCCGGCGAAGTAGGTGACGAGCACGACCGGAACGATCAAGACGAACCAGCCTGTATGAATTTGTTTCATCCCCCGGAACAAAAGCGGGATGAATGGTGCCGCAAGAAGCGGCAACAAAATAGCTAAATGTAACAGCGACAAGAAAATTCCTCCTTCGAACAGAGTCGTACAATAGATTGAGCCGTAAAGTAAGGTCACTTGACTCCATCATGTCTTCCTCATGAGTATAGCGTAAATTTTCAGTCTGTTTCCATGATAAAAGCTTCCAGTTCAAGCGCTCCCCCGTCAAAATTCCGAATCTGTTAAATATGAAGGAAGCCGACGGAATTTCTTCAAAAAAAATTTGAAATCAGACGTTATGTATCGGAATATGACCGGATTGAGGGTGCGTGGAATAACTCATCCTATTCCCTACTTGCCTGTCCTTTTCCTTCTTTTCTACTCAGTAAAACAAAAAAGCAGCCGATCTCAATCGGCTGCTACGCAATTATTGTGCTGTCGCGATAAACTCTTTCAATGCTTCTTTTGGTTGGAAGCCCATTGTTTTCGAAACAGGCTCACCATCTTTGAACATCATGAGTGTCGGGATACTTTGGATTTGGAAAGCACCTGCGACTTCAGGGTTTTCGTCGACATCGAGTTTCACGATTTGGACTTGGTCACCCATTTCTTGATCGAGTTCTTCAAGAACTGGCGCGATCATGCGACATGGTCCACACCAAGTTGCCCAGAAATCTACGAGGACGACGCCCTCTTTTACATCTTGTTCAAACGATTGAGTCGTTGCATGTTTAATAGCCATTTGTAAAAACCTCCCCAATAAGATGAGAGAGTCCTGATAGAGAACTCTCATGCAATTCATGTTCAGAGTATACCACGGAGGGTAACAACCCCAAAACGTTTTGCTTATTAGCTATTGACGAGGTGCTTACGGAACTCTTCCGTCAACATCGGGACGACATCGAACAAGTCGCCGACGATGCCATAGTCTGCCACGCTGAAGATGTTTGCTTCTGGGTCCTTGTTGATGGCGACGATGACTTTCGCGTTACTCATCCCAGCCAAGTGTTGAATCGCTCCCGAAATCCCACATGCGATGTAGAGGTCCGGTGTGACAACTTTACCCGTCTGTCCGATTTGAAGTGCGTAATCGCAGTAATCGGCGTCACATGCTCCACGTGAAGCACCGACCGCGCCTCCGAGAAGCTCTGCCAACTCTTCAAGCGGTTTGAACCCGTCTTCGCTCTTGACGCCACGTCCACCTGCGACGATGACTTTCGCTTCCGCCAAATCCACTTTCCCAGTCGCTTTTCGCACGACTTCTTTGACGATCATCGCAAGGTCTTTCAATTCGACGGCCGGCGTTTCAACAGAGACGCTCGCGCCTGCTTGACGTGCAAGTGCATCGATGTTGTTTGGACGGATTGTGAAGAACATGACCGAATCTTTGAACTTCACTTTCTCGAACGCTTTCCCTGAGTAGATTGGACGCACGAACTCTGCGTCACGTCCAGTTCCTTCGATAGAGACAACGTCACTGATGAGTCCGGCATCTAGACGTGCCGCAAGTTTCGGTGCGATGTCTTTTCCAAGAGCCGTGTGCCCGAGAACGATCATTTCCGGATTTTCTTGCTCGATCAACTGGCGGAGCACTTGACCGTAGCCGTCAGGCGTATAATGCTTGAGGCGATCATCTTCGACGACGAGGACGCGGCTTGCACCATACTCCCCGAGTTCTTGTGCGAGTGATTGCACGTGATCCCCAATCACGACTGCCGTCACATCGTCTGTCAATTGCTTCGCCGCAGCGATGGCTTCGAATGATACGTTACGTAACGCGCCTTCACGCGCTTCTGCGAGTACTAAAGCTTTCATCTATGATCTCCCCCTTAAATGACTTTCGCTTCCGTGCGAAGAAGTTGTACGAGCTCGCTCACTTGTGTCGACATATCGCCTTCAAGGATGCGACCGGCTTTCTTCTCTTCTGGCAAGAATCGTTCAATCGTCTCGATTTTCGCTTCGATTTCATCTTCATCGAGATCGATGTCCATGAGTTCGAGTTCTTCGAGCGGTTTCTTCTTCGCCTTCATGATCCCTGGCAAGCTCGGGTAACGTGGCTCGTTCAACCCTTGTTGTGCCGTCACGAGAAGTGGGAGTGCGACTTCGATCACTTCCGTATCCCCTTCGACGTCACGTGTGACCGTAGCCGTTGTACCATCGATTTCAAGACCCGTGATCGTCGTCACGTAGTTCATGTCGAGAAGTTCTGCGACACGTGGTGCGACTTGTCCGCTACCGCCATCGATTGCTACGTTTCCTGCGAAGATGAGGTCCGCGTCCTGTTCTTTCAAGTATGTGGCGAGCACTTTTGAAATCGTGACATGGTCCGCATCCTCGACATCGTCCTCGATTGAGATGCGAACGGCTTTGTCCGCACCCATCGCAAGCGCTGTACGCAATTCTTTATCCGCGTCTTCTGGTCCTACCGTGACGACCGTGACCTCTCCCCCGAGTGCGTCACGTTTTTGAATCGCTTCTTCGACCGCATATTCGTCATACGGGTTGATGATGAACTCAGCGCCGTCTTCTTGAATTTCCCCATTCTCGAGCTGAATCGCTTCCTCAGTATCAAACGTACGTTTCAGCAAAACAAAAATATTCATGGTTGATCCCCCTTTAGTCAATTCTTCCCATCATTCATGAATCAGCATTCATTTTTTGAGCTAGTGATAGGGCTCACTGTTACGTAAGCCCTTTTTTCAACATATGGTGCACATTTGGAAGCGTCGACAACAGATCATACTTGAAGCCGCTCGCCATCCAACTCGTCACAACCTCATCGATTGTGCCGAAAATCATTTGACGGGCGAGTCGATAGTCTAAATCTTTGTCAAACTCTCCTGTCTCGATTCCATGTTTGACGACAGAATCGATTAAGTTCAAATACGGTTTGAGCACTTCTCCGATTTTTTGGCGAAGTACCAAGTTCGACTGCCGAAGTTCGATTTGTGTCACGACGGCGAGGTCGTAATCTGCCGACAGTTGCTTTAAATGTGATTCAATCAACTGATACAACTTACTCCCGGCTGACGTCTCGCTCTCGATTTGTTGTTTCGAGTAGTCGATGAACAGCCCCATCTTCGCTTGGAACAATTCGATTAAGAGATGCTCCTTGTTTTTAAAGTACAAATAGATCGTGCCGTCCGCGACACCCGCCTCTTTGGCGATGGCTGTCACCTTTGCACCGTGATAGCCATGATTGGCAATTACTTTGACCGCCGCATCAATGATTCGGTCACTTTTCGAAATATGATTTGTCATTAACCCCAAGCTCCTTACCGTTGCAGAAAAATGAATGATGGTTCATTCATTTATTATTCTATCATGCGTACGCTTGGTGTCAACTGCTTTGTTTCACTTGTTTGGCCTTCTCTTCGTCGACGAGGACACGGCGTAAAATCTTACCGACGAACGTCTTTGGCAACTCGTCGCGGAACTCATACAACTTCGGCACTTTATAGGCCGCAAGCTTCTCACGACAATGTTTGTCGAGTTCTTCTTCCTTCACACTCGAGCCATCGCGAAGGACGATGAACGCTTTGACCGTCTCACCCCGATATGGATCTGGGACACCGATACAGACCGCTTCCTTCACGGCCGGATGTTCGTAGAGGACTTCTTCGATTTCACGCGGATAGACATTAAAGCCACCTGCGATGATCATGTCCTTCTTCCGGTCGACAATATAGAAGAACCCGTCCTCGCCCATGTAGCCGAGGTCACCAGTTGCGAGCCACCCATCTTTCAAGACGGCTGCCGTTTCCTCCGGTTTCTGCCAGTAGCCTTTCATGACTTGTGGACCGCTCAGCATGATCTCCCCGATTTCACCGATGTCCGCCTCTGTCTCTCCGTCTGCTTTTACTATTTTAGCAGAAGTATCCGATAACGGGGCACCGATCGAGCCAACAATCCGTTTATCCCACAAGAAGTTCGCATGCGTGACCGGCGACGTCTCAGACAAACCGTACCCTTCGACAATGCGACCACCCGTGATCTTCTCAAATTCCTCTTGCACCTCGATTGGAAGCGGAGCCGAACCCGAGATACACGCTTCAATCGAAGACAAATCGTACATCTTCAGTTTCGGGTCGTTCAAGATTCCGACATACATCGTTGGTGCGCCTGGGAAGAAGTGTGGCTTTTTCTTCTGAATCGTCTTCAAGACATCCGTCACTTCGAAACGTGGTACGAGGACGAGCTCATAGCCGTTCGTGACACCGAAGTTCAGACAGCACGACATCCCATAGACGTGGAAGAACGGTACGACACACAAGACGCGTTTCTCGTCCCCACGATTATACTTATAGAATAAGTTCGTGATTTGATCCGCGTTCGCCGTCAAGTTGAAGTGGGTCAACATGACGCCTTTCGGAAGTCCCGTCGTCCCCCCAGTGTATTGAAGAACGGCGACATCTTCTTTCGGTTCGATGTCGAGTGGCGTGATAGGGTTAAAGTCTTTATAATTTTTAAACGGCGTCGATCCGGTCGTATCGATGACGATATTGTTCTCCCGTTTCACTTTGATTGGATATAGTTTGTTTTTCGGGAATGGTAAGTAATCAGCGATACTCGTCGTGATCACGGTTTGAATCTCCGTCTTCTCACTGACGCGAAGCGTTTTCGGATATAACAGGTCGAGGGTAATGACGATTTTGACACCTGCGTCCGTGACGAGATTTTCTAGCTCACGTTCCGTATAGAGTGGGTTCGTCTGGACGACCGTCCCTCCTGCATAGAGTACGGCATAGAACGAGATGACGTATTGAGGACAGTTTGGAAGCATGAGGCTGACGCGGTCGCCTTTTTCAAGCCCTTTCGCTTGAAGCATCGTTCCGAGTCGACGTGCGGCATCATCGATTTCCGCGAATGTCCACTCCTTTCCGATAAAGGAGACGGCCGTACGATTTGGATAATCCTTTGCTGCGCGAGACAACGCCTCATAGAGCGGCTTTACCTCATAATCGATTGACTGGGGCATTCCTTCTGGATAATCTTGTAACCACGGTTTGTTCATCGCTGTTCCTCCTTGGAAATGAATACTCATTCAGTTAACCCTATTATAATGCTAAGAAAACGCTTTCATCTACCCTTTACCCGATAATTTTCAGAAAATATCAAAAAAAGCGATTGGATTTGTCATCCAATCGCTGTCATACCCGCCTAAAATAGGAATCTTTCGAATCCAATTTTTCAAGCTTCTGATTCATGAGTTGTTGCAATTCTTTTTCATGACGAATATTTGAGAAGTCAGTCCCGAACCATGCCTCCATTTCAGGTCGAGAGAAGGCATAGGTCCGGTTCGGGAAAGCAAAACGGACGATTTCGGCGTTCGGGATGAGGGTGAAGTAGGCAGCCGCATTCCGAATCGCCAGATGTTCTTGTTCCGCTCGTTCCATACCCGGGTCTTCGTAACGGACGGTCAACCCATAAGGACGCTTCTTCGTCTGCAGTTCGACCGATCGATAGCATTCATGTAGCGGCAAACTTCCGGCAATGCCGACGACGGCTGCATTGTCCCCGACTTTCGCCCCTTTGTATTCAAAGGCGTCCGGTTCCGGGTTCATACATCCTGCCAGTGAGATGACGAGGACGAGCAACAGACAGAAGCGTTTCATAGGTGTCCCTCCTTACGATTTGAGTCTCAAGTTGAAGCGGTAAAGCAAACGCTTAGCGAGTAAGTGTGCTAAGAACGCTCCGATCACAAAGCCTACGATGTACAACATACTGTTCGCTTGATACGTGAATGTCGTGAACACAATTCCTGTGAACATCGCGATACATCCAACGATGATAATGTGGACGAGCCATAACCAGTTGTTGAACATGAAGAAACGACCGTTGTTTTCTTGTGGTGCACGATTGTACATCCAAGCTCCTAACCATAATGACAAGACGATAAAGACGATAGACGATGGAATGCTAATCGTGACGAACTCTTGCCAATACTGATTGGATCGAATGTATTCATATAAAGATAAATTCATCAAGTTACCGAGTGGTGAGATGGCTTGAATAAATACACTTTCATAAGCTGAATCGATTAACCAACCCAACGCATCACCTCGACCAGTCAGCGAGTAAGCTGATCCTTGAATCAATGCGAGAATTCCTAACGGGAAAATCAAGGCGACAAACGACCACACTGATTGAGAAATCGATTCCCCACCGAACGATCCCATCCATAAAGCCAACGAGAATAACGAGATCCCAATCAAGGCGATATACAAGACGATCACAATCGATTTAAATACGGTCCCTTCTAATAAGAAGGAATAACGAGAAGTGGCGACCAATGCAAACATCGCGATACTTCCTAACAGCGTGGACATGATAATCCCACTTGCCCCCAACACCCATTTTGATATGTACAGCTGGGTGCGGGTGAACGGGAGCGACATCGAAAAGTCCGACATTTGACTGTTTCGTTCGGCACCAATGAGCGACGTGGCCATGAGCGCACTAAACACGACGAATAAGAATACAACTGGTCCTACCGGAATGACATCACCTATGTCACCAAGATAGAAAGCTAAACTCGAATCAGGGTCGAAGAAGGACTCAACCGTCAGGCGATCTCGTTCTTCAAATGGGATCCCGTAATCTACAGAATTCGCTCGTGCATCTTTAATCTGCTCATCAAACTGCTCAAATTGTGTCCAAGCCGGCACAGTGAAGGCGACGACGCCTAAGAAGACGAGCAGCATCCAAAGTAACGACACTTGTTTCCAATCTTTCTTTAACAATACTTTAGACAGCATGGGCTTCTCCTCCTAACTGGACACGGAAGACGTCTTCAAGAGACATCGGAATCTCTTCGATGAGCATCGGATTGTATGAATCGATGAACGTCTCGAGCTCTTCCGTCCGTTCTTTCGCCATGAACAGCACGACACGTCCCGTCACGCTAATGATTTCGATATCTTTTCGTTCGAGCAGTTCGACCGGGACATGGTCGTTGAAGACGACTTGCCACTTGATGCTGAGGGCACGCGCCTCTTCGAGCGACAAGATCGCTTTGACACGTCCATTCTCAATCATGATGATACGGTCAGCGATGCGTTCGAGTTCATGAAGTTGGTGACTTGAGACGATGATCGAGCAGTTCCGATTCTCAACTTGGGCAATCATCAGTTTCAACACGTCAGATTTAGCGACGACGTCTAAACCGTCCGTCGGTTCGTCGAGCAGGTAGTATTTCGCTTGGACGGCGAAGGCGAGCGATAACGTGACGAGTGCCTTTTGTCCTTTAGAAAGCTGGCGGATCTTTTTGTTGTCGATGTTGTATCGTGTCAATGTCTCACGGAAGACGGTACGGTTGAAGGATGGATAAATCGATTCATACAGGTCAGTCGCCTCATTCACCGTATAATTTTTGAGCGCATCGGCTGAATCCGGTACGAAAATGACGTCACGCTTCAATCCCGCATCTTTAAAGATACTTTTCGAACCATAGAGCACGTCGCCCATATCTGGGCGGATGATGCCGACCATCGTGCGGAGAAGCGTTGTCTTACCGGCACCGTTACGTCCGACGAGCGCAATGATTTCTCCAGATTCGACCGTAAAGTCGATGCCATCGAGTATCGTTTGACGGTCAATTTTTTTACTTAACTGTTCAACTTTCAGCATTGGATTTCCCTACTTTCTCATATTCCGTTCGCAATACGCCAATGGCTTCGTCTAACGGCACGTTCGCATAGTGGCAATCAATCGCAATCTTTTTGATCGAGGCGATGACCGGCTCACGTGCCGCATCATCGTCCACCCAGTCCTCGGAGACAAACGTCCCGCGCCCACGTCGCATCTCAAGCAGCCCGAGCCGTTCCAATTCCTGATATGCCTTACTGACCGTATTTGGATTGATGACGAGGTCGGTGGCGAGTTCACGCACGGACATCACCTTATCTCCGGGTCGTAAAATTCCACGGATTACGAGCTCTTTCGTTTGATTGACGATTTGTTCGTATAGCGGTTCTGAACTTTTCATATCGATTTTGTATAACATGGGTCACACCCTCTCATAATCAATGTTACTCTTTAAGTGTATTATATGTATTAGTACACGCAATTACAATAGTTCTTTGAGGGCACTTTTAGTTTACAGCGAAATGGAAATGATTTGAATAAGACTTTGGACCGAGGTATTCCTCTTCAATATCAGGTAAATTGAACGAGAGGTGACGAAATGATCAGAAAACGAATCATAGCAGGTGTGGCCGTCGGGCTTGTCGCTGGCGGGCTCTTCGTGTATACGACGCATGAAAAGTCAGAGGCACGGGAGACATACAACGCGTATGTGAAGCAAACGTACAATGAACAACCCGACATCGAGCTGTCACGCGACTGGCATATGGGCGGTTATACCGGAGAAGTGACATTGACGAAGGAACCGTTCGCTGGCACTTATTTTCTCGTGACGTACAGTGACGGCTCCATCCACGATAACGTGCTCGAGACATATTGGGAACGCGAGGCAGAGCGGACGATTCACGAGCGCCTCGTGTCGCAAGGAATCTTGAACGAGAAAGAGACGGTCCGTGCGGAAGTACCGCTCGGAGTGTCCGATGATGCACAAGCGAACATCTTCCCGACCCCGACGTCCATCTATGAAACAAATCCGAAGACGTATCTCGACGTCTCAATCATGTTTCATGAAGACTGGAACAATAGGGACGAACAGAAACGACGGATCCTCGATGTCATCCGTGAAGTGGAATCCGACGTCTATTCGATTCACTTCTCGTTCGATGGGAAACCAGGCGGCAACGATGACTACACCGAGCGGTACATGATGTTCACGCGCAAAGCGTCTGACATCGACCCGTCCTTCCTCGATGTGCGGACGATTGAGGACTTGAATGCCTACGACCGAATGTATGGATTCGACGAGACGACATTCACAACAGAATATCGATTTGATGGCACCCCCATCGTAGAGGAGACGACACAATAATCCGGTGTCGTCTTTTTTTGAGCGTTTGACTTTACAGACAATCCAAAACGTTGTATCGTTTGACAAGTCAACGATTGATAAGTCAATTGAGAAAGGTGGGACGCAATGGACCTACGTGAAATCAGCCGATTACTTTACCAAATCAAGTTGGCGGAACAAAACGTCGCATCGTCGTTCGAACGGGAGACGGGCTTCAGCCTGACCCGCTACGAGATGTTACAAGTCGTCAAAGAACGAGGCGTTTGTTCGCAACGTGCGATTAAAGAAGAAATGAAAATCGACAATGCTGCCATCACCCGACATTTGAAAATCCTTGAAGAGAAAGGGTATGTCGTCAGAGAGCGGAACGCGGAGAACCATCGCGAGATGTTCGTCCGTGTGACAGAGAAAGCAGAGCAAGATCTTGGGCACTGCGAACGAGACGAACAGGCCAACCACCTCGTCTTACAAGCCTTGTCCGCTGAAGAGATTCAACACTTATCCGGACTGCTTCAAAAATTGAACAGTCACACCTAAACAGAGAAAGAAGGAATTCACCAATGGCAACTACATTCGAAAACAATACATTCACAGACGTTATGTTCGGTCGTAAATCAATCCGTGTCTATGACGAGAGCGTGAAAATCTCACAAGAAGAAATGCTCGAGATGATTCAAGAAGCAACGACTGCCCCATCATCGGTCAACATGCAACCATGGCGTTTCGTCGTCGTCGAAAGCCCAGAAGCGAAAGAGACGCTTAAACCGCTCATCCGTTTCAACACACGTCAAAACGACACGTCTTCTGCGATGCTCCTCATCTTCGGAGACATGGAATGCTACGAGTACGGCGAACAAATCTACGATCAAGCGGTCGCAGAAGGCAAAATGCCACAAGAAGTGCGCGATCAACAGCTCGGCGCGATCATCCCTTACTACAAAAACCTCTCGAAACAAGAGATGAACGACATCGTGAAGATCGATGCGAGTCTCGCAGCGATGCAATTCATGCTCACAGCCCGTGCACACGGCTATGACACGAACCCAATCGGCGGTTTCGAGAAAGACCAGCTCGCAGAAGCATTCGGTCTCGATAAAGATCGTTACGTACCAGTCATGATCTTGTCTGTCGGGAAAGCAGCAGAAGAAGGTTACGAATCAGTCCGTCTTGACGCTCAAACGGTCACATCGTTCAAATAATTCATGAAACAATCGGAGGAATCACCCATGATCTTAGTTAACGCTACATTCGATATCCAAGCATCACAACGCGAGAACTTCTTGCGTGACATCCAAGTCTTAATCGACTCATCAAAACAAGAAGCAGGTTGCGTCGGATATGACTTATACGAGTTAACATCTATCGAGAACCGTTTCGTCATGATCGAGAACTGGGAAGACCAAGCCGCTCTCGAGCAGCACAACCAAAACCCGGTCCTCATCAACTTCGCACAAAACGTCGCGAACTACGTGTCTGCGAAACCAGTCATCCAAGTAGCAGCAGTCAACTAATATGTCGACGCTCACTCTTGTGCTCGGGACACTCGTCGCCATCGAATTCTTCTATATCTTCTATTTAGAAACGATTGCGACAGCCTCTTCCTCGACGTCACGCGTCTTCCGTATGTCGAAAGACGAGCTGACGAGAGACTCGGTGTCGGTTTTGTTCAAAAATCAAGGCGTGTATAACGGATTGATTGGGGTCGGGCTCTTGTACGGACTCTACCTCTCCCCCAACCCGGTCGAGATTGTCACCATGATTCTGCTCTATATCATTCTCGTTGCCCTATATGGCAGTATCACGAGTGACAAGAAGATTATTCTGACACAAGGTGGGCTTGCCATCTTGACGTTGATCTCGATGTATATGTGATGACAGAAAAAGCGTTCGACCTGAGAAAAGGTCGGACGCTTTTTGCTTGTATCCTCTATACTAAATAGTGAGGTGATAATGGTGAGATACACATGCCCATGCTGTGGCTACCAGACGTTAGAAGAAGAACCTCCAGGCACATACGACATTTGTCGAATCTGCTTTTGGGAAGATGACGGGGTTCAATTCGACGATCCCGATTATGAAGGCGGTGCGAATACGGTGTCGCTTCGACACGCTCAACAGAATTACATCCAATTTGGTGCGAGTGATCGGCTCTTTTGTGATGATGTCAGAACACCAAATGAGCATGATAAAAAAGACCCAGACTGGAGACCCCTCCCTAGCAAGTTGACTTAATACAAGGTCACCCGTATAAGAGGTGACCTTAATCATTCATTTAATCTAATACGCTCCCACATCTCTTCATCGACGCCAAAGAACGCTTCATGGGAACATACGGCGAGCACACACGTATCTCCCGCGTAAAACATCAAGTCTTCCGGAAGTTCTGGGTGGATCCAACTGAACAACGAGCCACCCTGCTCTTTTAGGAACTGTGCTGTCCTGTAATTCATATGAAAAGAATATAGATACGCTGTATCCCCAGACAGTCGTGTTGTCTCCCACTCACTCACGATGGTTCGTTCGATCAAATCCCAACGAATCTCTTCAGTCAGCAAATCCATATACGCTAGACGCTCCTCTTCAATCTCCATTCTTCGCCTGTCTTCCACGAAAGCAAAATGAGTGCAGTGCTCAAGCAAAACATCAATGAGCGCCTCATAGCGCTTTCCCTTTACATCTTGATTGATCATCAACATGCTTTCAAGCCTCCTATGGTGAAGCAACAAATATACCCGTCTCTTCAGTAATCTCAAACGAATCTTGATTCCATCTCACTTCAATCGTCCCGACTCGTTCGGGTTCTTCGACACTTCGATATAATCGCCTGACCTCCATTTCAAAAGTGAAAAAGCCACTTGATTGTTTCATATACCCCTCTTGATTTACATATGTATTTGTTTGATCCCCGATCAGCTTGAACGAGTCACAGCTCTCATCCTCACACTGTACCGAATACGCTTCCTCGAACCAGCTTATAAAGTCAGCCTCATCCGCTTTCGTTGGATACATCGGTGCCGCCCAGACTCTAGCTACAATCAACACAACAAAACCGATGAACAACCATTTTTTCATACGCTCTCCCCCGCTCTCACTATCCAAAGTCTACCATATCCATTTCATCAAAAAAACCGCCCTGACCGAAGTCAGAGCGGAGTCCTATTATAAGGCGAAAATCGCTGCAGATACACCGACGACACCAACGAGCGCCATCGCATATACCGGTACACGTGGCATTTCGCCATTGTTGTCGAGTGCTTTCCCAAACATGTAGAAGACGATCGGGTGCACGAGGAACGGCATCGAGAAGATGAGCGGGATGAGAAGTGACGCTTCCGTCCCGAACATTCCACCTTGAACCGCTGCGAACAATCCGAAGTGCGAGATCGCTGACGATTGTGCCATCGTCGTGTAATCAAACGCAATCGTGCTGAACGTCAAGATGACGAGACCACCGAAAACGGCCATCATTTGCCACCCGAACGAGAACTGCATAAGGGCTTTGACTTCTTTGAAGTCTTCCCCGTTCGCCGCGCGTAAGTTTTTCAACGCGAGCGCAGTGAGTACGAGACCGACCAAAACGATGATGGCTGTCGGCCAAATCCAGAGAGCACCGTTGTCGGCACTGACTGCGAGAATCGAGAATACGAAGATATGTCCGAAGAACGGGATGTTGATCATGATCGGCGCGCGTTTCGCCGCCACTTGACCGAAGTCACCAGCCGTACACGCTCCTGTGAGACCACTGTGTGAAAGTGAACCTGCCATACCTGGCGCGAGGTTACGGATGTGACCCGTACGAGCGAACCACATGATGAGCGCGATTCCACCGAACATCCAGAACAACTGACCGAAGAAACCGTACACGAGAATCGAGTTCATACCTTCGATTGCGAATGCGTCACCGATTCGTGAACCACCGACCATGAAGTTGGCAGCCAAGACGACCGGAATCCCTGCGAAGAGAAGCGCGCGGACAGTCGGTCCATACGTCCAGTTATGGAAGATGGCACCGAGTGCTGACGAAATCAACATCGCGAAGAAGATTTGCGGAAGTGCGATAATCGGCTGAACCGCTGTCGCAATCAAGAACGAGACGAACAAGATGACTAGCAAGAGGACTGTCTCGATGACACCTTTTTGCATGTATACTTTCTTGTCCTGAATCTGTGCTTTATGGTCGATGAGTAAGAACGACACGGCAAGACCGAGGAGTGCGAGGATTGGGTAGTAAAGCGCAATCCCTTCTGCCGTACCTGGCTCGATTGCCATACGGAAGAATCCTTCCAAACCGACGAGCAAGAAGAACGAACGAAGGATGAAGATGAACTGCGTTCGTCCTGTCCCGAGGAACATTTCCTCTTTGGCAGGAATGACGATGTCCTCCATGTCGAGCTCTTGTTTACTCAAGATTTTACGAAGTTCTTGTCCGCCGACGAAGAACGAAACGACTAACGCAATGATCGTCGTCCGTGACAAGAAGTCGACGAGCGGAAATTCAGGAAGACCCGGCGTCGCGATACCGAGCTCGACCATGCCGAACCCGAGACCGAGACCGAAGATGACGATGACGAGGATCGGCGAGAAGCGTGTCCCAGCCACGACCATACGAGATAAAATGACCATTGGAATAACGAAGGCCATAAGCAACCAGAATTGGTTGATCAGTTGCATTTGAGATAATTGCTGTACAAGTTCCATTGACTAACCCCTAACATAATTTTTAGCACACAATATCGAAGTGTACAGTAATGAACATTGTGTGACAATAGGGTGTGATGTTTTGTAAACATTGAAAGCGGAACCAAGTGAAATTGGTCCCGCTTTCGTTAGTTATTGGTTTGTCTGAGGCCCCAAATGCCTTTATTTCCGGTGGAATAAAAGAGGTCTTCTTTTCCGATAAAGCTCGCCGAATCACTGGAATGCGCACGAATCTGTTTATTGACGTGCCCTTTCCAATCTTTATATCGATCGAGTTCGAGTTGATAGTATGATTTTTCGACATACGCATAAATGTCTTTCAAGGACGCCGTCCCACCGTGGTGTTGGAGGGCGAATTGGATTTTACGTAGTAACAGGCGTTTCACCTTACCCCCACCTCTCTAATTTTTCATTCAACATCACTAAATCAATCAATCTGATGATCGTTGCGCTTTCCGACTGAAGTAGTAATGTAAGCGAACTTCTACAATCTGGCTCACCCATTCATAAACTACCGGATTGCGGAGCGCTTCATTAAATTCGATATGTAGGCTTTCATTTTCTACATAAAACGGTCCTTTAGCAATTTTATCGAATGGCATCCGCAACAACAATTTTTCAATCCGTTGTTGATGGAAAGGTTGCTGAAAGTCTTTTGTCTTTCCATCAATCTGTTGACGATAAGGCACACTCGTCAAGTAATCATAAAACGGATAAGCTGCATCAGATGCTTTCAAAGGAGTGTACCACATTTGTTTCCCCCGCTCTAACATGACGGATAATACAACCATCTTATAACTTGTTGTAATTCTTGTATCCTCCACTTCATACAAAAGAGGATACATATTTTCAAAAACACTTAACTCACTGTCTGTTAACTCACCAATCTTCTTTAAAAAGCCGAAGAAGCCACTAAAGTGCTTCCTTTCGGATTGATACGCCTCCAATGAATATTCGCCTCGTTGGATTAGTTCTAGGTAGGTCGGTCGTCTCCCTAGCTCTTCCTTCACCATGAAATAATTTCGTTCTAATAATTGATGTCGTGTCGAAGAACGGGTCATCATTTTCTTCAAAAGATCGACAGTCTCTAAATCAAATTCGATTGTACACGAATTAGGTAAGCTATTTGATGTTGGAACCTTCTTCAGTGAATCTGGACCGTCTGTCGTCAATAGCGCCAGTTTCTTATCAATGTTTTTATAGTTCCCAATCAAATCGATAATCGTACAATGTGTCTTTCCTTTTGATAGACGTAGACCTCGTCCGATTTGCTGGGTGAACACTGTCAATGATTCTGTCGGACGACAGAACAATAACGTATCTATTTCAGGGATATCGACACCTTCATTAAATAGATTCACTGCAAAAATGATGTCCAATTGCCCATGCTTTAACTGAGTAATCACTTCGGTGCGATCATACTCGGCCTGACTATGAAGCGCTACCGCCTGCACTCCTTGTCTCCTAAAATAATCCGCCAAATATTCAGCTTGTACAACGGAAGAACAAAAGCCGAGTGCTCTCGATTGATGATGTTCTGACCAAGCCTTGTAAATCTTCTCGGCAACACTTTCTTTTAACTGTTCTGCCAATAACTCTTCTTGATCGTAACGACGTCCATTGATAAGACGAATCTGAGAGTAGTCGATTTCATCATAAATTCCAACGTAATGAAACGGGGTTAAAAACGATTCTTCAATCGCTTCCGTAAAGTGCATCTGGAAAGCGACGTTATCATCACAAAGTGCATATACGTCTCCTCCGTCTAAGCGGTCAGGCGTAGCAGTCAAACCAAGTAAGAACTTTGGTTGAAAATAATCTAGCACCCGACGGTAGGAAGGAGCAGCCGAATGATGAAACTCATCCACGATAATCAAATCGAATTGCTCCGGGTCATATTGCTCCATTCTTTGCTTCGAAGCTAACGTTTGAATCGAGGCGAACACGACATCAGCAGTTTCTTGATTTCGTGATTCACCTCCAAGTAGTAATCCTGTCTTCCAATCCGTTGCCACATTGAGAAATGACTTTTCTGCCTGTAACAAAAGTTCCTTTTGATGCGCAACGAAAAGGATACGTTTGAATTGACGAGCAAAAAATGCACTTAAATACGTTTTTCCTAATCCAGTCGCCAAAACGAGCATCGCTTTTTTTCGGCCTTCCGCCATCGTCTCTCGGAGTGTCAACAATGCCGCATCTTGGACAGACGTCGGTGTAATCGAATCATCTTCTATGTAAACGGGAGAGTGTTCAGCGACCTCCAGCTCCTTCATTCGATCCTTTCGCGCTTCGTACTCTTCGCGATAAGGCTGTAACGAGACTGGATTCATCATTTGCGCATACTCACTATAAAATAATTCATGGAACGCAGCGACTGACTCTTCAAACACTTCCTCTGAGACACTCGAAGGAATTTCAACATTCCATTCCACACCATGATTTAGTGCACTATGCGACAAGTTCGAGGAACCAACAAAAAATGTACCGCTTCCTATTGTACGGAACAAATATGCCTTTGGATGGAACGACCTCCCTTTTGAGCGGTATAGCCGGAGCTCAATATTCGGTATTTGTAATAGCATATCCAATGCATCAGGATCGGTAAGGTACAGATAGTCTCCTACCAAAATTCTGATTTGAGCGCCACGTTCACTCGCTTTTCTTAACGAAGCGGATAATTCTTTCACTCCCGAAACTTGAGCAAACGCGACGACCATATAAATTTCAGTCGCCGCGTCTATGTGTTCTTGTAAAGGGATGCCTAGATTGCTCGTATGGAGTCGTAAATCACTCATAATCGAGGACCTCTTCTAAAAATAGACCCTTTTCAAAACCGCCACGTATTTTGCGTTTCTCTTCACGTATGCGGTTCAATTCATCGAAGTCTGCCCCATGCATGTTTCCAAGTGTATAGACCAACTCCAAAATGTCAGCTAACTCTTCAAGAGACTCTTCATCAATGTTCGTCTCTTCATACTCTTTGATTTCTTCATAGAGTTTCAAACGTGCTTGCTCAAAGTGTTCGGCTTGAGTAAGTTGCTTCACAATCGGGATTTTTCCTGATTCGTGAATAATTTCAGGAATGCGGTCACGGATTAATTTATTGTACTCTTTCCTCATTATTCTCAACCCTTTCTGCATGCATTGCGGTAGATCAATTTCTATTAAAATACTATACTTTCATTATACCCAATTATTTGAAGGTTTGTTTTATGAAATAGGAGGCTGTATCTAATTGATTACTTCAGAAATCCAATCAATATTTAACGTATTTAATAATGATTTTATTTACGAAATTCCTGATTTCCAAAGAGATTTTGTATGGGGGGAAGAAGAAGTTACACAGCTCTTTAAAGATTTTAATGAAGACACAGAAGAATTTACAAAGGAAAGTTCGTTATTAGACGGCTATTTGTTGGGAAATATCGTGTTGATTAACAATGATCACCAACCTGCAAACAAAATTGTGATTGATGGTCAACAGAGACTTACAACCCTTTCGTTACTATATAAAGTTCTAGAAGAAACAATTGATTATCGTTTACATCAGAATAAAAGCAGCTTTGATACAATTCAAAAATGGATGAATGTCCGAGGTGAATTAAACAAAGGGTATGGATTATTTGACGATGATGCAAATTTTAAAACTTCTAAAATACAGCATCACAAAAGCTTAGAATTTGGTAGTACTTATCGGCACATTATTCGCCCAGATTCTAATTCGAAAAACCTATCTCAAACTTCTACTCAAATTGAAGAAGTATATGATGTATTAAAAGAAGAACTCGCTAAATTAGATGATCAGAAATTATTGAAATTTGTAAACTACATAAAACATAAAGTCATGTTAATTGTAACTACTGCACCGACATTATCTAAAGCATTTCAATTATTTGAAATCTTGAATAACAGGGGGAAAGATTTAGAACCACTAGATTTAATAAAAAACATGCTTTTAAAAAATCTTGCTAAAGATTTCTATAGTGACGATGAACGAGATAAGTTTACTGAGATGTGGAAAAAGTTTAACAACAACCTCGTACTCAGTCCCAAAAGAAAAGTTGAATCTTCAACCTTCCTAAAGCATTATTTAGTAGGAACCACTGGAGAAAACATTCGTAAAGATAAACTCTTTAACTATTATTCAGAACTAAATCCATCTAAGGAAGAAGTTTTATCAATCGTTTCAGAGATGCATGATGTTTCATACACTTACGGAAAATTAGAACGTAAAGAGTTTGAAGGATTCATTAAAAATACTCATTTACTCAATGTTTTATTCAAACTTTTGAACTTAAAACAGGCACAAACAATCCTCATTCCATTCTACAATGAATCAGAACAAAGAAAATCAGAGATTGTTGATTTGGCAATTCGATTGGGTGCAAGTGTTATTTTCTCTTATACGCAAACTAACTATATTGAAGCTGAAATACCTTCGTTGATAAAAAAATATAATGCAAACTTAAAGCGAGAAGGGCAAGACCAAGCTTATCATCAATTCGTAAGTGAGTTAGAAAGAAGAATTTCAGAGAAAGCTAAGCTTGCAAAAGAAGCTGTATTTGCTAGAAAATTTGAGAACACCAGAGGAAACTACAATAAAAAAGGTTACGACTTGCTCCGTTTCATCGAAGCTTATGGTCATTCCGATAACACCGTTCTTCTAACGTCAAACCGAAATAAAAAGGTCACTTTGGAACACATCATGCCAAGAACACCAATTAGTAATGAACTGATAGAAGGTTCCGGCTTTGAAGACTTAGAAGAATATAAAGAATACGTGAATCGAATTGGTAATTTTGCACTTATCGGTAACGATGAAAACTCTTCACTTTCCAATAAACAATTTGATCAGAAGAGATCTGTATATGCAGATTCATCAATTTGGACCACTCAAGTATTAGCAGATCGTTTAATCTCTTCGATGAAGTCTGGAAAAGAAGTACAACAATTCGAAAAAATTAATAGCTATTTGTTTATGGATGAATCTTCTTCAAGTGTTTATTGGACAAAAGAATTAATTCTGAAGCGATCTGAAAAACTTGCAGCGTACTTAGAAGCAGTCCTCACTAACAAATGACCAACTTCATTATCAATTCTTTAAGATATGTATTTAAGAAAAGTGATATCATTTCACTTTTCTTTTTATTTTGTCAATCCACCTCAAACGCCTTCACATACGCCACATGATCCAACATCACAATCAACTCATCCTCAAACTGTACGAAGCCATCGCTCGCATGTCGAAACACTTGAAAGATCGACTCTAATGCCTCATATCGCGTATCCGCCTCCACCATATACGTCAGCACTTCTTCGTTAATTAAATGGAATTCAATTTCGAATGATTTCATCTTCTCTCCTCCTCCTCACTCTTCTATACCCGTTCCCCATTTGAAAAAAATACAGCTATACATTGGAATGTTTTTCCTCTAATCTGAAAATAGTCAGAATATTACGTCCTCTTACATATTTTCACTATAACATAGGTAAAGGAGAGATTTAACGGTATGGCTTATCACTTCACATGCGAACATTTAACAAAACGCTTTGATACGGGTGACGTCAAAACGGTCGCCTTAAAAGACATCAACCTTCGCTTCGAACACGGAGATTTCATCTCCATCATCGGACCATCGGGATCTGGGAAGTCGACGCTCCTCAGTCTGATCGGTACACTCGACCGCCCGACAGAGGGCACGTTGCTCTTCAACGACGAACCCATCTCGACGCTATCTGCGAAACAGCTCGCGGACTTCCGATTCGAGAATATCGGTTTCATCTTCCAACAGTTCCATCTCATCCCGACACTGACAGCACTTGAGAACGTCATGTCCCCGCTCTTCGGACGAAAAGTCGATTACGACGTTCACGAACGTGCGCTCGAATTATTGAAGGAAGTAGGTCTCGCTGACAAAGTCGATTCGTTGCCCTCCCAACTGTCCGGGGGTCAGCAACAGCGCGTCGCCGTCGCCCGCGCCCTCATTCATCGCCCGAAATGGCTCCTCGCCGATGAGCCGACGGGGAACCTCGATACACACACGGGTGACGTCATCTTCGACCTATTGATCCGCTTGAATCGCGAGAACGGATGTGGCGTCCTCTTCGTCACCCATGACCCGGAACTCGCCGACCGGGCCAACCGAAAAATCGAGATGCGCGACGGGCAGGTCGTCGCGATGAGCGACGTCCATCATGCTTAAGTTCATTTGGAACTCGTGGTGGCGGAATAAGGAACGATTCATCCTGCTCATGGTCGGGATGCTCATCGTCAGTACCGGGCTCAGCTATCTTCTCGGTGTGACGCAGGCTAATAACGGGACGGTCGTCAACGAGCTGCAAAAACGTTGGGACTCGTCTTATCACATCGTCGTGCGTCCAGAAGGCAGCCGGAGTGTGACCGAGGACTTGAACCTGCTCGAACCGAACTATATGAGCGGACTCGAAGGCGGGATCACGCGCGAACAGTACGAAACGATTCAACAGATTGCCGACATTGATGTCGCGGCACCAATCGCCATGATTGGGTCGACTTATTCGAGCTCGTTCACGCAAACGCACACGTTTGATAAAGCGGGTCTTTATCGCCTTAAGATGAACACACTCATCGATACAGGCATTGAAAAAATCAATGACTTCCAAGACTTGAAAGCCTACTTTTGGGTCGGCTGGATGCCAAACGGTGATTCCACTCACATCGGCATCGGTCCGACCGCCCTATATGAAGAATTCCCACTCAGTTACGGAAGTGATGTCATGCTCGCGGGAATCGACCCGGTCGCCGAAGCGAAACTCGTCGGGTTAGACGATGCCGTACAAGCGACAGCGTTCAGTCGTTACTTCAATGAAGAGGATGTCCCAGAGCCTTACGATGAAGACATCACGACAATCCCGATTTTGATGAGTACAAAAGACTACGTCGATGCCTCGATCAACTACACCATCGAAGAAGTCGATGCCGATACGAGCGACCAAGAGGCGTTTATCAAAACCTATCTCGAGAAAGGGAAAGGGGAGTATCTAGATAGCTTGAAAGGCACGACAGTCGCCTCATACGACTTTACAGCCCAACAAATGCACGACAATATCACGAAACACATTTTAGAGGGAAAACCGCAGCCACAAGATCCTCGTCTCACCGTGGAATACACTTGGCTTTCCGAGAAGGCGTCACCTCTTGTCTATGAAGGCGTGACGAGCCCGTTCCCGAAACGTTGGCCGTATTCGTATCAAATCAAACCGTTCCTCGCTGAGGGTCAAGTGAAGTATGGTCAAGAAAGTATGTATCGTAAGTCCAATTTATACGCAGAAGACCTTAACGATGCACCGAAAGTAAAATATAACTACATCGGCTTATTCGACCCATCGAAACTGAAGTTGTCAAAAGATCCGTTGACGGAACTCCCGATGGAGACGTATTTCCCGGCAAGCGCCGAATGGGTCATGAACTCGAAGGATGAGCCGGTCAACCCACCGACGACTGTCAAACCGACGAATAACCCATATAGCTTCTTGACGAAACCACCGTCAATGTTGACGACACTCGACGCGGCGTTCGCCATCGCCGGTGACAAGGCCATCTCGGCCATTCGCGTCAACGTGAAAGGCGTGGACGTCTTGAACGAAGAAAGTGAAGCGAAGCTCCAAGCAGTCGCGAAGGAGATTGAAGACAAGACCGGTCTCATCACCGATGTCACGCTCGGTTCGTCTCCACAATACGCCGTCACTTATCTCCCTGGTTTAAAAGGAGAAAGTTCGCTCGGTTGGATTCAGCAGCCATGGATTAAAATCGGGTCATCGATCACGATTTTCCAAGAAGCAAAACTCGGCTTCTCCGGCGTCGTCGCGAGCGTCATCCTCGTCGCGATGCTGTACGTATTCAGCTCGAACATCATCATGTTATACGCTCGTAAGAAAGAGTTTGCCATCCTCTTGTCACTCGGTTGGCGGCCGAGTCAGCTGTCGAAACTGTTATTCTTAGAAGCCACGATCCTCGGGTCGATGGTCGCGCTCATCTCATGGATGATTCTCGGAACGTTCCTTTGGACGGCGGCCGGCTCGACTTCAATCACCCGTATCTTATTGATTGGACTCGCCGGTCTCTTGATTTACTGGCTCGGGACACTCATCCCGATTCGACTCGTCCGCCGCATCAAGCCATATGAGACGATGCAGTCCGGTGAAGTCTCAAAAGGACGACGTCTCGGCCGTTCGCGCTCAAGCGTCGGTATGAGTTTGAACCAACTCGTGACGTATTGGCCACGGACGTTGTTGTCGATTCTCGCCATCGCTTTACCGACGAGTCTGTTCGGCTTCTTCTTGTTCGTCACGTTCCGCCTCCAAGGCGTCTTGTATACGACGTGGATCGGGGAGTTCGTGGCACTTGAAGTCGGAACGATGCATTACGTCGCTATGGGGGTCGCCTTACTGATCGCGATGCTCACGACGACCGAGATCATGTGGCAAAACGTTTCTGAACGAAAACCACAACTCGCCGTCTTGAAAGCGCTCGGTTGGCAGAATACGTCCATCCGTCGTCTCGTCTTGACAGAAGGCGCGTTGACCGGCTTCTTCGCCGGATTACTCGGTGTGACGTTCACCATCATCATCGTCACGATCATGTATCAACAGTTCCCGACGTCAGAGCTGCCGTTCTTGTTTGCGACCATCCTCAT
This sequence comes from Exiguobacterium sp. SRB7LM, assembly GCF_015712685.1. GTDB lineage: Bacteria > Bacillota > Bacilli > Exiguobacteriales > Exiguobacteriaceae > Exiguobacterium > Exiguobacterium profundum. Next base: position 154,352 of record NZ_VWVR01000006.1, on the reverse strand, counting down.
CCCGGTCGTGACAGGTGTCTTAGGTGCATTGCTTCCTGCCGAACGTGCCGTCCGCATCACACCGGCTGAAGCAATCGGTGGGCACGTCGTTAACCAAAAGCAAGTCGAGAAACGCTTCCGCTTCGTCCTCGGGACGACGGCGACGGCACTCGTTGTTGGGATCATCAGCTTGTTCGTCTTCACGTCACCAGAAGTCAAACCGGTCACGGAAGTGGCGAAAGCGACACCGGCCCCGACTGCGCAGACGACGGGTGCGAAACAGGCTGATTTAAAAGCTGATAAACCGAAAGAAGCAAAAGACACAACACCAAAAGAAGATGATCTTCAAAAAATCATGAACCTCGGCACGTTCCAAACGTTTATTGGAGATCCACAAATGAAGAAGCGTGAATTCCAAGTTGGACAACCCGTCTTCGCTTCACCGGATGGAACTGAATCGGAAGATGGTAAGCGATTCGTGAGTCTCCCGCTCTCCCTCTTCCATTCAGATGACGGTCAAGGTGGTTATATGGAATATCGTCCAAACGGATTTCGTATGTACACACCAGACGGGACAAAATATAGTCCAGTCGATCTGGTCAACCACAATAAGAAAGCGTTCAAGAACGGTTTTCGTTATTTCACAGGCGAGAAATCCGAAATTGATTTAGTCTTCCTCGTCCCAGAGAAAGAGAAGACACTCGTCTTGTATGCGTCAAGTGACGCCATGCCGAAAGTGTATACCGTCAAAATTGACGTGCCGTAAACGAAACAACGTCGCCCCGATTCGAGGCGACGTTACTTTATTTTATTTCGCTTAATTATTAATACCTATGAAAAGATGAGTAAAACGAATGTTTTATCTATTTTTTAGATAGTTCAATTTGTCGTACCCTATATGTCCATCATGTTGTAATCTTGCAACAACTATCCCTGGTAATACCTTCTGAGAATTAGCAAACTCCATTATCTCTTTCGAACTGAAAATTTTATTATTAATAAAATCTGTGTAATCTTTTTTGTCGATAAAAAAGTCCCTAGCAAATTCGTTTGCCTCTTCCTCTTTTTTATCAGTCTCAACTTGAAAGTCTTCTTCGAAAGTTATAATCGACTTGTTGGAATCATAATGTTTTAATAAATGACCAATCTCATGCATTAAAGCAAACCACACATGATCATGTGTTTTAAATCTCCCCGTTAAATAAATCGCAGGACTTCCTTCATAAGTTGTTAGAGCCCCTCGTACTTTACTATTTTCAACAGCATCATAGACTACCAGATACACGCCTAAGCGATTCAATAATTTCCTTGCACTCTTTAGAGAGTCTTTATAATTATCATTTAATGAGAGTAGTTTAAATTTCGGCAACATTTTTATCAACTTCTCATTATCAAATTTTACTTCCTCTAAGTTCTTATTTTGAATTTCAACTTCTTCTCCTGCTAAATTTAACCAAACAGCAATAGATTCTAATTCTCCGCCATCTTGCATAAAATCAATTTCAAGATTAGAATATCTAAAGTCAAATTGTTCAAAACTATCAATTTTTAATAGCTTCAACATTTCATTAGCTTGTCTCTCTAAGCTCCAATCCAATCCTTCAAAAATTGATTTAAATTTAAAACGATTAGAAAATTTCTTTAATTGATCTATACTGTAAACATTAACTTGGGACTCTTTTTCGCTAATATATTGAATATATTTTTTATTATAATTTATCCAATAAGAAGCAGGTATATCAGGAATTACATCTTGTAACTTAACTAAATATTCATCATCTAAAATGATTTTTCCGTTTAAGAACTCAGACAAATCTTTTTCGCTCATACCTATTTTTAAAGAACACTCTCTCGGTTCAATTTCCATCACTTGTAAATAGTCATTTACTAACTTTCCAGTATGAACTATAAATCCGTTAGACATGATTTAGCCTCCTTTCTAGTGATAATCTTCGATTGATCGAATTTCTATGGCATTAATTGTTTTTAAATCATCTTGGTCCCATTCTCCAAATGGACTTATAACAATCCGATAGTTTTTAGAAATATCTATTCCCCAACACTCACTAAAATCTCCATCTAATTTATGTCGCCGAGGTGGTGGAATATGTGGAATATCTTCTAAACTACTAGCTACTTTTATTTCTGAAAGTCTGATAATTAATTTCTTATAAAGTGGAGTATAGTGCTTTTTTATAAGTCGCTCATCACTCAATATTTTTTCTAATTTTCGATTTGCATAATATATTTTCATTTTCACCCTCCTTTTAAAAAGATTATTAATTTATAATTTGTTTTTCTAATTTCATGAAAAATGAATATTAGTAGCCTCAAAATTCGATGTATATTATACTTTTTACATGGAATGGAGTGCAATGAATGAAAGATGAAAAATTCGAACTAGCTCAGCAATTGTCTAGTAAATATTATACATTACTTAGTGAAGTGAACATTAATGAAACAGTCATAGATGTTTTTCAAGATAAGTTACATTTGTACAATGAAGATAAATATAGTACGTATCGAGAATTCGTTAATAACTTTTTATTAAGTAATTATCCAAACGAAGTGTCAATAAAGTCTACATTTTTAAATAATGTTCTTTTCAAAGAACATAACCATGTTTCAATATTTGAATTAAATGTGGGAAAAAGCAGATTAGACTTATGTAAGCTAGGGCGATTTAGTACCGCATTTGAAATTAAAACCGAACTAGATACACCAAAAAGACTTAAACAACAATTAGATGATTATTTTAAAGTTTTCGAATACGTATTTGTTATATGTTCTGTAAACAACGTAGATTCAATTCTTCCTTACCTACCAGAGAGTTGTGGTATCTATACGTATCACACAACCCTTTCAAAAAGATATATCTTTAAAAAAACAAAAAAAGCAATCAAATCAGACAAAATACAAAGTTACGATCAACTTTCTATTTTAACCAAACTAGACTTAATTAACTATTTTGATTGTTTTTATTCTGAATCAAAAGAGGAAATGATTAACTTCGTAATAAATAGTCATTCTTCACAAAAAATAAACATAAAATTTAAACTTTGCATAAAAAATAAGTACGAATCCAAATGGCGGTTTTTATCAGAAAATAGAAGTGAAATATTTGAAATAGATTACCAATGGTTTTTTAAAAATACACTTTCCCCTAAAGTAGTATATCTTTAATTAAGATATACTACTTCTTTGACTGTTGTTGGATATATCGTGTTAATGTTAGGTTACTCCATGTTCCCCAATTACCATACTTCACTTGCATCGCCTTAATTTTTTTTATTGCTATGCAACTATTATCTCCATCTAATAAGCTTAAATTATTTATAACTTCATCTCTTATATATTCATAACCTTTTACACCTTTGCTTGTGTCCTCATTAACTATTGAATAGAATTGATTCTTTTCTTTCAGATATATCAAAGCCAGCGCTGCCCCCATTCCATTGCCACCACTTGGATCTTTCGGAAGATCATCTTTTAACCCACCATAGTCTCCAAAACCATTCAATTCATATTGCTTGTACACTTTCGCAACCTTATTATCTATTTTTTTTGTAAATACTAAATTTTCATAGTCTCCATTTTTATAGATTCTTGATCGTGGAGAATTAAAAATAATTTTTGATGATTCAACATCTAAATCTTGAAACTCATCTAACTCCATAAATTTTGAATCCACATTCTGACTTCTGATATCTAACATTAAAAAATCACGTTCATTCATACTGTTCTCTAAAAACAAACTATAGTCTTCTAACAAATGATCTTCGATTCTAATTGCAATCTCAGAATTTTTAATTCTTAGTTCTTTTATCAAATTTGTTAAATCTGGTTCGCTTATTTTTAAGTTGCGTTTAATCGAAACAACAGGAATCATATTTTCATAATTTCCTATTTCTAAAATTCTACTTCGATAATAGTTGAAATCCCTACTCAACTTAATTGATAGTTCTATGCCTTTAAAGACATTATTTCCATACTCTTCATTTGTAAATCTAAAAAAATCAATAAAACATTTTTTACCCTTCAATCTTTTTTGTAGTAACTCAAGAGTTATTATATCCTCTTCTCTTTTTGGGAGTTTGATTCTATTTCTTCTCGTTTTTCCAGGTTTCTTTTCGTAAACGAAATCTCCAGTAGATTCATCAATTTCATAATTAATTTCATATTCATCTTTTATGATTTCAATATAAGGAATTAATGAATCTCCAAAAAAGAAATTCATGTCTTTTAAAACCTTTAATTCCTCTTGTCGATTTTTCATAATCGAGATATACATAAAATCTCCCCATTTTCACTTTTGATTAACTTTCAGAAGTATAAGAGTTTGATTAATAAAAGATATACCATAGTGCCGCTGCCACTAAGAACAGCCCGGCCCCGATGAACAAAATCTTTGCCAATCGTTCGTATACCATGTCTTCACCTCACCAATGCCGCGCCGACGACGAGGGAGACCCCAATCGACAGCAAGAATGCCAACAATCCGACGGCGATATTCCCTTGTTGAATCTCATCGTTCACCTTCAGTGTCGGTGTCAAAAATTCAAACAACCAGTATGTCGCGAGGAGCAAAATGAATCCGAACCCACCCCCGACGAAGATGTCGATTGTGCTATCATGATGGCTCTCGACGACACGAAAGATGTTGGCGAGACCGACAATCTTCCCGCCTGTCGCCAAGGCGACGGCAATATTTCCTTTTTGAATCTCACGCCAGTTGCTGTACGGCGTCGTCACCTCGAAGATGGCAAGACCGACGACAATCATCAGTCCCGCCATCGAATAGAGGCCGAACGACTCCAGCATAACGGCAAACGTAATCGTACCCATTCCCGACTCCCCTTACTTCAGTTCGACGACCGTGACACCGAGTCCACCTTCACCCATTCCTCCTGGGCGCTGGCTCTTCACGTGACGATGTCCTTTTAAAAATTCTTGTGTCGCCTGACGCATCGCTCCGGTACCTAATCCGTGGATGATGCGGACGTTATCATAGCCCGACACGAGTGCTTCATCGATATACTTGTCTAGACGCATGAGTCCCTCTTCGACACGAACGCCACGGAGGTCGAGCTCGGACTTCGTCGAGCTCTGACGTTTGAGCGAGCTGCCTTTCGACTGAAGCGACTTCTCTTTCGATGGACCGATCTTCTGAAGGTCGTCCGCTTTAACATTCACTTTCATGATGCCAACTTGGACGTTATACTCATTGTCATTGATTTGTTTCACGATGTAGCCTTTTTGATTGAACGTCGTCACTTTCACTTCTTCGCCCTTACTGAACGTACGTTTCTGCTGGGCTTTTTGTTTCACTTTTTGGATCTTTTTCTCTTGAAGCGTCGGTTTTGCCGATTCGAGCTCTTTCTTCGCCGCGATAATCTCGTGCTCTTTGACGATTCCTTGCTCTCGGAGTTTCTTCAAGCGGTCGATGACTTCGTTCGCCTGACGCTTCGCCTGCTCGACGGCCTTCTCGGCTTTCGCCTCGGCCGCGCTGTACAAGTTGTCGCGCTCGCGCTCGAATTCGGTCATCTTCGCCTCGAACGCCGCCTGCTCTTCTTCGAAGTCATGGCGCTTGACGATGAGCTCTTGCTCGAGTTGCTCGGCGCGTTGTTTCGCCGCTTCAAGCTCATTGATCATCGATTCGACCGACTCCGCGTCACTACCGACGTGGCTACGTGCCTTGTCGATGACTTGCTCAGACAGTCCGAGACGACGACTGATCTCAAAGGCGTTCGAGCGACCCGGTACGCCAATCAAGAGACGGTACGTCGGGCTGAGCGATTCGATATCAAACTCCATCGAGGCGTTCATGACACCTTCGCGGTTATACGCGTAAGCCTTTAGTTCCGAGTAGTGTGTCGTCGCCGCGACACGTGCCCCGCGGCGTTTCACTTCATCTAAGATGGCGATGGCGAGGGCGGCCCCTTCTTGTGGGTCCGTCCCGGCACCGAGCTCATCGAAGAGGACGAGAGACATGAAGTCGATCTTGTCGAGCATGCCGACGATATTCGTCATGTGTGAGCTGAACGTCGAGAGACTCTGTTCAATCGATTGCTCATCCCCGATATCGGCATAGACCGCGTCAAACACGGAAAGCTCTGTCCCAAACTCTGCCGGCACGTAGAGACCTGATTGCACCATCAATTGAAGGAGTCCAATCGTCTTCAATGTGACGGTTTTCCCGCCGGTGTTCGGTCCGGTGATGACGAGTGACGTGTAGTCTTCTCCGAGCTCGACCGTGATCGGCACGACCTCATCTTTCGGGATGAACGGATGACGTGCCTGTTTCAATTTGATCTCTCGATTGTCGTTCAACTTCGGCTCGGTCGCTTTCATCTCTTGTCCGTACGCGACTTTCGCAAAGATGAAGTCGAGTTCGGCCAACACGTCGAGGTTCGTCATGATGGCATCATGGACCCCACCGACCTCGTTTGAGAGAGCACTTAAAATCCGCTCGATTTCAGCACGTTCTTTCAGACGAACTTCTTGAATCTCGTTATTGATGGAGACGATGGCCTGCGGCTCAATGAAGAGTGTCTGACCAGAAGCCGACTGGTCATGGACGATTCCACCAAACGCTTGACGGTACTCTTGTTTGACCGGTACAACATAGCGATCGTTCCGGATTGTGACGATGGCGTCCGAGAGCATCTTCGCATTGTTACGGAGGATGTTGTCGATGCGTGACCGGACACTCCCTTCAAAGCTCCGGAGTTGTGTCCGAAGTCCGCGGAGTTGTGGACTCGCGGAATCTTGGACCGTCCCTTGGTCGTCAATCGCATGACGAATCGCCTGTTCGACCTCGATGAGCTTCGTCAACTTGTCCGCATACTCGTCAAGACGTGGAATGCGAATCTCTTCGTTATCCTCGTGAAGCTTCTCGAAGAAGTTTTTCACTTGGCGTCCGCCATACATGACGGCAGCAACGGCGAGCAATTCGCTCGTCGAGAGGACCGAGCCGATCGCGGCCCGTTTCACTTCCGCACGGACATCCGTGAGGCCACCGAGCGGGAGACGGTCACGGAGTCGAACGACCTCGGTCGCTTCTTTCGTCACGTTCAAATTCGAGAGCACCCGGTCATATGAGTAGTCGGGTTGCATCTTCAGCGCCAAATCTTTTCCGAGCGAGCTCGCCGCGTGACCGGCAAGCTGTTGGCGCAATTTTTCATATTCTAATACGCGTAACGCGTGGTCCATCTAGCATGTTCCTTTCTATCGCTTCGCCGCAAAGAACGCCTTGGCGTCTTCAAACGTGAAGCAGTTGATAATATCCGATGGTTCGAGATAGGCTTTCCGTGCGTGCAACACACCGAGGGCCATGTCTTCCATCATATCTGGGTGGTGCGTATCGGTGTTGATCATCACTTTGACGCCCGCTGCCTTCGCCTTCTTGAGCGTGGAAGCTGTCAAGTCGAGGCGGTTCGGGTTGGCGTTCAACTCGAGCGCCGTCCCTGTCTCTTTAGCGAGTGCGATCAACTTGTCCTCGTCGATCGGATAACCGTCCCGACGACCGATGAGTCGACCTGTTGGATGGGCGATCACGTTGACGTACGGAGAACGGCAGGCGTTCTCGAGACGTGCCATGATTTCGTCGACCGATTGGTCCATCTTCGAATGGATGGAAGCGACGACGTAGTCGAGCGTCTCTAGAAACTCGGGTTCATAGTCGAGTGTCCCGTCAGGACGAATATCCATCTCGACGCCTCGTAACACGTTCATGTCATGTGTCTTCGCGGCTTCTCGGATTTCTTCCCCTTGTGCCTCGAGTCGTTCCTCGGTCAAGCCATTGACGAACGTCAAATACTTCCCGTGGTCGGTGATGGCCATCCATTCATAGCCGCGATCTTTCATCGCTACGACGATCTCGTCGACGGTCAACTTCCCGTCCGACCAGACCGTGTGCATGTGCGCGTCAGCCTTGATGTCCTCGAGCGTGACGAGCTTCGATAAGTCGTGTTCGAACTCTGCATGTCCCTCCCGAAGTTCAGGCGGGATGAAGGGGAGACCGTACCGTTCGAACAGTTCTTCTTCGGTTTCCGGTTGCCACAGTCCGTCTGCTGTCTCGACCCCATATTCGGAAATGGATTCCCCTTTTGCCTTCGCGAGTTGACGCATGCGGACGTTGTGGTCTTTTGATCCCGTGAAATGGTGAAGCGTCGCAGCGAACGCGCCAGGCTCGACCATACGGAAATCGACCGATACCATCTCTTCACGTTCGAGGACGAGCGAGACTTTCGTCTCGCCTGCCGCAATCACTTCGTTGATGAACGGCAAAGCGAGCAGCTTCTCACGTAGCTCAATCGGCTCCTCGGTCGCGATGATGAAGTCAAGGTCCTTACACGTCTCTTCGGCACGGCGGAAGCTTCCTCCGACCGAATGACGCAAGACGAGCGTCTCCTTCTCTAACACCTCATTGATTTCTTCAACGATCGGTCGCATGACTGCATAAGCCAATCGTTCTGGACGTGATTCGAGGTTCTTCGCGGCGGCGAGTAATTTTTCCACACTCTTCGCCCCGAAACCGGGTAGTGATGCAGCCGTCCCGTCTTCGAGTACACGGATGAGCGACTCCAAGTCGACGACACCGATTTCACGGAGTTTAGCGAGTTTCTTCCCACCGAGCCCTTGAATTTTCAAGAGCTTCATCAAACCGAACGGAATCTCTTCTTGCAGTGCTTCAAGTACTTCACTGCGTCCTGTGTCTCGATACTCTTCAAGGACTGCAGCCGTCCCTTTCCCGATTCCTGAGATGGACGTCAAGTCGTCGATGTCCTCGAGTTCAAGGTCCGTGTTCTCGAGCGCTGTCGCCGCCTTGCGGAACGCATTGATTTTGAACGGGTTCTCCCCTTTGATCTCCATATATTGCGCGATTTTTTCGAGCAACATCATCGCTTCTACTTTATTCATATGCTTCCCCCTCTTCACACAGAAAAGACCGAGACACAAGCACTAGCTTGCATTCCGGCCTGTCGTGTCACAACATCTTATTTGAAAACCAATCCGATAGATATGGCGTGTCTTGAATGATATATGTCGCTAGCGACGATTTGTCGACGGCGTTTTGAACGCTCGCCACCGGCACGAACGCAATCACCCAAAGGATGAAGAATGTGATGACATATGCCTCGAAGAATCCGAGGACAGCTCCGATCACACCTTTTAATTGGCGTAAAATTGGCAAGTCCGTCAAGAAGTCAAGCATCGCCAAGATGAGATGCAAGACGAGTTTCGTAATGAGGAACAAGACGACGAACCAAAAGACGTTATAAAATGTCATCTCAATCCCTGAAAGGGAATTGAGGTCCAATACGCCACCCGGGAGCGTTCCGTCGAGCTGAGACGGATACGGGATCCACAGCTTGAACGCTTCGGCTAACTCTTTATAGTACGTATTGGCGACGAGAAAACTGATGATGAGCGCGACCCAATGGCCGAGCTGTAGAATCGCGCCACGACGGAAGCCGTTGACGATTCCGATAAACAAGAAAAACAGTATAAGTAGCGTAACCATGGATTGAATTATTCTCCCATATTTCGTTTAGTTTTGACGTGGTCGCTCGCGATTTGAATCGCAGCCAAGACCGCTGCCTGACGAGCATCTAGATGAGGGGATTGTTCACGAATTTCGCGGATCTTACTGTCGACCAAAAAGCCTACTTCCCTCACGTGGTCAGCGGGTTCTTCGCTTACGATCGTATAGTCTTGACCCGCAATGTGAATCGTTGTTCGTTGTAACTGCACGCGCACCCCTCCTTTACGTCTGTCAGAATTAATCATAACATCGTTTTTATATTAGGAAAAGGAGAAGCCCCTTCCCTTGATATGTACAACATTTTCTAATACCCTTCTAAACAGTTGTCAAACGTCTTTCTTTAGAAAAATTGTAAGAGAAGGTGGCAACATTCCGTAAAATGTGCGAAAATATCAACTATTCAAACAAACAGAAAGGGTGATTGATTTGAAATTACGTATTGGCCTCTTAGGTCGCATCATCATCGCGATCGCTTTCGGTATTTTACTCGGGAGCATCGTACCAGAAAGTCAGAACTGGATCGTTCGGACGTTCGTGACGTTCAACACGGTCTTCGGGCAGTTCTTAGGCTTTGCTATTCCATTGATTATTCTTGCTTTTATCATCCCGGGTATCGGGGAACTTGGAAAAGGAGCAGGAAAGCTGGTCGGACTCACAGCACTCATCGCTTACGCATCAACCATCATCGCCGGAACATTAGCATACTTTGCAACAAGCAATTTGTTCCCGCAAATTTTGACACGGTCGACGACAGGAGCCGAAAATCCAGAAGAAGCCTTGTTGAAAGGGTTCATGGAATTTGAGATTCCACCTGTATTCGGTGTCATGACCGCACTTATCTTAGCTTTCGTCATCGGAATCGGGATTGCCGCGATCGAAAGCAAACGGTCACTCGACCTCGCCATGGATTTCCGCGATATCATCGAACTCTTAATCAGTAAAGTCATTATTCCATTACTTCCAATCCACATCGCCGGAATTTTCATGAACATGACGTACGCTGGTCAAGTCGCTGAGATCCTATCGGTCTTCTCGCTCGTCTTCGTCACAATCATCGTCCTTCATTTGACGATGCTCATGATTCAGTATTCAATCGCAGGTGGTCTCAACAAAGAGAATCCGTTCAAGTTGCTCAAGACGATGATGCCGGCTTACTTCACAGCCATCGGGACGCAATCATCGGCCGCGACGATCCCAGTCACGCTTCGCCAAGCGAAGTTGAACAACACGGACGAAGGTGTCGCGAACTTCGTCATCCCGCTCTCGGCAACGATCCATTTGTCAGGGTCGACAATCACACTCACATCGGTCGGTGTCGCGCTCATGTACTTGAACGGCATGCCGATGTCTTACGCCATCGTGCTTCCATTCATCCTTGCACTCGGTGTGACGATGATTGCAGCACCAGGTGTACCGGGTGGAGCCGTCATGGCATCGCTTGGATTGTTTGGCTCGATCCTCGGGTTCGACGCAACGATGCAAAGCTTGGTCATCGCGCTCTATTTGGCACAAGATAGCTTCGGGACAGCGACAAACGTCACGGGTGACGGTGCCATCGCGAAGATTATCCACTACTTCAAACACAACACAAAACTTCTCGACAACACGTCATCGAAACAAGAAGATATCGCATAATGAACGACTTATAAACGGGCAAGCCATCAGGTTTGTCCGTTTTTGTCTACATATAATAAAGGAGAGATACATATGGAATGGATGGAATGGAAAGACCCTGATCACTTCTCAGACCGCGTCATGACGGCATTACTCGACGAGGAGGCAAAGAATAGCCTCATGATCGGCGTCTTGAATAACGTCAAACAAGGAATCTATGAAACGTTTCATCAGTTCACAGTCGAAGAGGACGGAGAGCTTCTCGCCATCCTCCAAGTGACACCACCGCATCCACTTCACTATATCGTCGTGAAGACGGAGCGCTCGGACCTCCTCCCGTCTTTCATCATCCCCCACCTGTTGAAAGAAGAAGTCCCCTTCTCGGAAGTCGTATCGGAACGACAGCAGGCGGAACGTTTTGCGAAAGCGTGGCAAGAGATTACATCTGGGACGAGCGAGATGTTCATGTCCCAAGGTCTGTATCGCCTCGACAGCGTGAAAGACATCGACATGGCAAAAGGCCACATGCGAGAAGCGACGATTGCCGATCAGGCGCAGCTTGAGGCTTGGTATATTGCCTTCGAAACTGAATCAGGTCTCCGATCATCTCCACCAGAGAAGGTGACGAAGGCTGTACAGACGATGCTCGACAGGGAAGAAGCTGTCTTTTGGGAAGTCGATGGACAGGTCGTCTCGTGTGCGAAACGCGCACGTCCAACCGAGAACGGAATCACTGTTTCGTTCGTCTACACATCACCTAGTGCACGAGGAAAAGGGTATGCACGAAGTCTCGTCGCCGACCTCAGCCGACAGCTACTCGAGACAAAATCATTCTGCGTCCTCTACACTGACTTGACGAACCCGACGTCGAACAAAATCTATCGGGAAGTCGGTTACCAACAAATCATGGACTCTGCCTGGGTCCGACTCGCTAGATGAAACACATCGCCTCCCCTATACTAATAGAGGAGGCGATTTTTCATGAACAGATTATTCGGTTGGTGGCTACGTATCCCGCGACAAATCCGAGTGACCGCTTTGACACTTGTCACGCTCGCGATACTCGGCTATATGGTGTTCCTCGGGGGCCGGAGCATGCTCGATGACCCAAACTTCGATACGCTATGGCTCAGCGTCATCGGTGCCGCACTCTTGACGTTCATCGTCTATCAGGCAACAAAAAAGTGATCGACGCGTTCGTCGATCACTGTCTTTGTGTTTAGAAGAATGATGCTGGGTTAACTGTGCTTCCCGCGCTCGATGAAGAGTACGAATAGCCGCCACGATGAATCTCGAAGTGAAGGTGTGAACCTGTCGAGTTCCCTGTGCTACCCATGCCGCCAAGGTTTTGTCCTTGTGACACGCGTTGACCCGCAGAAACTGATACCGAGCTCATGTGAGCGTATACTGTCGTCCATACTTGCCCGTTGATCACGTGTGCAATCATGACATGGTTTCCGTATGCGCCACCCCAACCTGCACGGAGGACCGTACCTGTTTGTGCTGCATAGATCGGTGTACCGACTGGACCTGCGATATCAAGACCGTTGTGGAACGAGTAGCCGTTCGCACCGCTTGCTGGACCCCATCCTTGTGAGAGGCGACCGCTTGCTGGACGTTGGAACATGCCACCGCTTGCTGGTGCAGACGCTACCGGTGCTGTTGAAGCACTTGAACCGCTATTCGAGCTTGAACCTTGTTGCTTTTTCGCCGCCGCAGCTGCTGCCGCTGCACGACGTGCTTCTTCTTCAGCACGACGTTGCGCTTCGATTTCTGATTGAATCGCTTGTTCTTGAGCTTTGAGCGTATCTTCCATCTCTTGAAGGCTCATGAGTTTCGATTCGAACTTCACTTTTTCAGCTTCAAGTTTCTTGATTTTCGCAGCGCGCTCTTTCATTTTTTGATCGAGCTCTTTCTGACGTTTTTCAAGTTCTTCTTTTTGCTTCACGAGTGAATCGCGCTCTGCTTTCAAATCAGCTTGCGCTTTCGCGAGTTTTTCTTTCGTTGCTTCGTATTCTTCGAAGATTTGTTGGTCGTTCTCTTGGATTGTACCAGCTGTGATCATGCGTGTGATCAAATCACCGAAGTCTTTAGAACCGAAGATGAACTCAGCCCAATTGACTGACGAGCCACCGTTCTTTTGCATCGTCGCCATACGATCTTTCATAAGATCTTCTTGTGCTTTCATTTTCGCTTCGTACTTTTTAATTTGTGCTTGAAGCTTTTTAATTTTTTCTTCAGTTGCACGAATCTCAGCTTTTTTCTGAGCGACATCGTTGATGACGTCTTGGAGTTCAGCATCTAACTTGTTGATCTCTTGCTGCTCTTTGCTGATGGCTTGCTCACGTGATTGAATCGAAGAGTTTGCTTTCGACTGTTCACTGCTATTCTTTTGTCGTTGTTCTTGTACTTTCTTCTGCTTCTCTGTAAGTGAGGCTGCATAAGTCGGTGACGTTCCGCCGATCAAGAGTGCGCCTAGAGTGACTGTTGCTGCAAATTTCTTCAAGTTACCCAATGTGCTTCCCTCCGCTGATTCCCGTGTAGTTTTTATCTATAGTCGTGCAATTATTTTTTATAAGATAAGTCGCGACATTTCGTTCGCTCTGTGACTCATTATAGCAATCTAAACCAAAAGTTATTTTACACTTATATTTCATTCGTATGACATTGACCTAATTTAGGTTTTATCCTTTAAAAAACGTGGGTATAGACAATATTTTGTTTGGTTCGTTGTCACAAAATAGTTTTAAAAAGAAAAAAAGCACTTCAAGAAAGCGCTTTTCACATAGTAACCCATTCATTTGTTTGACTACCTTAAGGCAACATAACCGGCCCGTTTGCTATTTTTCCGTTTCGAACGAAGGAATAACAACCCACCGAATAAGATGACACCTGCGGCAGCACCCGTACTATCCAAAAGGACATCTTCTAACAGCGCGGTCCGTTCAGGAGTCAAACTCTGATGATACTCATCAAAAATCGCCACCGTGTTCGCAAGTGCCCAGGCGAAGAGTAAGTTCAGTCCCGCATGAAGATTCGTTCGCGAGATGGCCTTTACGAATAATGCACCGAGAACGAGGAACGTGACGACATGTGCCGTCTTCCGCATAAAGAACTCAATCAATCCTGTCGTCCCCAACGTATCGAGCGAGATTTCTTTTCCTGCATAGTCGAACTGCACGTTCGCTAGCGTCGGTTCGATCCAGCTCCAATTGAATCGCTCGAGTGGCGAAACGATAGACTGGTCCGAGTAAGGCGTCGCACTTGATAAAAAGAGTCCGATTAAAATAAGCGCAATCCATATAAATTCATTTTTTAAAAATCGCATAACACCGTTCCTTTCTACAACGTTTTTCATTATACGGATTCTTTCTTCGGAATGATGTAACAGCGACATCATGATTTCATAACAATTTGATTGCACGCAACGCGTTCAAGTTCGAGTCTGTCTCCTTCTCTTGGTATACTACAAAAAAAGGGGGAATTATCATGATTTATGATTTTGAAGCAGTAGACATGAAAGGACAATTACAACCGTTAGCTACATATAGAGGCGACGTCTTACTCATCGTCAACACGGCGAGCAAATGTGGATTCACACCGCAGCTCGAAGGCCTCGAGTCACTTTACAACACCTATAAAGGACAGGGCCTACAAATCTTAGGTTTCCCGTGCAACCAGTTCGGTCATCAAGACCCGGGCTCCAATGAAGAAATTCAAGAGTTCTGTCAACTGAATTACGGGGTATCGTTCCCGATGTTCGCGAAAGTCGACGTGAACGGCAAGGATGCCCACCCACTCTTCACCTATCTCTCAAAAGAAGCGCCCGGGCTTCTCGGGTCGAAGGCGATCAAATGGAACTTCACGAAGTTCTTAGTCGATCGTGATGGAAACGTCATCGAGCGCTTTTCGCCACAGACGACACCGGCTGAAATTGAGGATGCGGTGAAGAAACTCATCTAATATCAAAAAGGATGGCTCCGAAGAGTCATCCTTTTAAAGTGGTGTGATGAAGTTAATTGTATAGAAAGGACTACCGTCGTCGTTGTAAGCGAGCCCAACGGCAGCATGGGTGAAGCGCGGCTGCATGATGTTCTCACGATGCCCTTTCGAGTTCATGAGTCCCCAATGCGCATGGAACACGCTCATCTGTCCCATCGCCAAGTTTTCGCCGGCCATCGAATACGAAAGTCCTGCTTCATCCATTCGATCGAACGGGTCTTGTCCTTCCGGGTCTGTATGGCTAAAGAAATCGTTTTCTGCCATGTTTTGACTATGCGCCCGTACGACCGGATAGAGCGGTTCATAGTCGGCTAAAGCGTTCAATTCAAACTTTTCGCGATCCCAGTTCATGAGGATGCGCATCAACTGCTCATTGGCGACCGTTCCCTCTTTCGACAAATCACCATAGTACCCCTCACTCGCCTCTTCGACACGGCGGTCGACCGACAAGATCCCTTTCAGGAGGTCATCATCATGCTGGTCAAAAAAGAAAGTGACATACTGACCATCGATTGCAAAAACGGAAAACGATGGATCGTCCGGAATCAAGTATCGATTCAATCCCTTATTATACGAAGTCACCGCCTCGAAGCCGATGTCCTCGACTTGATCACGAGTCGTTTCATTCAGTACGAGACCTCGATACGTGCTGCCTGTCTCGAACTGATAGAATCCTTTTTTCGCACCGTCCTCATCAATCAGTTCAAGTCCGCGGTCACCACCACGTTCGACCAAATACCAGTCATGCCCGGCATACTGACTTGCGAACTTTGGCGCGTCTGTCGCTCGTTCGGTCGCCACCTCAGACTCAACCTGAATGCTCGTCGGGGCAGAGACGTTCGGCATCTCATATTGCCAAGCCATATAAAGTCCAATCCCCATCAAGAGGATGATCAATTTTCGAAACATGGCTCCTCCTTCCTTACTGCTCGCGCTGACGCTCCCCGAAATCGTGTAGTCTCGTCTTGATATCGGTAAGCATCTCCATGTATGCGACATACGTCGCTTCGTCTATATTCAGCATACCACTTACTTGTAGCGGTACATTCGCCGCCTGCTCACGCAACGCGCTACCGCTCTCGGTCAAACGAACGATGATTTTTCGTTCGTCGTCCGTCGCACGACTCTTCTCAACATAGCCGATTTGGATTAGCCGTTTGACGAGCGGCGACAATGTCCCAGAGTCGAGGGTCAACCGCGATCCGAGTTGTCGCAAATCGATTCCATCCTCTTCCCATAAGACAAGCATCACGAGATATTGACTATACGTCAGGTTTAGCGGTGCTAAAATTGGGCGATATAACCGGGTAAGCTCTTTTGAGGCGGTATACAATTGAAAACAGATTTGATGTTCTAACTTTAACGATTGGTCCATACTTAATCCTCCGTACTCTTCTTTAGCCAAGCATATCACTTGCGAAACTTTTTGACTGCTTTATAATTTAAATTGTGCACAACTTAATTGTCAAAAACGAAATGGAGGAATTCAATCATGAAATCACTATTCACAGCATCAGCAACAGCAATCGGTGGCCGCGAAGGTCACGTGAAATCAACTGACGGCGTCATCGACATGAACGTCTCGATGCCTGGCGCGAAACACGTAGACGGTGCGACAAACCCGGAACAACTTTTCGCAGCTGGCTATGCGGCTTGCTTCGGTAGTGCCCTCAACCTCATCATCGGAAAAGAACGTGTGAAGACAGACGGTTCAAGCGTCACAGGTCACGTCACATTAAACCAAAACGATGAAGGGTTCTTCATTTCAGTCGAACTTGAAGTCGAAATCAAAGGTGTCGACCAAGCGACAGCAGAGCGCCTTGTCGAAGAAGCACACCAAGTGTGTCCTTATTCAAAAGCAACGCGCGGCAATGTCGACGTCAAATTGACAGCGAAAGCTGCATAACATTCATCCCGCTCTCTGGAGCGGGATTTTTTTTGCTTAACCCTGCCTATCAGAGTAAGATAGAGACACGATTAAGGAAGGAGGGAGCACTGATGAAGAAACATAAATCGACTCTTCTTTTTGTTGCACTTGGCATCTTGTTGTTCACGGCGACGTACAATGGGTTGACCGTCCGGACGTATGATGTGACGTCCGATAAACTGTCAGCAGACAAGTCTCTCCGCATCGTGCTCCTCTCCGACTTACACAGCGCCTCATACGGTTATAAACAGTCGATTTTGATCGATGAGGTTCGTGCACAGAAACCAGACCTCATCGCTTTACCGGGCGATTTACTCGACCGATATCGTTCACCTGAACCCGCATTCGAACTAATCGAGGGGCTTGAAGGGATTGCGCCGATGTATTTCGTGACCGGCAACCATGAAATCGATGGATCGGATGACTATGTCCGTCACAATGTGAAAGACGTGTTTCGCTCATACGGTGTCAACGTTCTCGAAGACGAATGGGAGACGGTCACCATCAATGGGATTGAACTCGTCATCGGCGGTTTAGAAGACCCTCTTCGTGGGTTCAGAGAAAATATTTATACAGATTGGGATGCGGAGTCGACTGCGGCGATGCAGGAGATTGCCCCGGACGAGACGTTCAAGGTGCTTCTCTCCCACCGTGCCGAGCAAATCGACACGTATGCTAAACTTCCATTCGACCTCGTCTTGTCCGGACATGCTCATGGCGGGCAAGTGAGGATCCCTTACTTGATGAACGGATTATTTGCACCCGATCAAGGATTCTTTCCTAAATATGCAGGCGGACTCTATGAACATGAGACGTTCACCCATGTGATCGGCCGAGGATTCAATTACAGCTTCAACATCCCACGTATTTACAATCCACCAGAGATTGTCGTGATCGATGTGAACGGAAAATAACGGACACTCAAGCGAGTGTCCGTTTTTCTTACCAGATGATTCGTTCTTCACAACATTGTCGTTCCCGCTCAATCTGGACCGTCGAACGTTCGAACTTCCCGTATTTCCGGATTCGTTCCGTCACTTGTCTCAAGACGTCTTGATCATCCGTATCTTCTCCAATCAACACGTGACACGTCGCTGCATGCTCGCTCGATGAGATAGACCAGACATGAAGATCGTGCACTTCTTTCACCCCGTCAACCTTCGCAATCTCTTCTTGCATCGCCCGGACGTCAATCTGTTCCGGCGACCCTTCCATCAAGATATGAATGGCGTCACGCGTCACCCGATAACCACTGATTAAAATCAAAATCGCGACAAAGGCGCTCGCGACCGGGTCCGCCCACGTCCATCCGAACAACATGATGAGGATGGCTGCCGTGATGGCTCCGACCGAGCCGAGCAAATCCCCGAATACGTGCAACAACGCACTCTTCACGTTCAAATTATCTTTCTCCCCGCGCATTAAAATCCAGGCGGCAAGGATGTTGACGAGTAGCCCGATGATGGCGACGACAAGCATCCCACCACTTAGAATTTCTGGTGGCGCGCTGATTCGTTGGTATGCCTCGACAAGAATATAGACCGAGATGACGAGTAGTGTCACCCCATTGATGAATGCCGCTAGTATTTCAAAACGTCGATACCCGAACGTTCGACTTGGCGTCGCCGCTTTCGCCCCAAATCGGACAGCGAGGAAACTGAGTCCTAACGCCGCCGCATCTCCTAGCATATGCCCCGCATCCGATAACAGCGCCAAACTGTTCGTCCATAGTCCGCCGATCACTTCGACGACCATGAACGCCGCAATCAAGAGAAAGGCGAGTAATAGCGCCCGCTGATTCGTCGAATGATGGTGATGGTGGTCGTGATCATGATGATGTCCCATAACTGACTCCTCCTTCTACTGTTTATCTTATTCCATTTTAACCAAACATTCAAACGTTCATTTGAATGAAAAACGATAAAAAAACGGGAGAAATGAACTCTCCCGCTTTGTCTTATTTTTGCTCTAGGCGGACGCGCATGACGCCGCTATAAGGGAACAGTTTCAATTGGACCGTCTCACCCTCGAACCAGATTCCGGTCGCTTGTTCGCGAGTCGGTTGTACGTCTGGTGTCGCGATGGCTTGCTTGTCCCAATCAACTGCCCGTACTTTTTGGTCCCGGACCATGAGGAAAAATCCATCATAGAAATGATACTCGTTCACTTGGTCACGTTGAACGGCAGAAGGACTGCCGAGCTCCGCACGGACGGTTTCGAGATCTTTTCCAATCCAGTCAAGGACGGACTCCGAAGCGTTCGGGACGACTTGTTGCCAAGCGGCAATCACCTCGTCATCCGATAAAGCTGTCGCCTCTGTCGTCACACTCTCTTCTGTGACCCAGCCGGTCAACCGCTCGGTCAACTGAACTTTCACAAATCCACTTACCGTCTCCAACCGTTCAAATCGATCACCCAAGTCGGCTTCATAAACGACCGTGACCCGGTCATCCGCGTATACTTTCGTATACGGTTGTTCGATATAGATGGTATCTGTCGATTCGGTCTCAGCATCAGCATCAGCCGGTTGTTCCGACTCGGAGTCGACCATTTCCGTGGCAATCTCATCAGATTCCGGTAAAGCCGAGTCCTGTTTTTTGTCAATCAGTGCCGCGAACGCGATGATCCCGACCAAGGCGAGCATTAATGCCAATGCCGTCGTGATACGGAACACGCGTTTACGCTTCCGCGTCGTCGCACGCGACAATCTTCCTCCATTCATGTTCTTCACTCCTACTCGATTCGATTCATTTCACTCGTTTCGTCAAATGGTAGGAGGTTTCCTGCTTCATCAAAAAATTTCAATTCATCTTTTGTCAATTCGTCCATCGTTCTGACCATTTGTTCGACATCGACCGGTTCATCACGCTCATCGTTCTCACGTATGACAATGTGCTCTCCTAATTCAATCGTGCGCGAAGTCAGACGATGAAAGTAGCGGTCGTGGGAAATCAACAATAATCCACCCGGATAGACGGATAAGGCCGCCTCGATTTGTTCGCGTGTCGCCACATCTAAATAGTTCGTCGGTTCATCTAATGCCAACAGATGGGCATCCGAGAAGTACAAGATGAGAAACGCGATTCGACACTTTTCCCCCATGCTCGCCTCGGTAATCGGTCGGTGCACTTCATCTCGCCGGAACAAGAAGTGAGCGAGCAACGTCCGCGCCTCCGTCTCTCCGATCTCACTATTGGCAAGTAACGCCTCAAGTAACGTCCCGGTCTCCGGAAGACGCTCGAGCGTTTGTGAGAAATATCCGATCTTCAGACGAGGATGTCGCTTGATCACACCAGAGTGTGGTACTCGCTCACCGATCAGCACGTTTAATAATGTCGTTTTTCCGCTTCCGTTTGGTCCGGTAATCGAGATCCGCTCTCCTTTATTTATCGAGAAGGAAAACGGTTCATAGAACGGCTTGTCGTATCCAAACGTCACATCCTCACACGTCAGCCACGTCTTCGCTTCGAGCTCATCCGCCGCAAAACGGACGGAGATGGATTTCTCCTCTTTTGGTTTTTGTGGACGATTGTCTTCGAGCTGCCTTAACTTCTGTTCTCTCGCCTTCATTTTGACTGCGAGATTGGCCGCTCCCTTTTGCGCTCCCGGACTGCGGACACTCGCTGTCGCTTTTGCCTTTAAGTGCCACCCTTTATATTGGGCGATCATCTCAAGAAGTTCTGCCTTTCGGCTCTCATATCGAGCATGTGCTCGCTCGTCGCGTACGCGTTCTTCTTCTTTTTGATGTTTATACGCCGTATAATTTCCCGGATATCGTGTAACCTGTCCGTCCGACAGTTCAAGAATTGTCGTTGCGACATCGTCCATCAGTTGACGGTCGTGTGAGATGATGAGCACCGTTCCCTTGAACTGGTTTAACCACTTCGTCAGCCAGTCGATCGACTCAAGATCGAGATGGTTCGTCGGTTCGTCGAGCAGGACGAGGTCCACCCGCTTCATCGTCAGTGTTGAGAGCTGAGCTCGCGTCTTCTCGCCTCCGCTTAGCTCATTAATGTTTCGGAAGAGGTGCTCCTCCAGCCCAAGTCGAGTCAATGCTCTTGTCGCCTCTTGTTCCAAGTTGTACACATCGAGTGCGAGCGCCCGTTCATAGGAGCGCATGACACGCATCTCGTCACCAGAAGAAACATCTTCATAGAGCGCATATCGTTCAGGATCACTGCGCATCGTCCACTCAAGTACGGTCATATCTGTCGACTCGATCGTCTGCCGGACGAGCCCGATCTCGCCTTGACGTTCAATCGTCCCCGCTTGCGGGGTCAACTCCCCTGTCACGAGTCGGAAAAGTGTCGTCTTCCCGCTCCCGTTCAGTCCAAATAATACGGCACGCTCTCCAGCCGCGACCTCGAACGAGACCGCGTCAAATAATGGTTTCCGGTCATAGTCAAACCGGACTTGTTTTACTGCTAACATCTGTTTCACCTCGCTTATGAATCCGATACGCGATGAAACAAAAAACACCATCCGCTTCAAAGCGGTGGTGTGAAGGAATCCGTTCAAAGAGGAAAACGAGCGCTTCCCGTATTTGAAAAAATGGACACACTTCACCCGTGACTGTTCAAGCGAACAGTGATGATTCGTCTCATCGTTGGAGTGAACGTGTATTTTTCATGGCACGGTATACCTCTCTTTTCCTAAGTTACTGCCACCTTATCAAATTGAAAGCGGATTCGCAAGAGTGCACCCCACAATCTCCCATTTTTTCTACTCCTTTAGGCGGATGCGGTGCATCTGTCCTCGCGATATGATGACAATATATTCGAACAGTGAGGTGATGCATGATGCGTCGACGCATCCTCGTTCCGAGTGCCGTCTTGGCGAGCGTCGGAACGTTTCTCTATACACGATTCAAACGTCGTCTCCCCCGTCCCCGCTTTAAATGGCCGGAACGTCCAGAACTGACAACCATTGATGAGACGCATGTGCAGGCGACGTGGATCGGGCATTCGACGGTCCTCATTCATTGGTATGGGCTCAAGATTTTAACAGACCCCGTCTTCTCAAAACGAATCGGTGTCCATCTCGGACCGCTGACAGTCGGCATGAAACGTCACACCGCTCCGGCCCTCTCCATTGAGGAAGTCGGCCCGGTCGATGTCATCCTACTCAGCCATGCCCATATGGACCACTTTGACCATAAAAGTTTGAAGCGACTCATCACTCGCGAGACGATTGTCGTCTCTGCTCCTGGGACGAGCCGCCTGTTGCGCCGATACCCAAGTCTGCAGACGCTCGAACTGCATCCACATGACAAAGTGACACTTGCGAACGGGCTCGATGTCCGCGCCATTCCCGTCAAGCATTGGGGCAACCGTTTCCCGTGGGACAAACATATGGGGTACAACGGATACCTGCTCAAATACAAAGGGATTCGTATGCTCTTTGCAGGAGACACGGCGTACACCGACTCCTTCAAAGGACTCGCCGACCGTGAACCGATCGACCTCGCTTTCTTCCCAATCGGTGCCTATCAACCGGACTCGTTCCAGGAAGCGCACTGCACTCCGGAACAGGCTTGGATGATGTACAAAGAGAGCGGAGCGAAGCGTTTCTTCCCGATGCATTGGGACACGTTCGTTCTTTCATATGAACCTGTCGAGGAGCCGTATCACCGTCTCGTCGCGGCCGCGAAACTCGACCGTGACCAAATTGTGATCAAGGCGCACGGGGAAAGCATCCGTCTGTAGTTTTTACTTTCCCTTCATCCAAAATTTCGGTAACGTTATAGACGAGAGGGAGGGATTATTTATGGAATGGACGACGTTGAATAATGACGTCAAGATGCCGATGCTCGGGCTCGGTGTCTATAAGGTCGAAGATGGCGCGGTGACGGTCGATACGGTCAAAGCTGCGCTCGATGCAGACTATCGATTGATCGATACGGCTGCGATTTATCAAAATGAAGAGAGTGTCGGACAAGCGCTTCGTGAAGCAGGCATCCCACGAGAGGACGTCTTTGTGACGACAAAGCTTTGGAACGAGTTTCACGGATTTGATGAGGCGCTCCAAGCGTTCCAGGATAGTCTTGACCGGCTCGGACTCGAGTATGTCGACTTGTTCCTCATCCACTGGCCAATGCCCCGTTTTGGCAAGTTCGTCGAAACGTACAAAGCACTCGAACAGTTGTATGAAGAAGGACGCGTCCGAGCAATCGGCGTCTCGAACTTTGAGATCGAGCATTTGGAACAAATCATTCAATCATGCTCAATCGTCCCGGCCGTGAACCAGGTCGAGATCCATCCATATTTGTCTCAGAAAGAACTGATTGCATTCTGCAAACGATATGACATCCAAATTCAAGCGTGGAGTCCACTTATGAAAGGACGCGAAGCGCTCGAAGATGAGACGATTGTCAAGATTGCGAACGCTCACGGCAAGTCACCGGCTCAAGTCATCTTGCGTTGGCATTTACAGAACGGCGTCGCTGTGATTCCAAAATCGGTCACACCGAGTCGAATCAAAGAAAACATACAGGTATTCGACTTCACGTTGACGAAAGAAGAGATGGCGGCCATCGATGCGCTCAATCGTGACGAGCGGACCGGGTCCGACCCGAAAGAGATGCATAAAATCCATTACTGAGGAGTGAATGACATGTTCAAAAAACTAGCTTCTGATTTGACTGGCTTCAGCGACATCGGTGAGGTGATCGACCCGTCCGATTTCGATAAGGCGGACTCGGATGATTACGTCCTCCATGAGGATAACGAAAAGATTTACTTCTTGATCAAATCAAAATCGGATGAATACTGCTTTACAAACTTAGGCATGATTCACCTCGACGGGACGAGCGCGATGAGTTCGAAACGAGTGCTATATCGTTACCCTTACGCACACTATCCGATTAAGCACGTCATGTTCGAGACGGCCGGCACCGTCGACCTCGATGTCGAAGTCAAGTTCACAATCGGCGACAAGCCATACTCAATCGATATCAACAAGAAGCAAATCGAGCACGTGAAAGATTTGTACAAGGCACTCCTTGCGATTGAAGAGATTCAGCGAGAAGGGCGTCGCATGATGGAGTATGCGAATACGTCGCTCACACACTCGGTGTCGATTTTGAGCGGACTCCGTGAAGGTGACATGAACGTCCCGAACACGTTCAAGGAATTGAACGAGCAATCGTTCGATTGGCTACAACGTCACTATCATGACTGGAACCGTAAAGACTTCGGTACGGTTTACGAGAAGTACATCAATAACTAAAAAACAACTCCTCCGCAGACGATTCGTCCTCGGAGGAGTTGTTTTAGTTCTCATCAATCAATTGCTCGGCCAATCGCTGATACAAGTGACTCATGTGCACGGCAGACGCGATGGCAAGCGTTCGCTTAACACCGCTCTCATCTTCGAGTGATGTACTTAATAGCGTGTCCGCCTGGGCTTCAAATGCTTCTAGATTCTTCACTTTCTGCGCCTGATACGCCTCATAGAAGTCTTCAAGTGAGAACGTCTCATCCGACTCGTTCAACGGTCGGAGCGTCTCTTTGATGTCACTGATCGACAAGAGACCTTTCATCTCATAAATCAAACTGAGTAACATCAAATGTTCGTTCGTATACTTTTTATTTTTGACGGGATGAAATAACTTGCCCTTCGCATAGTTGTTGATCATCGTCTTCGTCAAAATGGTCTCATCCTCGTTTCGCTTCATCTTCCCATAATGCTGCTCGAACAACTGGATGACCTGGTCCATGTATAAGTCAACGGTCGGCAATACGTCCCGTGGGAGTGTACCTTCCGTTTCGGTAATATTCTTCGCTTTCATCTATCTCACCTCACTTCCTAAGTATAAAGAAAACTTTCATTTGTCGAAAGGTACACCTTGCTGTTTGTTCCTCTTCAGTATATCATGTAGTTATCGATACTACATGATGTGATAAGGAGTGTTTTACATGCATTCGATTTTCCGTGAACCCATCAACGCACTGACGCATCTTGCCGGTGCGGTACTGGCTTTCATCGCCCTCATCGCGATGGTCGTTAAAGCTTCGTTACTCGGCTCGCCACTTGCGATTATGGCCGCGATTCTATTCGGGATCAGCCTTGTTTTTCTTTACTTATCGTCAGGTCTTTACCATAGCATCATCGCCTCACCGAACGTCATCGCTTTCTTCCGGAGAATCGACCATGCGATGATTTACGCGTTGATTGCGGGTACATACGCACCGCTCACGTTACTCGCGCTCGAAGGACCGACGCGGTGGGTCCTCTTCGGTACCGTACACGCACTCGCCTTGTTCGGCATTATTTTTAAACTCGTCTGGTTCCATGCCCCTCGTTTCTTGTCGACCGCGCTCTATATCGGGATGGGATGGTTGTCAGTTTTCTTTATCGGACCACTCCATGACGTGATCGGCAACGCCGGTATCTTCTGGCTCGTCCTCGGGGGCGTCATGTATACGATTGGCGGACTCATTTATGGGTTCAAACCAAAATTCGTCAACTGGCGAGGATGGGGTTTCCATGAAGTGTTCCATCTGTTCATCTTGTTCGGAAGCTTCGCTCACTTCGTCTGTGTATTCTGGTACGTCTTTTAAGTCCTCCTCGTGGAGGGCTTTTTTTCATGAGCCGTTTCCTGTACTTTGAATTCAAGATTTCCTACACTAAGGACAGGAGGGATTCATCATGAAAATTGAAGTATGGTCAGATTATGTCTGCCCGTTTTGTTATATCGGGAAGCGTCGTCTAGAAGAGGCGCTCGAACAGTTCCCACAGGCAGATCAAGTCGAAGTCGAATTCAAGAGTTTCGAGCTCGACCCGAACGCCCCGACGAATGATTCACGTACCATCTATGAAGCGCTTGCGACGAAGTATGGCATGCCGATCGAACAGGCGAAAGGGACGACGGCTCAAGTCGCTGCACAAGCCCGCGAAGTCGGACTCGATTATGATTTTGAGAACATGGTCGTGACGGGGACGCTCGACTCGCACCGTTTGACGCATTATGCGAAGACGGTCGGGAAAGAGAAAGAATTGTCGGAAGCGTTGCTTCAGGCGTACTTCGTCGATGCGAAACACATCGGAAATCACGATGTGCTGCTTGAAATCGCGACAAGCGTCGGACTCGATTCTGACGCGGTTCGTGACGTCTTGACGACTGACGTGTATACGGAAGACGTACGTGCAGAAGAAAAACGCGCGAGCGACCTCGGCATCACGGGTGTGCCGTTCTTCGTATTCGACAACAAGTACGGGGTGTCCGGTGCTCAGCCGACGGAAGCGTTCACGCAAGTGCTCGAAAAAGTCTGGTCTGAGAACAATCCGACTATCCAAGTCCTTTCAAACGGTGCGACGTGCACTGACGACAACTGTGATATTTGATTGATGAAGAAGCCGACGTTCGGCTTCTTTTTTGTGGCTAAATGAATCATTCTCAAGCATAATTATTATCAACAGATAAGAATCGAGGAATACATCTATGTGGAAAAATCGGAACGTCTGGATCATCTTGACGGGCGAATTCGTCGCCGGTCTTGGTCTATGGCTCGGCATCATCGGGAACTTGGAATTTATGCAAGACCGTGTCCCCTCTGACTTTGTGAAGGCGGTCATTCTCGCCATCGGTTTACTTGCCGGGGTCGCCATCGGTCCGCTCGCGGGTCGCTTGACCGACCAAGGTTCTAAGAAAAAAATCATGCTCATCTCGAGCATCGTCCGGGCGCTCAGCGTGATCTTCATGTTCGTCGCCATCGAGACGAATTCGGTCGTGTGGATGGTCATCTTCTTGATTATCTTACAGGGATCGGCCGCTTTTTATTTCCCTGCCCTCCAGGCAGCGATTCCGCTCATCGTGAAAGAACGGGAACTTCTTGCCTTGAACGGCGTTCATATGAATGTGTCTACCTTGTCGCGTGTCATCGGGACGGCGATTGCAGGTGTCCTTTTGACACTGATCTCGCTCCGTAACGTCTATGCGCTCTCGCTCGTCGCCTACCTGTTGCTAGCGGTCGCGACGCTCTTCTTGAAACTCGATGAGACGAAAACGCCCTCGGCGAAAAAGGTCGATGCGAAAGCGTCGAGCGGTTTCAAAGACGTCTTCCCAATCATCAAATCGATTCCAGTCATCTTCATGACACTCGTCATGACGCTCATCCCGCTCCTCTTCATCGGAGGATTCAACTTGCTCGTCATCAACATCAGTGAGTTGCAAGATTCGACGGCGATTAAAGGATGGATTTATACGGCAGAGGGACTCGCCTTCATGACAGGTGCCTTTATGATTAAACGGATCGGAGAAAAATTCTCGGCGTTCTCGATTTTATTCTCGTTCTCGTTTTTAATCGGTGTCGCCCAACTGATGCTCTATTTTGCGGACATCCCGTTCATGTCCATTGCTGCGTTCGTTCTCTTCGGCTTCTCAGTCGGATGTTTCTTCCCGACGGCGGTCACGATTTTCCAGACACGGATGCCAAAAGAATATCACGGTCGTTTCTTCTCGTTCCGAAACATGCTCGACCGGATCATCTTCCAAGTCGTCCTTCTCGTGACAGGATTCTTCCTCGATTTGATTGGACTTCAGCTCATGGTCGTCTTGTTTGGAATTAGTTCGATTGCGATGACCGGCGCATTTCTTGTATACACGAGAAAGCATCAATTGCATATCGAGGAAGATTCCACAGAGAAGATGTCTTCCTAACAAAAAAACAAGCGGTGACCGAGGTCATCGCTTGTTTACGTCTTCGAGCTCTCGCCACCACGTCGTCGTATCATTCCGACCGTCGAGCGTGATTCTCTCCCCGATTTTCGGAGTGAGGACGACTTCTTTTGGTAAGAGAGATGCCATCTGTTCTGCCGGGTCGAACCAATCATGAAACGAGAGCGTGAATGCACCCCAATGGATCGGCATCATCTGATCGGCGCGTAGATCACGAAACGCTTGCGCGGTCTCTTCCGGCTGCATATGGACGTCTGGCCAGCGCACATCATATTGCCCGCATTCGAGTGCAGCGAAATCAAACGGTCCGTACTGTTCGCCAATCATCTTGAAATGCGGAGCATATCCACTGTCCCCACTGAAGAAGAGCCGATCCGTCTCACCGAGGACGACCCACGACGCCCACAGCGTGCTGTTGCGGTCCGTCAACGAGCGACCGGAGAAGTGACGCGCCGGCGTACAGATGAATGTCCACGACCCGAACACATGCGACTCGCCCCAATCCCGTTCTACGATTCGTTCTGTCCCGATACCCCATCGTTTCAAATGGCTTCCGACACCGAGCGGTACGATGAACATGGCGACCTTGTCTTGGATGGCAAGGATTGTCCCATAATCGAGATGATCGTAATGATCATGCGTCAATAAGACGACATCGATTTCAGGCAAATCCTCGAGTTCAAACGGCAAGTCTTCACTGAAACGCTCATTTTTGGCGAAGGGGAGTGGGGACGGGCTGCGTCCAAACATCGGATCGACAAGCATCGTCTTCCCGTCCATTTGTACCATGAGAGCAGAATGTCCGAGCCAATAGACTCTTGTGAAGCTCGACCCCGTCTTCTCCTCGAAATCGATCGGCACGATAGGAAGGCGTTCGGTAGGCTTACGCAGTGACGTCACATCACGATAGTCACGCGCCATCGACACCATGTCCTGCGCAGAAAAGTTCATCGGCGTTTCATATTGATTACGAAACTTTCCGTTGACCCGGTTCGGAGATTGAAGCGATTTAGGCTTTCGTCCGAGCGGTTTGTACTGTGTCAGAATCGTTCCGGTGACAGCCGCCATTCCGACCAATGAGAGCAACATCGTCTTTTTCATGTAAATCCTCTTTTCTAATAGTTCGTTTAATTGATTATAGCGCGCCTTCTCCGTTTCTATACGAGAAAGTATGTCGATTCGCCTATCTTTCAAAAAATGGCGTGGTCTTAGTTGAGGTATTCTAGTGTCTCCATTATATCAGGTCTCATCGATAAAAAAGACCTGCCCCACCGGTGTATGGTGGAACAGGTTTTCGGTTAAGACTTTTGCAAGATTTTAATATCATTGATGATGTCTTCGGTCGGAACGTTTTGGAAACCTGGATACGCCTTGATGATTTTTCCTTCCTGGTCGACCAAATAGAAATACGTGCCGTGGTCGACTTGTGTGCCTTCGTCAGGCTTCCGAACGAGCGCCTTAAAGTTCTGTTGAGCAAATGTTTCAATTTCGTCTTGCGAATAGCCTGAAAGGAACTGCCAATCTGCTTTCGCAAGGTCATAGCCACTCATAAACTCCTTCATTTTCTCCGGAGTATCCACCGTCGGGTCGACGCTGAACGAAACGAACTGCACGTCTTCGACGCCTTCTTTTTCAAGCGCTTCATTCAGTTTCGTCATATTGTATGTCATCGGTGGGCAGACCGTCTCACAGCTTGTGAAAACGAAATCCGCCATCCACACTTTCCCTTTTAAATCGTCAAGACTGACCATTTCTTCATCTTGATTCGTATATTCGAACGATTCGACTTCCCAGTTGAGCGGGTCCTCAATCTCTTGCCCGCATCCTGCTAGGACGATGAGCATCGTCGTCAAACCAATCATCCACCATTTCTTCACACGTGCCAACTCCTTATCGCTTTTTGACGTTCCACATGAGGATTGTGATGAGCGTGAAAGCCGTCAATGCGAGGAACGGGATCGTGATGAACCCGAGCCAGTTAATGTATTGACCGCTACACGGAACTCCTTGTGCACAAGGTTGAATTTCTGCAAAACCTGGCACTTTCTGTACCAAGTAATGGTAAAGTGATACGAAACCGCCTATGATAGTAAGCGGTAACACATATTTCCGAACCGCCCGATCGTCCGTGAAGACGGCAATTCCCAAGAGGATGGTCAGCGGATACATAAAGATACGTTGAATCCAACATAGCTCACATGGCACGAACTCCCTAATCTCACTGAAGTAGAGACTGCCGAGCGTCGCCGTCAACGAGACGAGCCAAGCGAGGTATAACCCATACTTTTCGAGAAATGATTTCATCTTACAAATCCTGCTCGATCAGCTCTTGGATTTTTTCGTAATCGAACGGATCTTCGAGCATCACGCCGTTGATCATGATGGACGGGGTGAATTGAACACCGTTCTCTTTTACAAGACCGTCATCCGTACTGACTTTTTCAAGTACGGTCGATTCTTCCCCAAGGTCTTGCTCAAACTTCGCCAAGTCGACCGATGTCGTTTCGCCTGCGATTTCTTTCAGCTTCTCGACCGTCACCCATGCATTGTCGTGTTGTTGTGATTCCGGTTGCGCATCGTAGAGCGCCTTATGGAACTTCCAGAACGACTCAGGGTCTTGCTCGTATACCGACTCGGAAGCGAGGGATGCCAAGATCGATTCTTGTCCGTGGAACAAGACGTTAATATAGCTGAAGCTGACGTCTTCCTTGTCGAGATAATCCGCTTTCAGTTGCGGGTAAATCGTTTCACCCCACTGTTTACACGAAGGACACTTGTAATCTCCGAACTCGACGACCGATACTTTTGCGTCCGGGTTTCCGAGTGTCGGTTGTCCTTCAATCGAGACGTGATCGCCACGCTCAGCTGTCGTCGACTCATCTTGGTTGAGTAAGACGAACACCAATGCGATTAATGCGACCGCGACGATGGTCAAGATGACCAACAATTGATTCTTTTTCATTCTCTTCACCTCTATCTATTTTCGACTCGTCTTTCATTATAGCGGAAGCTCTTCTTCCTATCATGATATCGACTCGTTTTTCATAATTCTCTTTAATTCAAGCTTTAGGAGGTTTAATTACGCATGATGAAGTCTTTTACGATGCGCCTCGGACTCATTTTGGCGCTCAGCATTGCCACGCTCGTCTTTTTACTGACGATCGCACTCACTTCCCTCATCAGTCACCGGGCATCTGACGCGCTCGAGAAAGAAATCGGGGAACGCCTCTCGACGACATCACATCAATTGGCGGACAAACTCGATTTTTATATGTGGTCACGCTATCAAGAAGTCCAACTCTTACAAGGCCTTGATTTAGAAGACCGAGACGAGACACGTCGTCTCCTCGACCAAGTCCAATCAAACATCCCCGCCTTCTCTTGGATGGGCGTCACGGATGCGGACGGGACCGTCGTCGCTTCGACGAACGGGATTCTCGAAGGGGCATCGATTGCGGAACGACCGGTTTATCTTGAAGCGCAAGATTCCCCATTTATCGGAGATGTCCACGAGGCAGTTCTCTTAGCTGAATTATTGCCGAATCCGACGGGAGAACCGCTCCAATTCGTCGATATCAGTGTCCCGCTTTTCCAGGACGGCTCGTTTCAAGGGGTACTTGCAACTCATTTAAGCTGGGCCTGGGGGAAAGAAGTACTCGAACATTTCAATCGAACGCTTCATGAACAAGTCGATGATACGGATTTATTCGTCATCAGTGAACGAGACAATATTGTGCTCCTCGGTCCAGACGACATGGTCGGAAAACCACTCCCTGTATCCTTTACAGAAGGCGCCTCCGTGAAAGAGTGGGATGACGGTCAAGACTATCTGACAGGTATGTCAATCGGAGAAGGATATGATGAATATCCTGGACTTGGTTGGCAGGTCGTCGTCCGTCAGCCGACGGCAGTCGCGTTTGCACCAGTCGAGACACTTGAAACGAGAATTCTATGGATTGGTTTATTGGCCTCACTCGTGACGGCTGTACTCGGTTGGCTACTCGCTTCGATCGTGACGAAACCGTTGAAGCGAATCACCGAAACGGCTTCGCTCATGGAACAAGGCAAAGCGAACACATTCCCCCATCAATCAGGAATTGAAGAGATTGAGTCGCTCGCTTTCGCGCTCGAATCGCTCGTCACCTCCCTTACGGAGTCAGAGTCGGAGCGGGTACACTTTGAAAAACTAGCAAACCGTGACGCACTGACCGGTCTTTCAAACCGGGTCGCCCTACGTGAACAGCTGAATCAACTACACACCTCGCAAGAACCGTACGTCTTCTTTTATCTCGATCTCGACGGCTTCAAGGCGGTGAATGATACATATGGTCATGCGGTTGGGGACGAGGTATTGGTCGAGGTCGCACACCGGTTACGGGCGCTCCCCATCGAGGAGGTTTACCCCGTCCGATTGAGCGGAGATGAGTTCTTCCTCATGTTCCCAAGGACTGAGCGTTCGACCCAACAGATTCGGGAGGTCGGAAGCACACTCATCGAGATGATTTCTGAACCGATTACGCTAGACATCGTATCGGTGAAAGTCGGGGCTAGTATCGGGGCGTCCATTTGGAGTCCACCGGAACCACCGCACATCGCTATCGAACAAGCGGACGAAGCGTTATACCAGTCAAAAGCGAACGGGAAACACCAACTGTCCTTCCATGAGTCGCTCTCATGACATCGTTTCCCCATGCAAAAAGGAGTTCATGATGAACTCCTCAGCTTGTTGACAAATAAGATGTACGAACTCGTCCTTCCGGCGCCCACGCTTTCCGCAGGCAATCCCGGAGCCGCATCGCGACTCAAGTCGCTGCTGGGTCTCCGTCGGATTGCTTTCCTGCAGGAGTCGGGGCGCCGTGGGACGAGCCACACGAATGGTCGCCACCTTTGGCGACCATTTGTCTTTTTCTGAGGCCTCGATGGCCGAAGAAAAAGCCCGATACATACTTCGAACCGGTCCAAACGGGGAATGAAGAAGATAAACACCACGTTCGCCCGTCATCAAAAGGAGGTACCCGATATGTATCGCGCCCATTCCGAGAAGCGACATGAACCGATCCAGTCGAAGACCACGTTGGACCAGCTGGTCCCGCAGGATCATCTCGTCCGGAGACTCGACCGCCACATCGACTTCTCGATCGTCCACCGGCTCTGCGCCCCGCTCTATTCGAACACCGGTACGCCCGGCATCGACCCGGAGATCATCATCAAGATCATCCTACTCGGACCCCTGTTCAACATCCGTTCCGTGCGGCAGACCGTGAGGGAGGTTCAGACGAACCTCGCCTATCGCTGGTTCCTCGGTCTCGGCATCGATGAGAAGGTTCCCGACCATTCGACGATCAGCCAGGCCTACCGCCGACGCTTCCAGGGGAACGACGTGTTCCAACAAATCTTCGAGGACATCGTCCGACAGGCGGAATCTCACGGTCTCGTCTCCGGGCGCATCCTGATCACGGATTCCACGCACATCCGGGCGAACGCGAACAAGAAGAAGTTCGACAAGGTCGAGGTCGAACGGGTCGTCGGTGCGATCGAGGACGAGCTTCTCACCCGCGTGAACGAGGGACGGGCCGAACGCGGAAAAAAGAACTGAAACCGGCATCTGAGAAGAGGGAGCGCCGGCTCGTCAAGGTGAGCCGGACCGACCCGGATGCGGGATACATGTATCGTGACCAGAAGCCGGAAGGCTTTTTCTGGCTGGCGCATCGGACGGTCGACGCCAAGCACAATTTCATCGTCGATGTACACGTCACACCCGGGAACGTCTCGGACAGCACCGTCTATCTCAATCGGCTCGACCATGTCCTCGAACGTTTCCATTTCCCGCTCGAGGCGGTCGCGCTCGATGCAGGCTACTTCACGACCGGGATTGCGAAGGCGCTCGTCGAACGGGGCATCTTCGGGGTCATCGCCCGGAGGCGTTTCGGTGGGAAGAAGGGGATGTTCCGCAAGACCCGGTACACGTACCTGCCCGAGGAAGATGCGTATCTCTGTCCGGCGCGACAGCGCCTCACCTATCAGACGACGGACCGCCACGGCTATCACCATTACGTCTCCGACCCCTCCATCTGTCAGAACTGCCCTCTCCTCGAGAAGTGCACGTCCAGCCGGACGCACCGAAGGGACATCACACGCCACGTCGATGAACATTACCGCGAGCAGGTGAACGAGAACCGCCTGTCCGCGTCCGGGAGATCCCTTTACCGACTGCGGCCGCAGACCGTCGAGCGCTCGTTCGCCGATGGGAAAGAGCTCCACGGGCTCCGTTTCACCTTCTACAGGGGGACCGCGAAGGTCCAACGTGCCAATCTGGTGGCAGCCACCGCACAAAACATGAAGAAGCTGGCCAACCTGTTGGCCAGAAAGGACCGTCTACATAACATTTCTTCAATCTTTTGTCGGGCAGAGCGCCTCAAGCTCGTTGAACCTAAAAAAAGACGAACCAAATCGCACATGGCGATTTGGTTCGTCAACAGCCTGACGGCTGTGGGTGCATACCCACAGCCGTTTTTTTATACCATCGTCATCTCGCCTGCTTGGCTTTGATCTTCTTTTCTCCGAAAGTAAAGCGCCATCGACAAAGAGAGCAATATCAAGACAAAATAGACGGTCCGTTGCCAAAACGTCGCTTCGGTGTCTCCTTGGAACAACGCAATGATATAATCGCTCCCACTGACTAAAAACAATCCGGCAAGCAAGAGAAAGATCCGATAGCCGGCCCGACTCCGCTCCCGTTTCACTTTGAAGAAAAGGACACCATAATAGACGATTGCGAGAATCGTCACATACCCGATTACGCCAACAACCCAACTCATCTTGATGCCTCCCTCACTCTCTATTTTTCTGTTTCTTCCCCGTTATCTTAACACATTCTATTCCTCAGACTGTGTTAAGATGGTCTAAAGAAAACGCGGAAAGGAACGATCCCATGAAAACGTTTCGCCTCGTCCAAGTCCGACTCGTCCAAGACGAATACGGCAATGAACTGAATTTACCGATCGATTTACTCGATGGGTTAATCATCTCGAAGGAGCACGATTCAGAGTGGCTCCTCGAAATGCTCGTGCCGACCGAGTCGGCTGTCACGCTCCATCATTACTTAAACAAACGCATCCTCATCCTCGCTGAAGCCGTCATCACGTCGCCAACGAACGCCCCGGCTGCACTCGCTTTGACGTTCACGAGCGAGCGGGCCTTGAACGACCATCATACGTTCGTCGCTGAAGGACTCATGTTGATGCCGAAACAAGACGCGACGAAGCAAGTACTCGATTCGTTGATTCAAGATG
Source organism: Exiguobacterium sp. SRB7LM (assembly GCF_015712685.1). Taxonomy (GTDB): domain Bacteria; phylum Bacillota; class Bacilli; order Exiguobacteriales; family Exiguobacteriaceae; genus Exiguobacterium; species Exiguobacterium profundum. The sequence goes on along the minus strand of NZ_VWVR01000006.1, from coordinate 119,313 downwards.
GCGTCGCCACATCGAATTTAAAGCCCGCCTTCTTCGAGAAAAAAGTCGAAATGCAACAATCGTTCAGTCGCTCCGCTTTCAATCAATTGGTCAAAACCGGGTCATTCGAATAATCGGATGACCTGTTTTTCTTTCCCCAAAACCATTCACCCTTCAAACTAAAAAGACGGAGAAACATCTCCGCCTCACACGTAGATAAAGAATAGGATGATCATCATCGTCATCCCGATCACTTTTAAGAGCGTGCTGCCGAGAAAGGCGAGAACGGTTCCGACGCCGATGCTCCACGCTTCACGTGTCGTCTTCCCGAGTGTCAACTCCGCCAAGAAAGCGAAGATGAACGGGAAAATCAAAACCCCGACGAGCGGGAAAATAAACGGTCCCGCAATCAAGCCGATTGTCGCACCCCATTTCGCTCGCTCCGAACCACCCCGTTTATCCACCGTAGCCCGGGTGACGACATAGTCGACGCCGAATAAGAAGACGAGGAAGACCGATTGCCATACCCAGAATGTCCAGGTCAATGGTTCAAACGAAAAACCGAATCCATAAATCATGTATCCGATGAACAAGAACAAGACACTCGGGATGACTGGATAGATGAGTCCTGCAAAAGCGACCACAAATGATGCGATAATGAATACCCATAGTAAGGTCGTCATGACATTCTCCTCATTTCATAATGGTCGGATCGGTGATATGGTCAGCCACGTTGACCGCCTTCACTTCAAACTGACCTTGTTGATGGATGATATAGTTCGAGCAGGCGTTTCGCATGGCGTGACGGAACGTATATGTCCCATCGATGGCAGAAAGCGCCGCTTTGATTGCATGGGAATGGCAGACGACAACGATGCGCTTCCCTGGATACGTATCCACCAAATGGTTCATTCCTTCTAAGACCCGGCTACGCATCTCGTCTTCTGTTTCGAGACCAGGAATCCGCTCTTGGTCATCTGCTTGGACAGCCTCGTAAATTCCTTTCACGGGCTGCCCGGATGCCGTTCCGAATTCACGTTCAATGAAACGCTCATCTAGCAGAATCGCTTTATGTTCGATACCACAAGCTGTTGCGATTGCTTGTGCAGTGTGAACCGCACGTGACAGGGGACTCGATACGATGACGTCCCACTCCTCTTGACTCAAAAAAGCTGCACTCTCCTCTGCCTGTTGACGTCCGAGTGCATTCAACGGGTTATCTTCACGCCCTTGAATAATTTCTAAACGATTCCAATCGGTCTGACCGTGTCTGACTAAACATAACTCTGTCACTACTTCCACTCCTTACTCTTTCAATCATCCCCCATCGTACCATCTTCCCTAAAAATCGCAACGTCATCCGAGACATTCTTCAATAAAACGATTGATTCGGGCCATGAGTTGCTCTTCTTTGATTGGATTATCCGATTGGAGGAAGCTCGCAAGCGAGTGGGTTCCATTTGGAAATGAGATGAGTTGAACGTTCGCACCGACATCACTCGCATGTTCGACGAAGTGAAGCGCTTGGCCGAACGGGACAATCGGATCTTTCTTCCCGTGTAGCAGTAAAATCGGCGGGGCATCGGCGTATAGATGGGAGACCGGGGAGCATTTTACCATCAACTCCCGCCATTCCTCGCGGCTTCCTTCATAGAACTTTAAATGGGCGAGCCACGTCTGGATGAATTTGAACAATAAAAAGTTCGTCGGTGGATACAAGGCGATGACCCCTTTGATCGTCGGGAGGTCGTCTCCCAAATCACCTGCAAATTGTCGATGACGGTCGAGCGCAGTCGCAAGCATGAGCGCAGCGCCTGCTGAATCCCCCCAAACGAGCAATTGACTCGTGTCTAGCGTCAATAACGATTCATGTTGTTTCAAATAGCACAGTGCATCTGAGACATCAAAAATATTATCGGGGAAGTACACCCCGTCTTCAAATAAGCGATAATCGATGCTGACGACAGCGATCCCTTTCCCCAAAAAGTGGTCAAGCAATGGATGAAACAGGGTCACCATACTCCGATTCCCTCTGACGAACGCTCCCCCATGTGCATATACCGCTACGGGGAACGGCCCTTCTCCAGGGGGGAGATACAAATCAAATTGGAGCGGACGATCGTGAACAATTTTATACGTGTACGTGTGGCGCCGGCGTGTTGTCGGTTGAATCGGCAACTCGGGTTCTTGCCATCTGACAAGGGACCCATATTGACTCCACACGCTAGCCCCGGCTGCCGTCGCCGCAGCAATCGCCGCACCCCCGACAAACCAGGCAGTCTCCTTTCTCATACAATCCACTCCTCGTTCCTTTTTTTAATCATATTCCCGCTTTTTTCAAAAATCTATCCATCAGAAGTCGGACTTGACGTGCTCCGAAGCTCACACTATAATATTACTCGCAGTCATAAAACGTAACAGTTACGATTTAATATTCAGATAACTTGAAAGGTGGAAGATGGAAGATGAAGAAAACTTGGTTAGGCGCAGTCGCAGCCGGTACGCTTTTACTTGGTGCGTGTGGAAATACCGAAGGAGATAACGCATCTGAATCGACAGATGGTCAACTGACCGTCTTCGCTTCAACGTTTGCATTAAAATCATTAGCCGAAGAAATCGGTGGGGACCGCGTCAACGTGGAGATGGTCATTCCACCTGGGGCTGATCCGCATACGTATGAGCCAACTTCAAAGCAAATGACACAAATCGCAGAAGCCGACCTCTTTTTGACGATTGGTCATGACCTTGAACCTTACGTCGAGTCTATGGAGAAGAGTTTAGATGGTCAGAACGTCGCCTTCGTCAAAACAGCCGAGAACGTGAAGTTACTTGATGCGGCGGATACCGTCCATGTCCATGATGAGGAAGGACATACTGAAGACGACCACGCTCATGAAGAAGAAGGACATTCTGAAGATGAACATGCTCACGAAGAAGACGCACACTCTGAAGACGAACATGCTCACGAAGAAGACGCACACTCTGGAGACGAACATGCTCACGAAGAAGGAGACGGTCATAGTCACGGTCAATACGATCCCCACGTCTGGCTTGACCCGATGAATGCTGTATCAATGGCAGAAGCGGTCGAAGCCGCATTCAGTGAGGAAGCACCCGACTATAAAGACGAGTTCGCAGAACGGTTAAGCACTTTTAAAGACGAAGCAAACGCTCTCGACACTGAATTGAAGGCAGCCGTCGAGAACGGTTCAAAATCCGAGTTACTCGTGACGCATGCCGCATATGGTTATTTGGCTGAACGTTACGGATTTGACCAATTACCAATCGCGGGACTTACACCGTCTGAAGAGCCGTCACAACAAGCTCTCAAACGGATCATCGAGGAAGCCCGTCTCCACGACTTGAACTATATCGCATTCGAAGACACGGTCACACCAAAAGTGGCCGAAGTCGTGAAACAAGAGATCGGTGCAGAGAGCGTGACAATCTACAACTTGGAATCGGTCAGGAAAGAACAGATGGATAAGAGCTACTTCGACTTGATGCGTGAAAACGTCAAGGCACTTGAGACAGCGTTGAAATAATCAAAATCCCGAAGCGAGTCACCTCGCTTCGGGATTTTTTTCATGCTTCTATTTGATGATCTAACGTCTTCAGCGTGACGAGAAGTAGGAGGAGTAGCGATACGATGACGCTCATCATCCAGAAATCCCCGTCCATGAAGAATAAAGTCGTCCACTCCCCTGTACTCAATCCCAACCACGCTTGACTGACAGCAACGCCTATCAGTGCGATTGCAACAAAACGAATCCATGTCATTTTTGGAACGAACCGCTTGCTGACCAAATAACTATTCAATACTAAAAGACCAACATATACGATGAGAAGGACGTTCCAAGCCGTGTCAAATGAGACAGATACCACCCCAACCGTGACAGCATACCCCCATGTCACCAAGAATACAGCGAATGAGATAAGTGTGATGCGATAAAGCGACTTGAACCCCGTTTGATACGCAAGAAACGGATTGATGAGTAGCCCGAGCCAGATGAGTGTGCCGAACACATCCATGAGCAAATCCCCTTTATACCATTTATTAACAGTATACCATGGGAATTCACTTTCATTCATAATAAATCAAGACGAGTTCTTCCTGGGACGAAGCAATCTCACAAAACTGTTGCAATCGGGTCCAATCTTCCCAAATCATCTCGAATTCATCTTTTGCAACGAATGCCATGTCTTTCACATCATCTCGCCCGAACGCATGCAACGTATCTTTGACAATATGAAGTAACTGCGGGGTCAAGATACCGACCACGACCGCCTGCGCCTCATTGACAATCAACTCTTCGCCGACGAGCGCCATTTCCATGTTATACGTGTCGGCCCCGTCGATATATACCTCGATTTGACTAAGTACGCGTTGAAACGGTTCCACATTCGGAAGCGTCAGCGTATCGTCCCGATCCCGATATTGCTCATGCATATGAATCAACCAGTCTAAAATCATCTCCGGATCCTGATTAAATGACACCCAAACTTCTGGGGAAACACGTACATAATGCGTCGTCTCCATACATGAACGCCCCCTTTTTATGACATTACCCGTCTTATATACGTAAAAAAACCGCCTACTTGAATTCGTAGACGGTTCCTTATATCAAGAACGACTTGTTCCTGTTTGTTGTTCCTCTGTTTCGCTTTCCCAAGCTTCGATGTATTCACGACCAGGAAGATTCTCAACCGAGTCGACATAGAAAACTGGGTCTTCTCCTTCGCGTCGCTGTGCCAAGTAGTCATCGAGAACGGCGCGAGCCACTTTCGCCAAGCGGAAGATGGCATATAAGTTCACGAGTGCCATGAGACCCATGAACACGTCAGCAATCGACCAAACAAGGCCGGCAGAGCGGACCGCACCAAACAAGACCATGCCGACAACACCAATGCGATAGAGCGTGACGTAGATTTTCTTATCCGAGATGAACTGGATGTTCGTCTCACCGTAGTAATAGTTTCCAAGAATCGAACTGAACGCAAATAGGAAAATCGCAATCGTCAAGAACGATGTCGCGACCGAACCGATTTCTGCTGTCAACGCGGCTTGCGTCAATTCGACACCCGCAAACGACTCTGAACCGGCTACGCCTGAAATCAAGATAATCATCGCTGTCGATGTACAAACGAGCAATGTATCGACAAATACGCTAAACGATTGAATCAATCCTTGTTTGACAGGGTGCGATACTTCCGCTGTCGCAGCGGCGTTCGGTGCAGAACCCATACCCGCTTCGTTCGAGAAGAGACCTCGACGAATCCCTTGAAGTACCATGGCGCCAATCGCCCCTCCGAAGAGTTGCTCAATTCCGAGGACTCCTTCTGAGAAGATGAGGCTGAAGACGTCTGGTAGAAGGGAAACGTTCGTCACCATAATCCAAATCGCGAGTAAGATGTAGCCACCTGCCATGACCGGTACGATGATACTCGACAAGAGTGCGATCGATTGGATCCCACCAAAGACGACAATTGCCGTCACAATCGCGAGGACAACCCCAACGACTGTTGTGCTGATCCCGAACTGGTTACTCACAGAGAGTGAGATCGTATTCGACTGTACCGAGTTGAACGCGAATCCGAATGAGAACGTGATTAAAATCGCGAACAAGACACCTAGCCAACGTTGGCCGAGCGCACGCTCCATATAGTAGGCAGGTCCCCCACGCCATGTGCGTCCATCACGAATCTTGTACACTTGTGCCAACGTACTTTCGACGAATGCAGATGCTGCCCCAATCAACGCAATGAGCCACATCCAGAAAACTGCTCCTGGGCCACCTAGCGCAATCGCTGTCGCCACACCGGCAATGTTTCCTGTCCCTACACGAGCTGCCGTTCCGATTGCGAAAGCTTGGAACGAAGACACTTGGCCTTTTTCACGTGCTGTGCCCTCTTTGAACAAGAGGCGGAACATTTCAGGAATCATGCGGAACTGAACGAAGCCCATACGAACTGTAAAATAAAGACCTAAAGCGACAAGTACAACGATGAGCACTTGCGACCACAACAAATCGTTCGCTTGCGAAACGAGTTTCTCTACCAATTTCTCCATACTAATCCTCCATCATTCTAAAAATCTCAACAGAAAAAGTCATGTCAACTTTCTTAACATGACTTGAATTATAGGTAAATTATACGAAAATTGCAATATTAATTCGTTTTTTCAACATCATCTCGGTTCTTTCTAAAAGAAAAAAACGAGCCGGAGAGCGCATCGCAATCCGACTCGTTCTATATTTCATTTAGATAAAGAGGTTTAAATTTCCGCCTTCTGCTGCGCCGAGATAAGCCGCCACACCACCAAGGTCGACCCCGTCAATCAACTCTTCTTCTTTTATGCCCATGACATCCATTGACATCGTGCAAGCTACCATTTTCACGCCTGCTTCTTGCGCTGACTTGATCATTTCTTCCACAGAAGGAACGTTCTTATCGCTCATGACTTTCTTCATCATTTTTTGACCAACACCACCGAAGTTCATGTTCGAAAGTGGCAATTCGCCGGCATGTCCTGGCATCATCATACCGAACATTTTCTCAAGACCTTGCTTTTTCACTTCCGGTGCGTCCGGTTTGCGGATGACATTGAGTCCCCAGAATGTGAAGAACATCGTCACTTCTTTCCCCATCGCGGCAGCACCTTGCGCAATGATGAGGGATGCGAGTGCGCGGTCGAGGTCTCCGCTGAAGACGACCATTGATGCACCGTCTCCTGCTGGTGCGCCTGCTTGTGGTGCAGCCGGACCTTGTCCTTTTTGAAGGATGGCTTCAACGCGTCCGTTAACGAATTGTTTCGAGACGAGTTTGTTGCCTGTCTTCTTCGCCCATGCTTCGATATCTGCGAAGAATCCTGGGTCACTTGCGAGAACGCGGAGCGTTTCGCCTTCCCCGAGTTCTGCGACTTTCTTATTTACTTCTAAAATAGGTCCCGGGCATTGTAGACCACATGTGTCTAACATGACCGCTTCCCCGATTGGTGCATTTGTCATTTGTGTTGGCTCCTCTTCTACAACGGTAGCCGCTGTTTCATTTGATGTGTTCGCTTCTTCAAGCGCCTCGAAATCACGATTGATTTGCGACCACGTCTTGTAGCCACCGCTCAAGTTTTTCACTTTGAAGCCGTTTTGACGTAAGATGCGTGATGCGAGATAGCCACGAAGACCGACTTGGCACGTCACGTAAATCGTTTCATTCCGGTCGTAGTTGTCCAAGTTTTCTCGTAATGAGTTGAGTGGCACATTGATCGATCCTGGAATCTTTCCGAGTTCATGCTCCGATTCATCGCGAACGTCTAGTAACGTCGCTCCGATTTCCACGAGCTCATCGATTTCATCCCAATGTACGACTTCATTGTCACCGAGGACGACGTTCGACGCGACATACCCGATCATATTGACCGGATCTTTCGCAGAACTGAACGGTGGTGCATAACTGAGCTCAAGGTCAGGTAGATCGAGGACTGTCAAACCACCCTTCATAGCTGTCGCAATGACGTCGATGCGTTTATCGACTCCATTGATTCCGACACCTTGCGCACCATAGATTTCACCCGTTGTCGGGTGGAACAAGAGTTTAAGCGACACAGGTGTCGATCCTGGATAATAACCAGCATGCGAACCTGGATGCACGTGAACAGCCTCATACGTCTTGCCAGCCGCCTTCAACCGTTTTTCATTCCATCCTGTCGATGCGACCGTCATATCAAATACTTTGGCGATTCCCGTTCCCATCGTTCCATTGTATTTCACGTCGCGGCCGTTAATGATATCGGCAACGAGACGGCCTTGACGGTTCGCTGGCCATGCGAGTGGCACGACAGTTGGTTCTTTGAAGACGTAGTCGAGTACTTCGACCGCATCCCCGATCGCGTAAATATTCGGGTCTGATGTGAGCATCTTTTCATTAACACGAATGGCACCGCGCGTACCTGTTTCAAGGCCTGCTTCACGCGCAATCGTCGATTCCGGTGTAACACCGATTGACATGATGACCATATCTGTATCGATGACACGACCGCTTGTCAAATGAACTTTCTTTCCTTGCTCTGAGAACGAAGCAACGCCATCAGACAATTGAAGCTCGACGCCATGCAAGCGCATATGTTCATGAATTGGCGCCACCATCTCACGGTCAAGTGGCGTCATGACTTGGTCCGCCATCTCAACGAGCGTCACCTCAACGCCACGCTCACGTAAGTTTTCTGCCATCTCAATCCCGATAAAGCCTCCACCAATTACGGTCGCATGCTTCGGCGCCTTGTCATCGACGTAGCCACGGATTTTATCTGTGTCCGGAATGTTGCGAAGCGTGAAAATATCTTCTGCCTCGTCGATTCCAGGGATGTTTGGACGAATCGGTTTCGCTCCCGGAGAAAGAATGAGAACGTCGTATGACTCGTCATACGTTTCGCCTGTTTGAACGTGTTTCACCGTCACTGTTTTCTCGTCACGGTTAATTTTAATGACTTCCGTCAAATTGCGGATATCGAGTTGGAAACGCTTGTTCATCCCTTCAACGGTTTGAACAAGGAGTTTTTGACGGTCTTGGATGACATCCCCGATATAGTATGGAAGACCACAGTTCGCGAATGAGATATACTCCCCACGGTCGAACATGACGATTTGATTCTCTTCATTCAAACGACGGAGTCGTGCAGCTGCAGACGCACCACCTGCTACCCCACCGACGATTACGATTTTTTTACTCATTGTCGATTTCCTCCTCTGACGACTTCTCCTGGCCAACTCATCAAGCCATCTTCTATATTGACCACTTTATAGCCTTTCGCCTCCATTTGCCAAGTCGCTTGCGTGCTACGCGCACCTGAGCGGCAAAGAACGACATATTCTTCAGCTGGATCGAGCGTGTCGATCCACTCTGTCATTTCGGATAACGGATAGTTTTTCGCGCCCTCAATATGTGCTTCTTGAAACTCGTCACGTTCTCGGACGTCGACGATATTTACAGGCACTTCAAAGTCCATTTGACGTTTTAAAGCGGATGCTTTCATCGTTGATCTACCTTTCTGTTTTCAATTCGATTTATACCATTCGGCTTGGTTGCTGGCGTTCGACAAGTTTGTGATTTGTTGAACATTTCGCTTCCACGTCATTAATATACCCCCTTAGGTATTTAATTGCAAGAAATAAGTTTGACGAAATGTCGAATTTTTCAACATCATCCATTTGGATAGTTGATGCTCGACACATACTCCCCCATGTATTAAGATGAGCCTACACAATAAATAGTTGGGTAACTGAACAATTTTTCCTATAGAGGTGAATGATATGGAACCGTATGTATACGATGCAAAAGTATTGAATCGCATGAAACGAGTGGAAGGACAAATTCGTGCCATCATCCGGATGATGGAGGAAGGAAAAGAATGTCGCGATGTCGTGACGCAATTAAGTGCCGCACGTTCCGCACTCGATCGCGCTTCGACTATCATTGTGGCTAAGAACTTGGAACAATGTATCATCACCGCTCAAGCAGATGGCGAAGATACGTCCGAAACGGTGGAAGAAGCCATTAAAATGTTGATGAAACGCTAGTTCCCCTTGCTTTCCCTGTCCAAATGGGAGAAAGTTAGAGTAACGACTTACTAAGGGGGATTTCCTTGTGAACTTCGAAGAAAAAGTAGAATCATTTAGAGCGCTCGCCGCTGAACGCAACATGACGTTCAAAGAGAGCGACACTGAAACGCACGTCACGTTCTTGACGCGTGAAACAACAAAATCCGGGGCTCAGCCCGTTATGATTATCGCTTTTAACAAAAAGACGACAGATGCTGAGTTGTATGCTGCTACCGTCACGCACGTCCCAGATTACGTAGAAGATTTACCGATTCTTAATGCCTTGAACGAGTTCAACCAGGAGTTCAAATACTTCCGTTGTGTACTCGACAGCGATCGCGATGTCACACTCGCCTCGACACTCGACCTCGACCTCGGTTTCTCACCAGAGATCATCTTGCAACACTCATTCATGATGTTCCAAGCGGCTGATGAAGTGAACGAGTACATGCAAAAACTCTACACACAAGTACAATAATCAAAAGCCGTCCGGAAATGTTTCCGAGACGGCTTTTTTTGAAACATCTGATCGCCCCCGCTCGTATGATTGGACAAGGAGGCGATTCGACATGACACGATATGAACGATATGTAGAAGCACTAGAGGCCATCAAGACGGCAACAAAGTGGGAACTGACAGATGATTTCCGACGCTTGATGGCCGTTCATTACGCAATTCACGACACCCCGTTCGAGGCATCTCGATTTTCGAACGCACGCGATGTATTAAAACAAAAAACGAAGATGTTCTCGAAGTTTCGAGGCAGTCAAAACCTCGTCTGGCTCTCGTTTCTCGACGCCAAGTATGAGGACATCGGAACCGCAATCGACGAGGCGCTCCGTCTCGATACGTTACTCGACCGGAAACACTTCCGCTTCAGTTCACTACGTCCCTTTTTAGCGAATCAACTGATCAATGTCGAGGAACCCGACCGTCGGCTCGATGAGGCGACCGAACTATATCAAACGTTCAAACGACATCACCCTTGGTTGACAAGCGAGGAAGACTTATTATCGGCGCTCGTGCTCGTGCAAGCGTTTGACGATATTATTGATTTGAACGAACGCATCGAGCAACATTATGCATTATTGAAGGGACGGCTCCCGAAGTCAAACGAACTGCAACTCGTCTCACACCTTTTGACGTTCAGCGAGTCCTCTCCCGAAGAAGCAGTCTCTCGATTGCTCACATGGAAGTCTCAATTAGATGAAGTGCACATCTCGATTCGTCGCGAACACTTACCCGCACTCGCACTACTTAGCATTGTCACGGAACCGAATACGAGCGCGATTCATGCTATTCAGGAAATCGTAGGGGCCGAAAAAGACAAGCAGCGCTGGTTCAACACACATAGCGTGCTCATCGCACTTCAACTTGTAGCGGCCGAACGCATAACAAACGAAGCGAGCGACTTATTGCTCCACGGTACGTTTGCCCACTTATTGGCGATGCAACAAGCGGCGACCGCTGCCACGACTGCCGCCGTTATCGCTAGTACCTCATCAACCACAAATTAAATTAAGAGATTCATCGTGAGACACACCAGTACAAATACAGAGTTTGCGATTTCGACAATCCCAATCTTCATGATTGGGATTTTTTTGCCGTAGAACCAAATAGCACGAATCAAACTCGGGGCATATGCTAAAGCGAGCAGCGGATAACCGAGCGCAATGAACACGACGATTAACAGCATATGATACCCCCACGAAAGGTTACGATACGCGATGCTCTTCTTTTCCCGAATCATCGTCTTGACGAAAAAGATACTTCCGAGGAAATAGAGGTATGGCAAAACGAATACCCATGCAATTGTTTCATCCACGACGTGTGCTCCGTGGTAATAACTCGCCATTCCTCCAATACAGAATGAAGTGACGGCACTGACGTCATTCCATACGTTTCGCTCATCTTTGATTTTGGCAAAATAGGCGTTTGCGAGACCGAATGGAATCATTGCAAAAGCGAACCAGATGAGACTCCATTGCATCCATAAGACTGGGGTGATGGATAGTGTAGCAATCATCAGATAGATGATCACGGTGCGTAAAAGCTCACGCGATTTCTTTCGTTGCTTGATGTATTGAAATAAGAAGAATGTCCCCATATAGACAAACAACCATGCAATAGCAAAAGGCACATGTGTCCACACCCATCCCCCGACTGTCCCTCCAAGAACGAACGGTAAAATGAGCATCGACCATGCCCCATGCTGTGTTGGAATCATCCATTTCATCAACCATCACTCCTTCCTCCACTAGTGTAATGGATGGTGAGAGCATGCGCTGTGAGATTTACCACAAAAAGCGAAAAAGAAAATAGGCAGCGCTAGCCACCCATTTCATCACATAGCTTGTTTCTTATTTTTCGCATAGTTCGTTATGAACATGATTCCAATGACAGATAGCATCAGCATTGCCATACTGTTCACGATCGTTTTGAGCGTGTGCAGTCCTTCAAGGTTATTCATTACCATCACTGCCATAAGTAATGCGAGGATACTCAAGTTTACGATGTTACGGTTCATCTTCTCACCACCAAAAATTCAATCTATAGTTCATTGTACCACTCTCGATTTGCTAACAGTAATTTTTTTCCATCGAGATTCAAGCCAACCTAACTCGCTCTCACTCATCATAAAAAAAACGATCTCATGCGAGATCGTTTTTTGGTGTCCAATTTGGTGCGACGGGTGTCGCTTTCGGTTCGTCGACGACGAGCATCTTTGTGACGACCCTTCCGGCAATCGATACTGCGACGAGCGTATACAATGCGTTCGATAATGGTAAATAGATGAGTGAAATCCCAAGGACGATCACATCAAAAATAATCAGAATCGTACCGACCGACACACCTGTCCATTTCGATAAGCCAAGAGCGAATAAGTCATCGCCTCCGGTCGCCCCGCCTGACTTCAAGACAAGACCGAGACCATATCCGGTCACAATCCCACTCGCGATGGCCGCAAACAATGTTGCCGGCCATACTTGAATATCAAACGTGAGCAAGTCGAGACGGTCCCACATCGCATAACTAAGCGACAAGGACGAAGCGGCTAGTACCGCTTGCCCGACAAAACGCCATCCTTTCCACCACAAAGCGACGATAAAAAATGGGATGTCGAGCACGATCATCGAAATCGCCGGGTCGATATCAAATAAATAACGACCGAGTAGCGATAATCCGACGAACCCGCCTTCCGCCAAACCAAACTGTTCATTCAAATAATAATAACCGAACGCCATGATCAGCGTTCCGAGCACTATGGTAGCAACTCGTTTCATTCCGATTGTCCTCCCCGTTCTTGACGGAGAGGAGGATCCTCAGTCGTAGCTGCGGTTCCATCTGTTCCATCTCCGATCTTCCGTTTGTTGATTGATACACGTGTAAGCGATCAGTCAACGCTAGAAGTCCGGAAGTTGGAACAGAGGCCATGTCCTCTCGGTATCCATAAAGACCTTCCTTTCTCAAATTGCGCGTAATCTTGTACGTAGTTTACCACACATTTTGATTCAGTTCATGAATTTTACCTTTAGTGCATGTTACGTTTCGGTAAATCTTTCTTTCCGAACCACCACCAGTTCCAATCCCCGAACAGTTTCATGAGAGACGGAACGAGCAGGATCCGGATGATGGTCGCATCAATGAAGATGGCGAGCGCAATCCCCACGCCGAGCTGTTTGATCGGGCTCACACCCGTGAAGGCGAACGCACCCGTCACGACAATCATAATGATGGCGGCTGAAGTGATGATTTTACTCGTCTTCGCAAGCCCCATCTCCGTCGCATAGTCATTGTCGCCTGTCTCGCGGTAATATTCCTCGATTCGTGAAACGAGAAATACCTCATAGTCCATCGACAATCCAAAGACGAGTGAGAAGATGAACACCGGTGTCAAAATACTGATTGTTTCTGCATCGTACACATAACCTGATTCAAAAATGATGACGAGTAAACCGAACGTCGCCCCAAGACCAAGCACGTTCATGAGAATCGCCTTGATTGGAATCAAGATGGATCGGAACGCCCACATGAGGATGAAGAAGGTTGCCAAGATGACGGTGATGACCGCATAGGGAATGCTGTCATAAATCTCATCATAAATCTCTTCATTGAAGGCTGCCGGTCCGCCGACTTCAAACCCTTTGTCTCGCCAATCGCGTACGAATGCTTGCGCTTCTTTGTCGCTCGGAGGTACATCGAAGCTGACATTCACGAGCGCCAAATCTGTATTCTCATCAAGGGTCACAAGTCGCTCAAGTGGGGCGAGTTGTTCTGGCGCCGCTTCGGCGAGTTGCGTAAACGTCTCAGGCGTCAATCCGGATGTCGTTAAGAAAGTCGAGACATTATCGACAATATCGACCTCGTTTAACTCATCTGTGAGACTCGTCAATTCCTCTAAAATCATCGGATCGGTCAAATCGTTCGCTTCAAACAGAAGGACCGCATCGGTCGAGTTATCCCCAAACACATCGTCCCATCGTTCGAGTGCCGCTCGTGATTCATATGAGGTAGGGAGCGCATCGGCGTCCGGAATGTTCAACTCTAGGTCGCGCACGAACCAAAGACTCGGGAGCAGGATCAACAAAGCAATGAGCGTCATCGTCACCGGACGTCTCATCACGAAGCGAGCAAGTTTTTGCCAGCGCTTTTCAGATTTCGTCTCATCTGTCTTGATGATTCGTCCTTTATTCAAGGCGTCACCGACTAAGTAAAGCGACGACGGCAACAAGGTCAGTGCAGATAGCACGGCCCCCGCGACGGCAATGAGGGCACCGAGCGCGACCGCCTGAAAGACATCTACTTGAATAAATAGGAGTCCGGCTAATCCGACAAAGACACATAGACCTGAAAAGAGAATCGAGCGTCCCGCCGTCGCTACCGTCCGGACAATCGCCTCTTCTCTCGATTGCCCGCGCGTTAACTCTTCCCGATACCGATTGACGAGTAACAGTGAAAAATCAATCCCAAGCGCAATCGCAATCATGGCGACGGCATTGAGAACAAAGATAGATAATTCCATGTTTTGTGCAAAAAAGAATAGCGATCCCGCTGCGACAATAAAGGTAATCAACCCGACGAGTAACGGCATGAGCGCGGCGAGCGGTGTGCCGAAAACAAGCAACAACACGAGAAGCGCGACCGGAATCCCAATCAACTCCGCTCGAATCAAGTCATTTTTCGAAGCTTCGTTTAAGTCATCCGCAAAGACCGGTTCTCCCGTCAAGCGGACTTCGGTATCCGTATCAACGATGAGCGCGTCTCGGACGGCATCGATCGAGGATTCCGCCGCATCATAATCTTCGAATTCCAGCACGAAATAGGATACGTCCCCTGAACGCGCGTCCGGATTCTCCGCCGGGGTAATCATGCCATCAATTGATGAAATTTCCCCAAAACGGTCTTGTTGTTCGTCCATGACCGCCTCCAGATTTCCTCCTTCAAATAAGACGATCATTGAAGCACCTGCTCGATCAAATCGTTCATTCAACTGATCTTCTACCTGTTGGAAACGTCCGTCTTGAATGGCAAATCCGTTTCCTCTCAACTCACCCGGGAGCTGTAGCCCGAAATAAACTGAACCCGCGAGTAAAATCGCCCATATGAGTAATACGCCATACCGAAAACGAACCAACTGCCTACCTAACCATTCCATTGATGTCACTCCTCCCTGTCTATCCATCTACTTCCCGTTTCTCGATTCATTCATCATCACTTCACAAAAAATTCCTGAACCTAAGTTCGGTTCAGGACTCTTGTCGTTCAAAGACTTGAAGCCAGCTATGACAAAATCGAGGTGGTGCGGACAAGACGACGAGTCGATCCCCTCGTTCATCTAACAGCATTACCTTCAATAATTGGGTGTCTGCACACACGCTTGAGCAAAATAATTCTTCCTCTCGATGAAACAGTTGGAACGACTCTGTCGATGTGATCGCCGTCGTTTCTCCCACTTGATCGAGAATGACCGTGTCGCGGTTTCCTTCGTATGGAATGCGCCAGGTTTCTTTCGTCTTCACATTTTCAACTAAAAAATGATGAGTTCGTTCATCGAACAATGTCACACACGTTTCAGGTGTGAATCGTTCAAAATCATACGTCCCTTGATACGCTAGCTCGATGATGTTCCCAAAGACAGGGACTTCTTCATAGCGGCTATATCGAAACGTATGATCATGGAGGTTCAAGGCTACGACATCCGATTCGGCTGAATATAAGAAGATGTCATCGCCTTGCCAATAGTGCAAATTGCTAAACCAGTCTCCGTTGAATCGTTGAGGGATCGCATGCGTCTCCATCTGTCCTCGTTGTAAATCAATGACTCCGTAAAGTCCTTTTTCCTGGAACCATGCCACGGCACGTCTTGCATTCGGCTCCACATATAGGGCGCATGGTGTCCATTTCCAGTCGATCTCCCAGCGAATTTGAGACGACTCGTCAAAGAACAAAAATCCAGTTTGCGCCAAGTACAACATCCAACCTTCACCTACACGTTCTAGCCATTCGATCGTTTGATGAAATTGAAAGTCTGCTGTTTGTTTGTACATCTGATCACTTCCTAGTTTCAGCTTAGCAACGACCGAAACGAAATTCGATTTTGAATGTGTTCATTCAACACATTTTCGATTTTCCTGTATACTGACGGTAAAGACATATCGTTTAGAAAGGAGACCTTCCATGCGTCCATTACAACTATCACCAGAGACCGCAGTTGAACTCGCAAAAAAATTAAACGTCCCCCTCGAGGAACTGATGCATATGCCAAAACACATCCTCGTTCAAAAAATGATGCAACTCGAGGCATCTCAAACAGAGGAAGACACACCAAAGGAGACGGATTAACGTCTCCTTTTTGGTTACTGCTCTTTGCGTTTCCGCTTTCTCGATACATACCAGAGACCACCGATTACAGCGAGGGCCGCACCACCGGCCACAGCGTACTTGCTGTAATCTGGGCGACGTTCGGTTACGACTAGTGTCGAGAGTGGAGCGACCGTCATATGACGGTCCTCGACTTGACGTGGCGCCGTCAGATTAACGGTATGGTCCTCCACGTTCACCTCGAACTTGCCAGATGGAAGTTTGACCTCAACCGCCTCCTCGAGTGCGTTGTGGTAGACGATATGTCGTTCTACATATCCTTCCACATGACGGCTCAATTCAAAGGCAATCACACCCTCTGCTTCATCAAAGAAACGCAAGTGTTTGCGAATCTGTTCCGTGTTCTCGAGTCGGAAGAGCGGATATTGCTTACGCAGACGCAAGAGGCCTTTCCCATATTCCACACTTGGCGCTTCTTGCTCCGCCCGGTTCCAGTCCATACGGTTGATGACTTCGCCTGAATTGAAGCTATTCTCATCCCCGTCTTTTGTCCGGAAAAATTCCTGTCCACTGTGAAGGAATGGAATCCCTTGACTTAGGAGCACAATCGACGTCGCCAAACGGTGGCGACGGCGACGTGTCGTCTCGTCATCTTCGGGATTCGTCACGGATAACTTGTCCCAAAGCGTCAAATTGTCATGACATTCTACATAGTTGACGACCTGGTTCGGCTCATCAGCGAAACTTTGGCTCGTGATGCCACCAGCAATCCCTCGTTTCACATCTGCTGTCATATCCGTGTTTCCACTCACCCAGCCCGGTAAGTCTTCGATGAAGACGTCTCCTCGGACACCGTCTCGAATCCCATCATTGAATTGGGCGATGCGTGGCATCTTATGCGCATTATGCTGATTCGCTTTTTTACGAACCGGGAGCGGTGTATCCAAATCCCACCCTTCCCCGATGACAAGAATCGATGGGTCGACGCGGTCGAGCGCTTTCCGAATCTGGTTCATCGTTTTGACGTCATGGAGTCCCATCAAATCGAAGCGGAACCCATCAATCATGAATTCTTTCGCCCAGTACGTGACACACTCGACCATGAGCTTACGCATCATCGCACGCTCGGATGCCGTGTCATTCCCACATGCTGAACCATCCGCGAGTGTTCCGTCTTCGTTTAAGCGATAGTAATAATCCGGGACGAATTGCCCGAGCGGTGTTGTCAACGCATCATACGTGTGGTTGAAGACAACGTCCATGATGACCCGGATGCCTCGATCGTGGAGCGCTTGAATCAGTGCCTTCAATTCGACAATTCGCGTCGCCGGGTCATCTGCCGACGAGGCGTAAGATCCTTCGACCGCAAAGTAATGAACCGGATCGTAACCCCAGTTATAATTGTCTTCCCCTTCACGTGACTCATTCACCGAGCCGTAGTCAAAGAACGGCATTAATTGGAGATGAGTGATTCCAAGCGAGGTAATATAATCGAGTCCGGTCGGGTAACCGCTCGTGGTCGTCGTACCCGTCTCGGTCATCCCTAAGAACTTCCCACGGTGCGTCGCCCCACTCTCTGGGTGACTCGTCAAATCACGGACGTGCGCCTCATAGATGACCGCCTCTTGTGAAGAATTGAATAGCGGACGTTCTTTGATCCAATGGTCCGGGTTCAAAGATGCCGGATCGAGCAGACATCCTCGTTTCCCATTCACTCCGACGACTTTCGCATACGGATCGAGCGACTCTACTTTTTTCCCATCAATCAGCGCTTCAAATACATAAAATTGACCTTCGAATAAGGCACGGTCGAGTTCGATCACCCACGTCCCCTTCTCAGCCGGCTCGAGCTCGAGTCGTTCAAACTTACGGGCACGGGCTGTTCGATACAACTTGACCGACATCTGTTCCGCTACCGGAGACCAAACTCGTAGTCGAATCTGTTCCCCTTTGAACGTCACCCCTAGGTCTTTCCCGTGATAGGCAACGTGATCTAAGTCTGCATGTGTGTGTTGATCCATTGTACGTTCCATCTCTTCACTCCTTCACTGCTTCAAATCTGCTATCATTATAACAAAACCACACAAAGGATGGATGAAACATGGCAAAAGACAATTCTTTCGATATCGTGTCAGAAATGAATCTTGAAGAAGTAAAGAACGCAATCCAAATTGCGGAAAAGGAAATTTTGAACCGTTATGACTTCAAAGGGTCAAAGAGTGAGATGTCCCTCGACAGTGGCGACCTCGTCCTCATCTCGGATGACGATTATAAACTCGAGCAATTAAAAGACGTCTTGATCACGAAATTGATCAAACGCGGTGTCCCGACGAAAAACCTCGATTATCAAAAAGTAGAGAACGCACTCGGTGGCACGGTTCGCCAACGCGTGAAATTGAAAAGCGGCATCGACAAAGACGACGCCAAAAAAATCAACAACGCCATCAAAGAATCAAAACTAAAAGTCAAATCGCAAATCCAGGACGATCAAATCCGAGTGACAGGTAAGTCGCGTGACGACCTCCAGGCCGTCATGCAACTCGTACGTGAACTTGAATTGTCCGTCGATGCCCAATTTACGAACTTCCGATGAAACTCGCCATCATCAGTGACCCGCACGGTTCGTTTGATGATTTAAAGACCGTTCTAGATGACGTTCGTCGCGAAACCGAGCATATTCTCTGTCTCGGGGACCTCTACGAATGCCATGTTGGCAAAAAACGACGTCACGAGCGCTTTCATCATGTGGAAGACGTCGTGACGTACGACCCAAATTATGAAGCGTTACTCACATTCCCGAGTCTACGAGGCAATCAGGAAGAGCGAATCGACGAGGTGCTCGTAATCGACCATCCTGTGAAAACACGGATTTCGTTATTGCCGGAACAGACGACTCTCGAGGAAGCACGCTTTTTACATGGACATCAAGTGAAGTGGAATAAAGACTGGGAACCGATGGTCGAGAAAGGAAAATACCCACTCGTCTTCATCGGACACAGTCACATCCCCGGGATTTACCGAAAGGGAACCTCTCTGCCGTGGGAACTCGGGACACCGTTCCATTTGAAGAAAAAACGATATGTCATTAACGTCGGCGCCGTCATCTTCGATCGGGAATGGTGTCTATATGACACGGAAGCCCGAACGGTCACACGGATGAAAGCATGAATACAAAAAGGACCTCAATTTTTTTGAGGTCCTTTCGTCTGTCTTACATTTCTTCCGGAGCTTCGACACCGAGTAAACGGAGCCCTTCTGTCAATACGAGCGTCACTGCCTTGACGAGAGCGAGACGCGATTGTTTGCTCGCATCTTCTTCTAGGACGCGGACGTGACCGTAGTACTTGTTGAACGCTTGCGCGAGGTCGAGTACATAGCGGCTGATGATTGATGGTTCGCGGCGTTCATGCGCACGCGTGATGACGTGTGGGAACGCATTGAGCATCGTGACGACACCCCATGAGTAGTCATCGTCTGCACCAGTGAATGGTGAGCCGTCATAGTTTCCTTTACGAAGGAGTGAGTTCGCACGAGCGTTCGTGTATTGAACGTAAGGTCCTGTCTCCCCTTCGAACTTGAGCATGCTGTCGAGATCGAACTCGATGTTGTTGATGCGTTCGTTTTTCAAATCGTGGAAGACGACCGCGCCGACACCGACCATGCGGGCAACGTCTTGTGCGTTCGCAAGATCCGGGTTCTTCTGCTCGATGTTCGCCTGCGCTTTCTCAATTGCCTCTTTCAAGACTTCCTCAAGAAGAACGATGCGCCCTTTACGTGTCGACATCTTCTTGCCTTCTTGCAAGATCAAGCCGAACGGCACGTGATGCATGCCATCAACAAAGTCATATCCAAGCTTACGAAGGACCGAGAAGAGTTGTTTGAAATGGAGCGCCTGTTCGCCACCGACGACATAGTTCGCTTGAACGAAGTTGTACGTCTCGTAACGATAGATCGCCGCTGCCAAATCACGTGTCGCGTACAACGTCGCGCCATCTTTTTTCTTGATCAAGCAAGGTGGCAAGTTCTCCTCTTCGAGCGAGACGACCATCGCCCCTTCACTTTCCACTAAGAGGTTTTTCGCTTCGAGCATCTCGACGACGCGTCCCATTTTATCGTTATAGAACGCTTCCCCATTGAAGCTTTCGAATTTCACTCCAAGGAGGTCATATACTTTCTGGAACTCTTTGAGCGACTCGTCACGGAACCACTGCCAAAGCTCTGTCGCTTCCGCATCACCATCTTCAAGCTTTTTGAACCAAGCACGGCCTTCGTCTTCGAGTTCTGGTTGTGTCTTCGCCTCTTCGTGGAAATGGACGTATAATTTCAAGA
Source organism: Exiguobacterium sp. SRB7LM (assembly GCF_015712685.1). GTDB lineage: Bacteria > Bacillota > Bacilli > Exiguobacteriales > Exiguobacteriaceae > Exiguobacterium > Exiguobacterium profundum. The sequence goes on along the minus strand of NZ_VWVR01000006.1, from coordinate 98,590 downwards.
GTTCTGCGATTGGATTGGCGCGTACCGCTTCCTCATCGCCCCACTTCTTGTAGGCGACCATCAATTTCCCGAACTGAGTGCCCCAGTCCCCAAGGTGGTTGACGCCGACGACATCATATCCGTTTTTACGTGCGATTTGGTTGATCGCATTCCCAATCACCGTCGAACGCAAGTGACCCATCGAGAACGGCTTCGCAATGTTTGGTGACGAGAAGTCCGTCACAATCGTTTCATTGCGTGCTTCGTGTGTCGCATATTCCGATTTTTCCTCAAGCACGGTGTTGATGATTTCTTTTGATACGACATCACGGCTCAAGAAGACGTTGACGTAAGGTCCCGCCGCCTCCACTTTCGTGAACAATTCATCGTTCAATTCATTTGCGATATCTGTCGCAATCATGACAGGTGCTTTTCGGTAAGCTTTCGCCAATTGGAAACACGGGAACGCGAGGTCACCGTGCGCCTCGTGTTTTGGCTTCTCAATCAATGCTTCAATTTGGTCAATCGTGAGTTCTTCACCGATGACACGGGATAGTGCTTCTGCATATTTGCGTTCATAACTCATCTGTATGTCCTCCTTCTTCAATAACAACTCATAAAAAAAACGCCCTTTGCATAGATGCAAAGAGACGGGAATTCCCGCGGTACCACTCTTCTTGCCTGCATGATGCAGACCGCTTTATGGTGATAACGGTTCCCTCCGGCTATGCCTACTCTCGTTTCGGATAGCATCTCAAAAGTGCGTTTCGCGACGTTTGTCAGCCCAGGCTCTCACCAATCCCCAGGTCGCTTTGTTGACTAAACCATCGTTACTCTCTTTTTCATCGACTTTCGTCTATGCGGTTGAAAAGCAACTTCATTATAGAGGATATTCCCTGTATACTCAATGCTAGAATTCAAGCATGATAAAAGAAAGGCAGGACTCGCACGAAATCATGACGAATCTTTACTATTATATCTTGAAATGTCCCATGCTAGGAGGGAACACATGAACCACTTTCGCAAGATGTCCGTGCTCGGTTGGAGTATATGGAGTGTTTTGTTCTGCTTCACCATCGGATTATTTGCATTGGATGTGCTGCACGCCCCAACCATTGATCCGTTGTCCTTTATTTTAATCTCATTACTCGTCATCATCTTTCAACTCGATTCAATCGAAGTCAAAGGTGTGTACTTCACATTCTCTGAGAGTATCGTATTGATTCTTTTTCTATTCTTTGGATTTGAAACAGCACTCATCGTCAACCAGATTGGATTATTCGTCTTTCAATTCGCCAATTTGAGACCAAAAGTCGCCATACGCCGTTTCCGCTTCACCTATCCGTGGAACGCCATTACGGCATACTTAGAAATTGTCATTCCCGCTACCGTCTATCTCGCCCTCGGTGGGGAGACTGGAATCGATTTCTATTCGAAAGAATCATTCATCCCGCTTGCCGGGTTATTTCTTGCCATCTTCTTAAACACCATTTTCCAAAAGTATCAGGTGAGATGGTGGTTCCGCGTTGATATCGGGTTGAGTGACTTTTTGAAGATCGCCTTCTACACATACGTCGTCAGTTTGATTTTCATCTTAGCCGCAGCATTCTTCCGAGAGACGAATTTACTTGTCGTGAGCAGTATCGCGGCAGCGCTGACCTTCTTCATCAAACGACTTCTCATTCAAAAGGGACGACAGGATGCGTATAAATCTCTGATTGAACAGTACGACGAAGCGAAAGAAGCCGTCTCTTTGTCTCAGAGCGAAGCGCAAGCCATTGAAGTCTTTTTAAGTCAATGCGAACAATTGAACCATTACGATGAAGGATATATCGAGTTCAAGCTATTCAATCGCACACTCTATTTCGACTTGAAGACACGTCAACAGATTGATCGCCCCATCGTATTTGCGCTACTGGATATCAGTCAACCTGTCGAGCCTGTCCTTGACTACGAGATGCGATTTGAGTGGGATGCTTCATTGTCTGACGCTTTCCATGACGACTACCATAGCTTCGTCTCAATTCGTTCGGAAGAAATCGAGGGAATCCGAACATGGATCGTGATGACAGGAGAACCTGTATATGGGTATCCGAAGATTATCCAACAAGAAATCCTCAAGTTGCTCAAGTCGTTCAACCGGACCATCAGCCGCTGTCATGAACGAGATCGTCTGTATACCGAGAGCCGGACGGATAGTTTGACACTCCTCGCCAATGCCCGCGCCTTCTACGAATACGGGATTCAACAAATATCCGACATCTCGATGTATCCGATCTCGGTCGCCATGCTCGACATCGATTTCTTTAAAAAAATCAATGATACGTATGGCCATCAAGTCGGTGACCAAGTGTTGCAGGAATTTGGTCGACGTATCCGGCAAGCCCTTCGCGCTGATGACTTTGCCGCCCGTTATGGTGGGGAAGAGTTTATCTTGCTTCTCAATCATTGTGACATGTCTCAAGCCGTTGACATTGCAGAAAGAATTCGCCAGAAAATCGAAGCGAAACCGTTCCTTGTCGATCATCACGAGGTTTCTGTGACCGCGTCCATCGGGGTCGATACAATCGATGCGTTTGGAAATAAGCGCTTAGACGATACGATTCGAAACGCGGACCGTGCGCTATATGTCGGTGGGAAATACGCGGGACGTAACCGCGTGGCGCACTTCAACAATTTAACGACGTAAACTCCCCTTTCTCACATCGAATTGGGGAGTTTTTAAGTTGACAAGCGGATTTGAAACAGGTACGTTAGGGAACGTGTTTACTAATTGGATAGATTCACTTTTTATCGAGAGAGACGGAGGGACTGGCCCTGAGAAGTCTCGGCAGCGGGGAACCTGTGCCAAATCCAGCGGGCGTATTGCTCGAAAGATGAAAAGGGTATTTCGCACGAAGGACCTTTTTCTCAGAAAAGGGTCCTTTTTATTTTTTTAGTGAGGTGATTATTTTGGAACAACCAACAGCAAACAAATGGGCACTCTTGCCGTTACTCGTCTTCTTACTCTTCTTCATCGGGGCGGGTGTCTATTACGGAGACTTTTATAAGTTTCCGGTACTCGTCGCGGCCATCATCGCCTTGATGGTTGCGGCATTCATGACAAAAGGAAGTGCCACTCAAACCGTCGAGCGCATCGCGCAAGGAGCCGGCAATCCGGGCATCATCATCATGATTTTCATTTTCTTACTGGCTGGCGCCTTTTCAACGGTAGCGGAAGCCATCGGGGCAATCGATGCAACGGTCAACGCCGCCTTGACTCTATTACCACCTTCGCTTCTCTTGAGCGGACTCTTCGTCATCGCCGCCTTCATTTCAATGGCGATGGGAACGTCGACGGGGACAATTGCGGCACTTGCACCGATCGCCCTCGGTATCCATGAAGAGAGTGGCGTCAATGTCGCCATCGCTGCCGCAGCCGTTGTCGGAGGGGCGATGTTCGGGGACAATCTCTCGTTCATCTCAGACACGACCATCGCTGCCGTCCGGACGCAACGAACGAACATGCGTGATAAATTCCGCACGAACTTCTGGATCGTGTTACCGGCCGCCATCATCACGACGGTTTTACTCGCCGTCTTGTCAAATGGGGAGTCAACGGTCGATGTCGCCGCATTCGAATGGTACAAACTGATTCCATATCTTGCCGTCATCGGACTCGCATTGACAGGACTGAACGTCATTTTGGTTCTGTTAGGTGGCATCACGCTCACCGGCATCATCGGTCTCCTGGATGGAAGCCTATCCGTCACGGCGTTTGTGACAGCCATTGCGGACGGGATGATTGGCATGGCCGAAATTTCATTCCTGACATTACTCATGGGTGGACTCGTCGGTCTCATCTCACACAACGGCGGACTCACGTATTTACGCGACGCGTTGACATCTCGTATTCAAAAACGTGCCGGTGCCGAATGGAGCATCGCCGGACTTGTCAGTGCGACTAACGTAGCAACAGCGAACAATACGATTTCCATTCTCGTAGCCGGTCCACTTGCAGCGAACATCGCGGACGAGTATGACATCGAACGGAAGAAATCAGCAAGCGTACTCGACATCTTCTCATGTGGGGTACAAGGGATTCTTCCGTACGGAGCTCAATTACTCATCGCTGCAGAATTGACGAAGACCGCATCGCCGGACCTCGTTCCGTTCATGTTCTATCCGTTCCTACTCTTTATTTGTGGAGGAATCGCCATCGCATTCAATTTCCCACGTTTCAAAAAACAGTCATAAGTGAAAACACCCCTTGTTCAAAGGGGTGTTTGTCGTTTCGTGACCATCTCTTGTTTCAACTGCTCGTTCCGTTTCTTGAAAGCGCGTCGTTTGAGCACTTCTTCTAGCCCCCGGCTGATGGCCCATAATGCGACCAAAAGTAGACCGAGCATCGATAAACGAAATGGACTTTGGATAAATTCTTCCCACTGGTCCCCGATGACAGAGAAAATCACGACGACGAGCAGTTTTCCGAATCCTGCCGCCATGATGAACGTACGGAGCGGCATCTGAATGAGCGCCAATAAATACGTGATCAAACTGACCGGGATGAACGGGAGAGAATATAAGAATCCGAGCGAGATCGGACTCATATGATTGATTCGTTCCAACCAATAGACCGCCGCCTTATGTTTTTCGAGCCAGCGCGTCATCGGTTTGCGGAAAACGTAACGGACAGCCGCAAAAACGACGATGGTTCCAAGAAGGTTCCCGATCCAGGATAAGAGAACGCCTAACAGAAAGCCGTATGTCGCTGCATTGGCAGAGATGATTAAGACGAGTGGTAAAAATGGAAAAATCGCTTCTAAAAACGGGGCACCGAGTCCAGCCCATGGACCACCAGGCAAACCTTGAAGCCATTCAATCAATTGGATGATGTACTGTTGGAGAGAATTAAGCATAGTCGTTCCACCTTCAACTTTCGTTACTACTCTATTACCCGAATTCGATTTACAAGACGCATCTCCCTGCATTCGTCAAAAAAAATTAAAAACCATTTGCGAAAATTCGTCGTGATATTTATCATATAATAATGGACTTGTGGTTGCAGGCAAGTCCATTCGTCGAACGACACAACCCAACGTTCGTTTTCCTGCAAAAAACTGAACACAGGGGAGCAACACAACATGGAAACAAAACCAATGCGGGTCTTGCTGTACTATAAGTACGTCAACATCGAAGACCCAGAAACACTCACGCAAGAACATTTGAAGTATTGTAAGGACCTCGGCATCAAAGGACGCATCTTGATTTCCTCCGAAGGAATCAACGGGACGTGCTCTGGTACTTGGGAGCAAACCGAGCAGTACATGAATGACTTGAAAGCAAACCCTCTCTTCAGCGATATCGAGTTCAAAATCGATGAAGTCGAAGAGCATGCCTTCAAGAAAATTTTTGTCCGTCACAAGAAAGAGCTCGTGACGTGGCGCTTTGATGGCGAGTTTGATGTACCGAAACAACACGGTGCATACCTCGAACCAGCAGAATGGAAAGAGATGATGAATCGTGATGATGTCGTCATCCTCGACGTTCGTAACAACTACGAGTACGAACTTGGTCACTTTAAAAATGCGATCAAAATCGATGTAGAGGCTTCACGTTACATGCCGGAATGGCTCGAAGAGAACAAGGACCTCTACGAAGGGAAAACACTTCTCACGTACTGTACCGGCGGCGTCCGTTGCGAGAAATTTACAGCATATATGCGTGACCAAGGTCACGACAACATCTTCCACCTTAAAGGTGGCGTCGCAATGTATGGTAAAGATGAAGCGACAAAAGGAGAGGACTGGGAAGGCGAGCTCTATGTCTTTGACGAGCGGATCAATGTCCCGGTTAACTCCGTGAACCCATCTGTCGTCTCACACTGTATGCACTGTGGGACAGAGACGGTTCGTTACGTTAATTGTGCCAACCCGGAGTGCAATGCACAGCATTTCTGTTGTGAAGAGTGTGAACCGAAACAAATGCGTTCATGCTCGAAGGAGTGTCAAGAACACCCACGCAACCGTTATATCATCGATAACATTGCAGAGAAACTTCAGGAGACTGAAGGAGTAGTCGGGTAACAAAAATCGACCAGAAGATGTCTTGGAGAACGCGTCCAAGACATCTTTTTTTGACGAAATCTTAACGTCTAGCTTGCGCCTCTTTCGGGTATAGTGAAGATACTATGTCAGACAGGAAGTGAATGCACGCATGTTTAACGAACCTTTACTCGCTGCGATTCTCGCTTGGTTTATCGCCCAAGCGGCTAAGCTCGTAACTGAACTCATTAAAACAAGAGATTTTGAAATTGAAATCATGTTCGCTTCAGGAGGCATGCCAAGTTCGCACTCGTCTACCGTCGTCGCACTCGCTACCGCGATTGGGCGAATGGAAGGCATTGACTCGAGTCTATTCGCTCTCGCTGTCGTCTTTGCCACTATCGTCATGTATGATGCGACCGGAGTTCGGCAGGCGGTCGGTTTCCAAGCACGGCTCTTGAACGATTATTTCAAAGGAATTAAACATGAGACCCCACTCTTGAATGAACTCGTCGGCCACACGCCGTTCCAGGTCATTGTCGGAGCGTTACTCGGTCTCGTCGTCGGACTGTTTTTCCCAATGTAATCGCAGAAGGCATGTCATTTCTCACACTCTTGATTCTTTTTGTGAAGTTTCACAAAGAAGACGGTATACTCAAGAGAGAGGAGGAATCGACATGCCTTTTTTGCAGAAATCTTATGAGTCTCTCGATACACTCGCCGAAGCGATTGGTCAAGCGATTCGAGCACCGATCACGATTGAGAATCGCCACCACCAGTTGCTCGCTTATAGTACACATCCCGATTCGACCGACCCGGCCAGGATTGCGACCATCATCGGGCGTCGTGTCCCAGAAGCTGTCATCGAAGACCTATGGGAGAGTGGTATTTTACAAGAAGTCATCGACCAAAATGAACCGGTCGTCATCCCGGCCCGTCTCGCCGTCGGTCTTGGGGAACGCGCCGCAATCGTCATCAAACAACATGATGAAGTACTCGGCTATATTTGGAGCTTAGCTCGGACAAATCCGTTCAGTACTCAAGAATTAGCCATCTTGCAAGAAGGGGCGACCATCGCCAAAAAGCTACTTATGACCATCGCGATGCACGAGCGACGAATCAGCGCCGAGCTCGAACGCTTCTTATTAGATGTCCTCGCTTCCCCTACCCTTACGGATGCGAATCGCGAACGATTGAACGAACTTGCTCCGATCGCCGTCGCCAGTCGGTTAACGGTCATCGAATGTGCTCAACCAATCACTCCTCAACTTGCGGAACGCCTTCACTATGTGCTTGCGACGCAAGAGTCAATTGAAGTCGTTTTACATGCCATCGACGGTCAGCAGCTACTCGTCTGGCATTATATGAAGTCTGAACTCTCCGATGAAGAGACTGTACTCATAGCCTGGGCGGAACGGTTCGAACAATTGCTTCAAGACAAGTTCAGCGAATCCGAACCACGTCTTGGCATCAGCCGACGTTTTTTCGAAAGTGACATGTTATATGCCGCAGCCGAAGAAGCGCGACGGGTTACCACGCTACGTCGCAAGTTCCCGCTCGAACTATCGACTTCCCGTGCCTTCGAGCAGATCGGCATTTATCAACTCGTCCCGGAACTCGCTCGACGTATCGGACTCCGACTGGAGACCCACCCGACAGTCGAACGGTTGCAGCATTATGATTCATCCCATCAGACCGAACTCGTGAAGACGCTCGAATGGTATTTTTATTTTGATGGGAACGTCAAACGAGTCGCCGCTCATCTTCATATTCATCCGAATACCGTTCTGTACCGGATTCGCCGCATCGAAGAGTTGACGAATATCACACAAGTTTCCTTACCAGAAAGATCCATGATTTATTTAGCCATTAAGGCTGGTCAATATCGATTAGAAGACTAGACGCTCACTTTGTGATATTTCACAAAGTGAGCGTCTTCGTTTTTAGAATCCATGCTAAAGACAGCGTTTTCAAATGGGTCTATACTAGGGGTGTGAACAAATTGTGTCAACGGAATGAAAGGGGAATGTTCCATGAAAATCGGGGTATTAAAAGAGATTAAAAACAATGAAAATCGGGTGGCCTTAACACCGATGGGTGCATTTATGTTAACGGAGCTTGGTCATGATGTATTCGTCGAAACGAATGCCGGTCTCGGTAGCGGATTCACGAATATGGAATATATTGATGCCGGTGCAACGATTCTTGAAACGGCGAAAGAAGTTTGGGAAGGCGTCGAACTCGCTCTCAAAGTAAAAGAACCACAGCCGTCTGAGTATCAATACTTCCGTCCTGACTTGACGCTCTTCACCTATTTACACCTTGCGGCAGAGCCAGAATTAACGAAAGCGCTCGTCGATTCTGGGATTACAGCCATCGCCTACGAGACAGTAGAAGTGGATCGCACGTTACCACTCCTCACACCGATGAGTGAAGTGGCAGGACGTATGGCTGCGCAAATCGGAGCTCAAATCCTTGAAAAACCACATGGTGGAAAAGGAATCTTGATGTCTGGTCTCCCAGGCGTACCTCGTGCGAACGTCACGGTCATCGGAGGCGGTGTCGTTGGAACGAATGCAGCTCGAATCGCAATTGGTCTTGGGGCGAGCGTGACGTTGATGGACATTAGCCCGGCTCGTCTTCGTCAAATCGACGACTTGTTCGGAAACACAATCAATACGTTGATCTCAAATAAATACAACATTGCGAAACAAGTGGCTGAGAGTGACCTTGTGATCGGTGCCGTGCTCATCCCAGGAGCAAAAGCACCAAAACTCGTCACGGAAGAAATGGTACAGCGCATGTCGCCTGGTTCGGTCATCGTCGACGTCGCCATCGACCAAGGTGGGATTTGTGAGACGATCGATCATATCACGACGCATGATGCACCAACGTATGAGCGTTATGGCGTGCAACACTACGCCGTCGCTAACATGCCAGGTGCCGTGCCACGCACTTCGACAATGGGTCTGACAAACGCGACGATGCCATATATCATCGAGTGTGCGCAAAAAGGCGTATTCCCAGCACTTCTTGAAAACGAGGCACTTCTCAAAGGCCTAAACGTCATCAATGGAACGGTCACGTATGAAGCGGTTGCACGTGATTTGGAATATCCGTTCGTTCCTGCCCATGAGGCGGTCTCAAAACAAACACAAGCTTAACCTTTAAGACGATGAGATGCCCGTTCTCATCGTCTTTTTCTATATAAGAAAAGAAGAAACCGAACGCCATCGTCCGATTCCTTCTTTTATTATGCGTTATGCGTTCTCAACGGCGATATCTTCCCCGATAATTTTCACTTCCGGCTCTAATTCCACTTCAAATTTCTCTTTAACGGTCGCCTGGACGTGACGGATGAGTGAAATGTACTCTGTCGCCGTCGCCTCATCGATATTGACGATGAACCCAGCATGCTTGAGCGAGACTTCCGCTCCTCCGATGCGTTTGCCTTGCAGTCCAGAGTCTTGAATCAACTTGCCGGCAAAATAGCCAGGCGGACGTTTGAACACACTACCACACGAAGGGTATTCAAGCGGTTGTTTCGATTCACGTTTATACGTCAAGTCGTCCATGACTTCTTTGATCAATTCATAGTTTTTCGGTTCTAGTTCGAACGTTGCCTCGAGCACGATCAAGCCCTCTTTTGAGACACGACTCGTTCGGTAGTCAAGATCGAGTTCGTCTTTAGATAAATGAAGTACTTGACCATCCTGCGTCAATACCGTCGCAGATGTGATGACGTCTTTCGTTTCTCCGCCGTATGCACCTGCGTTCATGTAGACGGCACCACCTACCGTCCCAGGGATCCCACATGCGAACTCGAGGCCCGATAATCCCTCTGCCAGTGCTTGACGTGAGACGTCGATAATCGCTGCTCCTGCCTGGGCAATTATTTGAATCCCTTCCCGACGAATCGAGTCGAGTTCATTCAAGTTCAAAACGATTCCACGGATGCCGCCATCGCGGACGATCAAGTTTGAACCGAAGCCAAGAATCATAAACGGCATCGCTTCTTGGTGGGCCAGTTGTAAGACGGCCTGCACTTCTTCGTACGTGTGTGGAGCCACGAAGTAATCTGCTTTGCCCCCTAGTTTTGTATACGTGTGTGCCGACAACGGCTCGTCTTGAAGGACGCGCTCGGCCGGAATGATCATTTGAAGTTGCTGTAAAAAGCTCATGCGTTCACTCAATCCTTTATCTTCTATTTAATCAGTGTCTCGGTCCCACTTCATTCGTTCCGAGCACGTCACTGAATGGTTTCAGTACGAATCACAGTATACAAATGATTATTGGACGTGACAAGCAACGTTTTTCTTACAAATTCATGATTAGTTTATAGCAATAGTGATGTCGCAATGGCAACAATGATTGGAATTGTAAAGTTATCCCAATCTCGATATGAAATCGCTTCAGTTAGTGTAGCGATGATGGAAATGATAAACCCATATGTTACCACTTGCCAAAGGACGACATCATTCCACAAAAACAATAAAAATAAGACAGCATATGAGCTTAGAAACATGGCAATGCTTCCTTGGAAAGAACGCTTTTGTCCATATAAATCATAGATGACCGTCCCATATTTGCGTCCGATGAGCGCAGCCATTCCATCCCCCCAGGCGAGCACGAGTGATCCGGCTAAAAATGCGATCGGCTCGGACTCGAAGAAGAAGTATAAGATAATGAGCAATGCAATCGGATAGTATACGGTCCCGAATGATTTTCGTTCCGTTTGATGCACCGGTGACGGGCTTTTATATAACAGGACCGCATTCGCAAATGTGAAGAAAATGAGCGGGACTGCCGCGACGTACCATGAGTCCATTAACCAAACTGCTAATAACGACCAATGCCCGACTGCGATATGTACACTTTTTCGAATCGTTTCATCCGTCCATCCCACACGCTTCCCGACTTGTTCGAGACCCACGAGAAACACGAGGACGACTACAATGGAAAGAATCGAACTAATCCATTCATTCATTGCTTGACCACCTTCATATATAGAGTGTGTATGATACCGTCATTATACCTTAATCAGTGCCCATCCTAGCTTACTTTTCAAACATTTGGTAGAATGAGGTCAAATGACTGTATAGCCAACGTACGCTGTTGGCGATAGAAAGGGTGGCCGTATGCGCGACGCAACTTCAATTCAAACTTTGGCAGATTGCCTTCATTTTATGCAGGTCGGAGAAATCGAGCGAGCCATCGCCCTCTTCCCTGAAGACGTGCGTGAACATTTCCCAAAAGAGCTTCGAAAAATCCACTTGTTTCATATTGAAAAGAACGGCTTATCGATTAACCAAATCGTCGCTCTCGCTAATGCACTGACCGGAGAGCATCTCTCTGCGACGACGATTCAAAACTGGACGAAGCGTGAAGTTCGTAAAATCATCGGTGTCCCACGAATCGGTAAAAAGTATTCCTTGCATCAAGCGGCAATCATTTATCTCCTTGATGACTTGAAACACCTTTTTTCCCTCGAAGAGACGAGTTCCTTGTTGGCGCTCATCTTCAACAACCCTGACCGGGACGAAGACGACTTCATCAAACCGATTGATTTTTATCGACTTTACGCGGAGTATGCGAAGTCAACAAGCCCGATCGACCTTCTCGATACACGGGCGAAACGTTCGCTCGAAAAGATGAACTATGAACATCCAAATATCATTCACGTCTTGAAGCTTTGTCTATACGCACATCGGGTGACGACACTCGAACTCGAGGCCAAGCACTATTTGAACCGTTTCATTTGATGAGACGGTTTTTTCGTATCAAAAAACACCGGTCAAGAGACCGGTGCTCGTCATCGTTATGAGACAGATGCTGCGAGCGGCATCCGTGATTTGACCGTTAACGTCTTTAAGACGGAAAGGAGTTCGAACATCGATAACTGATCGGCTTCTTTCGTTAAGCAGAACGTATCGTCTTCTTGTTTCCGTAGTTCCGCGACAAGTTTACCTGCTTTGTCGCGAACGCTAAACTTGTGACGTTCCACATCATATTGAATCGTGAAGAGTCCGCGTTCATAGACGTTGTACTCACACTTTTTCCCGAATAACGAGAACTTGTCTTTCAATTGACCAATCGCCTGTCCATCATGGTTCATCACGACCCATTTTTGGCAGTTTGGGATGTATTTCCCATGAGCGATCTGTCGTCCAGACAAATTGTGCACTTGGACACTGCCTTCCGCGTCGCGGTGAACAGATCCGATCGCATCATTTGTCTCGTCATAAATGGTCGCCTCACCTTGTGTAAAGACGCAACCTTTTACATAAATTAATTTGCGCACCGCTTTTTCCTCCTAGCACGTTCCAACCGTGATTGTTTGTATGTGTACGGTCGGGTATTACTGAAAACCCCAATCGTTTCTCTGTGTAGTTTTTATCTCGTTTCAACTACTACATATTTCATATGACGAAGATGATTATTGCATCGTTTAAAGAAAAAGACAACCCTTTTTTTTCGACATCATTTGGATTCTGTCGAACCTGTGAACAAGCCTATTCTCATCGCTTATATCCCGCTTCTTTTAAGAGTTCTTCAAGCTCCATTCTTGCAATCAGACGAACTTGATTTGGCGCTGCCAATTCGTATGCGCTGTCCGTGAAATTCGAGTTCGTCACGACCCAGCCTTCGTGTGCTTGATAATAGGGAACGGCCGCTGCAATTTGTTGAACCGCTTCGAGTCCGACCGTCTTTTCATAACGCTTTGCTTGAACGGCAATCGACCATCCATCCGGTGTCTCCAATAACAAGTCAGCACCAAAGTCACGTGATGCCGGAGTCACCGTGACCGTGTAACCAAGCGCGGTGAACACTTCCTCTAAAAATAATTCAAACTCCCGGCCATCCATCCGATCAATGCGGTCGATGGTCGACAGCCTTACTTTCCATATAAACCATGCAATTCCAAGCAAGAGAAGCAGTACGCTGCTCCAAAGCGGTGCCTCGAACCACCATAAACATATGGCACCGATGATCCCAATGAGTAATCCAATCATGCTCATCTTTCCTTTCCAATTCCTCTCCCTCACTTTACCGTTTTGAGGGCAGGAAATGAAAGGGGGATCTGTCGAATGATATAGAAGATGTGCTCGTCTGACACCGCGAAGGAGGGATGACTGTTCATGGAGAATCATGCCAATCTCCAAAGTGAGTTACTACATGCATTACCTTACGGAGTTGCGTTAATACAGAAAGATGGAACAATCGTTCAGGCAAACCGTCCGTTTCTCGAGCAGTTTCCTGAGAATCTACAGAGACGTTCGAACCTTTTCCATATGGTCAATCAGTCACCGATTACGATGGAATTGTCTCGTCGGATGGAACAAGGACTGCCTTGGATGTATGAACTGCCAACGATGCGAGTACACGCCATTCCGTGGGAAAATCAATATATTCTCTCCATTGAGCCATTGCCCCATGATACACGCGTGACGATTCAACACAACGCTTTTGAGGCGATGATGCATACTGAACTCGACATGGCGATGATCATGACGGATGCGAATTTGTTGATTACTCGTTTCAATCAGGGGGCCACGGAACTGTTTGGCTATGCGCCCCATGAAGTGCTTTACGAAATGACACCGTTCGCTTTATTTGAATCGAGAGAATTAAGTGAAAAACGCTCTGCTTATCAAGACGAGACGGAACGGTTGCTATCGTTCGAACAAATGTTGCGCCTCGCACTCGACAAAGGAGACCGGGAATGGAAGTTTCAATGTAAAGATCGGACACATTTCATCGGCAAATTGTTCATGCATCCCGTTTATGAGCAAGAGCAACTCATCGGCTTCTTTTTCTTCGTATTTGATGTGAGTTCCGAGATTGAGTTGAAACGTGAGCTCCGTTATAAGGAACAGCGTTATCGCATGTTTGCCGAATCGGTCATCGAAGCCGTTCTGTTCCATGAAGATGGGATGATTCTCGATGCGAACAAGGCAGCGGAATCCATCTTTAAAATCCCTGCAGAGCAAATGATGGGACGCCAGACTATCGAGTTTATCGCGGAAGGGTACCGGGCCGATGTGTTACGACGCATTCGCAATCACATTCAAACGCCATACGAAGTGATTGGTCGGCGGCAAGATGGAACGTTCTTAGAACTAGAGGTGTATCCGAAAGAAGTGACGTATCAAGGGCAAACGTTACGAGTCGCGGTCATGCGTGATATCAGCGACCGTAAAAAGGTAGAGCGTATGCTCGAACGCGAAAAAAATGCCATCGCCCGTCAGCGCGATATCATCCAGTCAATCTTACAAGCATCGAATGAAGCGTTCGTTTTGACCGAATCGAACGGGAGTGTCTTGTTCATGAACGTCCACGCAAGACGACTCATGGACTTACCGGGCATCGCTCCAAACAAAATTCAGGAGCGTATCCCGCTCCTCTCCACGTTCCGTCCTCGTGACAGGAGCGAGATGCTACGAAAGATGGATCAACTTCTCGATGGGACAGCGCGTGAAGTATCGATGCGTTTCTCCATCCCACAGCCAAACGACCGAGATGAAGAATACTATGAGATGTATGGAACGACGATGGATACAAAACGACAAATCGGTATGGATAGTGGATTCTTGTTTGTGTTCCGTAACCGAACCGAGGAAGAGCGTATGGACCAGATTAAAAATGAACTGGTGAGCACGGTCTCACATGAACTAAGAACTCCTCTTTCCTCATTATCGGGATATATTGAATTGATGCTCGCTCGAGATTTGACGCCTGAAAAACGAGAGCGCTTCTTGAAGACGATGTCGCGGGAAGCGAAACGATTGACCGCCCTACTCAACGACTTTTTGGACATCCAACGCATGGAAGATGGTCACCAAGAATATAAACAAGATCATTTCGCTTTGAATGAACTTGTCTTAGAAGTGATTGAACGCTTCCGCGAAACGAATGATCATACCATTCATTTCGATAATGCGGATGATGACTTGCATCTCGTTGCTGACCGCGATCGCATCGAGCAAGTTCTCGTCAACTTGATTTCAAATGCGATCAAGTATTCCCCGAACAGACAAGAAATCGAAGTACGGGTCCGACAAGACCACAATCAAGCGCATGTATCCATTCGTGATTTTGGTATCGGGATTCCGGAGCACGCCTTCGAAAAATTGTTCACAAAATTTTATCGGGTCGATAATTCGGATACACGTAAAATTGGTGGAACCGGTCTTGGTTTGTCGATTTGTAAAGAAATTATCGAATCACATGGTGGAAGCATCGAAGTGGAATCGACTGTCGGAAAAGGGTCGACTTTCACATTCACATTAGATTTAGCGGAGGAAACGTCATGAACAATTACGCCTTTACCGGGTTCCCTGGTTTTTTAGCAGGAAAATTAATTGAACACCTCGCTTCGTTACCGCATCAAATCGGAGTCATCTACGCCTTGCATCTTCCGAACCAACAACGTGATGCAGAAGAGCTACGAGATAAGCTACTGTCAACGACGTCGCTTGCGCCGCACCAGCTCGTCCTTGTTGAAGCAGACATCACGTTGCCCGAAGTGATTTTCGACCCGATTATGCGGTCTGTCATTGAACGCGATGTACATTACATTTTCCATCTCGCCGCCGCATATGACTTGAGTATTCCTTATGACATCGGTTATCGCGTCAATATACTCGGAACCAAACATGTGACCGCGTTCGCCAAACGCTCGAAACAATTGAAGCGTTATGTGTACTTCAGTACCGCCTATATCGCCGGACGTCGCCGTGGGACGGTTTATGAAAATGAATTATGGCATCGGGTCCTGTTTAAAAATCATTATGAGGCGACTAAATATGAAGCAGAGGCACTCGTTTCAAGAGAAATGGGTGGCATGCCAATCACCGTCATTCGTCCTGGGATCGTAATCGGACATAGTCGCACGGGCGAAACGAAAAAGTTCGACGGTGTCTATTTCGTCTTACAATTGATGACACAACTCCAGCAGATGCGACCACTCCCTTACATCGGGCGAGCGAATGTTGAGGTAAACCTCGTTCCGTACGATTATGTAGTAGAAGCGACCGCTTTCCTAGCTCATTCTCCAAACGGCCTGAAGCGGACATTTCATTTGACGGACCCATTCCCACATGGCGCACGAGAGGTATATCGTATGTTGCATGAGACGATGTTTCAGCGTTCTCCTCGCGGAACCGTTCCTCATGCCGTTGCCGACGCGGCATTTACTGCTTGGAATGGTGCCAAGCGACTCGAGGTTCCTCACGAACTATTGGAGTACTTTAAACATCCTGTTCACTTTGACACGACACAAACGATACGGGCACTCGACGGAACGGGCATCGTATGTCCAGACCTCCAGGATTATCTCCCTGAGATTGTCCATTATTATATGGCACACAAAAAGCCCTGATTCGTCAGGGCTTCAACTATGATTGAAATTAAATGAACAAGTATACGCCGTGAATCATCGTACACTTGTTTATATCTCATCCGCGTCGTTACGAGACACCGCTTGATCGTGAAGTAGACGCTCGAGGACGAGGATATAGACCAATACCACAAGGAGCCCTACGATACCAGGAAGAACCGCAACGATCGCATCCTCCAAGTATGCAGTCGGAATCAGGTAAACCAATAGCGACTTCACACCATACATCAACATCAACGAGGAGAGTAACACAAGCGTTACCGCTCGTTTCGACACATCCCCGAAGAACGGGCGCCCTGTCTTCTCACCTTTTGTCATACCGAGCCAAGATAACAAGTCCAAATCCTCCTTTATCGATTCATTTCCTAACCCATTATATACCAATTATTGCATACGATGAAGACCATCAAAAATCTGTGTCGTTCTTGACTACGACACCTCAAAAAAGGCTGCAACTCCTTCATGAGGAATGCAGCCTACAACACATGTTCAACCAATCAAAATCTTCTCTTTCGGATAGCGAATCTTCCGGTCGGCTTGACGTGCGACGGTAAAGAGAATAGTCAACGATCCGACACGTCCGAGAAGCATCATGAACATGATCAGACCCTTCCCGGCATCATTCAATTCCGCTGTGATGCCGAGCGATAACCCTACTGTCCCAAACGCCGAGACCGTCTCGAATAGAATGGCAGTCGCTGGAATGTGGCCGTTCGATAAAATGACGAGTGTCGTGATCATCATAATGAACAAGAAACTTGAGATGGCGACGACGTATGCCTTTTTGATTTGAAACGCATCAATCGTGCGCTCCATGATGACCGTTTCTTTCTTACCTGCGATGAAGGCCCACATATCCGCAAAGATAACGGCAAGCGTCGTCACTTTGATCCCCGACCCGGTCGAAGCCGCTCCTGCCCCGATATACATCAGAATCAAAATCAAACCGATCGAGGCTGGAGCCATGGTCGCGATATCAATGGAATTGAAGCCGGCCGTCCTTGTCGTCACGGCTTGGAAGAACGTCACATGTAACGCCTCACCGAGGGAGCGACCATACAATACCCCTTCGTTCGATACCCATTCAAACATCATGAGGACGAACCAAGCGACACCATTGATGACCAAGAGTGACAAAATCATGATTTTTGAATGGAGGGCGAGACGTTTCCAGCCTCTCACTTCCGTGGCATCGGCAATCGTCGTGAATCCAAGACCTCCAATCATAATCATGAGGGCGATGGTCACAATGATGGCTGTGTTCTGCTCAAATGACATGAGACTGTCTGGAAATAATGCGAATCCCGCATTATTAAAGGCAGACACCGCGTGGAAGAAACCGTAATAAAGTGCTGTTCCAAAAGAATAGTTCTCTGTACTAAACAACTCGAACGTCAAAAACAACATCCCGATAAACTGCACGATGACTGTCGTGAAGACGATGTTCCGAACGAGACGAACTGTCCCCCCCGGTCCGGCTAAATTCAATGATTCTTGTAACAAAATTCGTTGTTTTAATCCGATTTTCTTGCCTAATACACTTAACAACATCAAGGCGATTGTCATAAACCCAAGACCCCCGATTTGGATGAGGGCGACAATGACCAATTCACCAAACAGGGTAAACGAGGAGCCGATGTCGACTGTCGATAGTCCAGTGACCGTTCCGGCAGACGTTGCGATAAACAAACAATCAATCCAAGAAACCGACTCCTCTTGCGCAAATGGCATATATAAAAGAGTGGCCCCAATAAAAATCGCCAGTAAAAATCCTCCCGCAATAAAACGGGCAGGTTTTTCAAATACGACTCGGTAAAGCACCTCGATTCGTTTCAAGCGCAACTCACGCGCTGACAATCTATGTCGCATCACGACATCCCCTTCACTTCTATTATTCTAAGCCCCATGTTACTCCTCGCTTTTATAAATGCCAACAAGAAAATGTATCTCTAACGCTTTCTTCGATTTTTTGGTATTATGGGAGATAGACTTTAAGAATGTTGAGGAGGTTGAATGAAACCGTGGACCCTAGTACGGTAGATCATTCGATAGAGGATGTCTCACGAAGGTTGGAGCGCCAGTCACAATGTATGCCCGCTCACCTTTATTTTCAGCTAGAAGAGTTACTCAATTGGTCACTCGAGCAAGAAGTCGTGAATCAATTGTACGCATTGTTAAAAAAATACGACGTATTAACCGATATAGAGCGTGAAGAACGAAATATCAGCATTCAAATGCTGATTGATGAAAACGGCGCTTAATCATCGGGAACGCATGTTGCGGGAGACGAGTGGCGTCTCTCGCTTTTTTTGTCCTGATTTATTTCGGAAAGGTGGAAAACAAAGACATGGATGTCGTTACGTTAGTCGGACTCATACTCGGGTTCCTCACCCTCGTCGGTGGAATGCTATTAAAAGGAGCAGGTGTTGCGCCGCTGATCAACCCTGCCGCAATGGTTATCATTTTCGTCGGTACAGCCGCGGCTGTCAGTATCGCTGTATCGAAGGAACAACTTCAGAATGTTCCAAAACTGTTTAAAATCTTGTTCAAAAAACAAGAACTCCCAAGCAAGTCCGGATTGCTCACGCAATTCGTCGACTTGTCGACCCAAGCCCGAAAAGAGGGACTCCTCTCCCTCGAAACGGCACTTGAACAAGTCGAAGAACCATTTTTACGCCAAGGCATGATGATGGTCATCGACGGTCAACCTTCCGAATATATTGCGGAAGTCATGTCACGCGACATCGAGAATATGGAACAGCGTCATAAAGCAAATGCCGATATCTTCACTCAAGCCGGGACATATGCCCCGACACTTGGGGTACTCGGAGCCGTTATCGGATTGATTGCTGCCTTGAAAGACTTATCTGATATCGAAAAGCTCGGACATGCCATTTCAGCGGCCTTCGTCGCGACACTTTTCGGGATTTTCACCGGATATGTGCTTTGGTTCCCGTTTGCAAACAAGCTGAAGCAGTATTCGAAGAGTGAAGTCATCATCAAGGAAATGATGATTGAAGGGATTTTATCGATTCAAAGTGGTGAATCTCCAAAAACGCTAGAAGATAAACTGTCTGTGTATTTGTCTCCAAAGGAGCGAGCTGACTATGAAGCGCAAAAAGAAGCATGATCATGAAGAACATATTCCCGAAGGCTGGCTGATTCCTTACGCCGACTTGTTGACACTGTTGCTCGCGCTTTTCATCGTACTATTCGCATCGAGTAACATCGACCAGACAAAGCTTGAGAAAATGTCACAGTCTTTCAACCAGGTGTTCTCTGGAGGCGTCAGCGTCTTTCAAGCTTCGACTGCCTCAAACAGTGACATCAGTCGCACAGACAAAACCAATACGACCGCCAACCCACGGACGTATGAATTGGCTCAACTTGACGAGTTAAAAGAAGATGTAAACAAATACATTAAAAAGAACGGTCTCGAAAGCCAAATCAAAGCGACGATCAATTCAAGTGGTCTCGTCTTGACGATTCAAGACCGTGCCCTGTTCAACTTAGGAGAGGCGACTCTCGATGCTGATGCTCGTAACGTCGCACAAAACATCAGTCAAATTTTAGAGAAGGCGGGCAAGCGAGAGATTGTCGTCTCCGGCCATACGGATAACATTCCAATCAATACAGCACGTTTCCCGTCAAACTGGGAACTCAGTTCTGCACGTGCGACCGCGTTCATGCGTGGCCTTTTGGAAAATGATGCCTTGAACCCGGCTCAATTCACGCTCGCGAGTTACGGTGAGTTTAAACCGATCGCGACGAACGATACAGAAGAAGGTCGCTCTAAAAACCGACGTGTCGAGGTGTTGATCAAACCACTCGTCGACCTTTCTGAGGGCGAACCAAAGATGATTGAAACCATCACCTTACCAAACTAACAATCACCCACTCGTTCGAGTGGGTGATTTGTGTTATTGCATCAATTTAAAGTAGCGTCTCGCCAGTTCGGTGAGTGGGCTTTCGAACAATCGTTTCCGCCAGTAAAGGTCTGTCACTTTCTTCACGGCCTCACTTCGCGACGGATACGGGTAAATCATACGAGACAGCTTCCCGATTTTGTCACCACGCTGCATCGCATAAACGACAATTTGCATCCAATCCCCCGCCGATTCACCGACTGCATGAGCTCCGATGATTTTTCCATTTTTCTTCGTAATCACTTTGACAAAGCCTGCTTCTTGGCGTTCAGCAATGAAGCGGTCCACTTCGGACAGTTTCGCTTCATACGTCTCAATGTCGTCACCGTAACGCTCACGCGCTCCTCTCTCCGTCATCCCAACGTGGAACACCTCAGGGTCTGTGAATGTGATCCACGGGAGCTTACTATAGTCGACCTTGTTCCATAATCCAAAGAGCGCGTTCGCGACAACCGCCTTCCCTTCTTCTCCAGCGGCGTGTGTGAATGGGAGCGTCTTGATCGTATCGCCAATCGCAAAGATATGAGATTGTGACGTCCGATATGACGACGAGACATCGATATACCCTTTCGTCACCTGAACGTTCGCCCGGTCGAGACGGAGCGCATCGATTCGGGGAACGCGACCTGTCGCCATCAGTAGTTTGTCCGCTTCATATTCGACCGTTTCGCCGTTCACCTCTGTCGTGACACGAATGCGGCCATCGACCTCATCGACTCGATTGACCTTTACGCCGATTTTCAAGCGCATCGCCATCTCGAGTTGAGATTTCAAATAGGTGGCGACGTCCTCGTCTTCTTTAGGTAGGAAATCATCCTGCGCCTCGAGCACGGTCACTTGTGAGCCGAGTCGGACAAAGGACTGGGCCAATTCAAGTCCGACCGTTCCGGCGCCGATGACAATCAGGCTCTCCGGGAGCGTCTCTTCTTCAAAGACCGTTTCGTTCGTTAAGTATGGGACTTGATCGAGTCCATCGATTGGAGGAACTGTCGGTTTCGACCCCGTCGAGATGACAAATTTTTTCCCGATCAATAACTCGTTCCCTACTTTTAATTCGTGCGGACTTTGGAACGAGGCTTCTCCGATATAGACGTCGACGCCAATCTTTTCAAAACGCTCTGTCCCGTCATGGTCTTGAATAATGGCACGTGCTTTGTCGACACGCGCTTTTGACATTTGATAATGCTCTTGTCCATTGAACTCGGTTCCGAGAACTCGGGCCGCGCGCATCATCGCATTCGCTTCTTTTGAAGCGGCAATCAACGCTTTCGATGGCACACATCCGACATGCAGACAATCACCACCTAAATGTTTGTTCTTTTCAACAAGCGCGACCTTTGCGCCTAAATTCGCAGCCCCTGCGGCCACCGTCATCCCGGCAGCACCACCACCGATGACAATCAACTGATAGTCCTTCATCGAATCAACCTCCGGTATCGTTCGCTCACATCTTCCATTCGTTTTCGATTCACGCCAAAGTCTGAATAGCCGACACGCGACGCAGATCGAAACTCGACTTGTTGAGTAGCGTCATCAAATAAAAAATCGACATCATCTTTAAATCGCATCACTTTCGAAGTCACTACATAATGAAGTCCTTCATCTGTTTCCTTCACCAATTCAGCCCGCGGCAACTGATTCATCGCCATCTTAATGGCTTCAATTGATTGCCCGCGACTGCCTGCATACGGCAGTGGGTCCATCCGCAATTCTTCAATTGAAGTTTGGGTTGACACAGCATTCGGACTTCCTTTTAACGGCTTCAAAGATTGATTGGCCATTATAAAAACCTCCCTCAGTCTACATACATCTATATGTAGCCTGAATTCGGGAGGTTTAATCCTATTAATGTAGTTCACTCGGGTCGAGCGGCAATAAGACGGTCACCGTCGTTCCGTGTCCGACCTCGCTCTCGATGACGAGTTTGCCTTCATGCGCTTCAATCAATTCTTTTGAAATCGCAAGTCCAAGCCCGCTACTACCTTCTGTGACATGAGCCTGATAGAACATCTCGGTGATGCGCTGCAAATGCTCTCGTGAAATGCCGGGACCTTCATCGATAATCGAGATGAAGGCAACACGTTCCGATTGCACGAAGCGGATGGTCAACGTTCCTCCGTCTGGCGAGAAACGAATCGCGTTCTCGAGAATATTTAAGAACACTTGTTTCAAACGATTCTCATCAAATAGTCCGACCGATTTTTGAGGATAGCGTTCGATGAGTGTGATGCCTTTGTCTTCAAGTGACTGTTTTAATTGCAAAGTCACTTGACGTAACAAAGAGACCAGGTCCAGTTCTTGGCGATACAAGACCAACCGACTCTCCTCAATTTTTGTATAATCGAGAAGCTGTTCGACGAGACCGATCATGCGCTCTGTCTCCGAATGGATGATGCTTAAACCGAGCTCCGTCTCTTCAGATAGTTTCTCATCACCACCCCGAATCGTCTCGGTCCATCCCTTAATCGATGTGAGTGGTGTTCTGAGTTCGTGCGATACACTCGAGAGGAATTCGTTACGTGTCGACTGATGCTGCTGGACTTTCGCGCCTAAATACGTGAGCGTTCGAGCCAAGGCCCCAAGCTCATGTTTCTCATTTGACTCAACGGATACATCGAAGTCGCCCTGAGCCATCTCATCCGCCGCCTCGATGATGTGACGAATCGGTCTGACGAAGCGATCGGCAATCCGGATGACGGTGTATAGGGCGAGCAACCAGATCAAGACGCCAATCATGACGACCGTCATCCAAATTTCGCGAATGAGCGTATCCAAGTCTTCAAGCGGTCGCGTGAAACTGATGGCAAACTCGGACGTATCGTTCGTCATAATGGGACTCGTGACCGACAAGTAATGTTCATCCCCGACGTCATAGTCCTGCACGACGGACTCTCCTTGCGACAGTTGCTGTAACTGTTCTTGAGAGAAAGAGGCCTGCCTTGTTCGTTGTCCCGTCGTTTTGACAATCGAACCGCTCCGGTCGACAATCGTCAAATCAGTTCCAGGATATCCGAATGTTCGGACGAGGACTGAAAAGGCGCTCGGCGTTTCAAACCCAACTTGGGCTTGTGGGTATAGATATGCACTCGTTGTCGCATGACCTAGTAACGCTTCCGACTCATACTCGTAATAGTAGCGATACGTCCCGTAAGACAAAATGCTGACGAGCAAGAGCAAGACGATCGTCACGACAATCATCATGCGAATGACTAACTGTTGTTTCATGCCTCATGTCTCCGCCATTTATATCCGTGACCCCACAACGTCTCGATATAGACCGGATGACTCGGGTCATCTTCAATTTTTTGACGCAAGCGACGAATGTTGACGTCGACTGTCTTTCGGTCACCGAAATAGTTGACGCCCCATACAGCATCGAGTAGCGCATCGCGTGACAAGACGATCTCTTCGTTTTGGACGAGATGACAGATCAAGTCATACTCGGTCGGCGTCAAATCGATCGACTGTCCATACTTCGTCACTTGTTTCGCGGCGAGGTCGATTGCGAACGGTCCCGACTTTAAGCGTTTCGAATCTTTTCGTTTCACTTTTTCGACACGGCGCAACAACGCTTGGATGCGCGCCACTAATTCACCTGGACTGAACGGTTTGGCGATGTAGTCGTCTGCACCTTTACCAAGCCCTTCAATTTTATCTTCTTCGAGCGTCCGTGCCGTCAACATGATGATCCCTACATTTTCGTCAAGATCACGAATGGCAGCACATGCTTCGAATCCGTCCATTTCCGGCATCATGACATCCAATAGGACGACATCGAACGGTTCACGGTCAAATGCGGTGACCGCTTCTCGACCGTTCGTCGCCTCAAAGACGTCGAATCCGGCTCGTTTTAAATTGACAATAATGAAGCTGCGAATCGCATGTTCATCCTCAGCTACTAAAATTCGATTCATATCGATTTCCACCTCTTCTAGAGTTCACTTCTCTACATTATAGTTACGTTTTTGCGACAAGGTTGTCAATTGACCTTAAAAAGGTTTAGGATGGAGTCATTAGATTCTGAAGGAGGACCCCCTACTACTATGAGTTACAAGATGATTGTATTGGATATGGATGATACGCTCCTCACGAGCGACCATACGATTTCCCCTAAGACAAAAGAAGCACTTCTCGATGCACAGGCGCGCGGCTATAAAGTCGTTCTCGCGAGCGGACGACCAACGTTTGCGATGTGGGAAGCAGCCCGTGAATTAGAACTTGCGAAATACGGAAGCTACATCTTATCGTTCAACGGTGCCTCGGTCATCGATTGTGCGACAAACGAGGAGATTTTCTCGAGCACGCTCCAGCCGGATACAGTCGCCCATCTCCATGATATCAGTGAACGGGAAGGAATCGCGATTCATACGTACGTCGGTAACGAAATCGTAACCGATCGCCCGAACCCTTATACGGATATCGAAGGTGAATTGACGGGAATGCCGGTCATTCATGTCGACAACTTTAAAGATGCCGTGACAGCTCCGGTCGTCAAATGTTTGATGCTTGCGGATGGCGACACACTCGCTCCGATTGAAACGAAGCTACAAACAGAATTGGCCGGGAAATTGGCTGTAGCCCGTTCAAAACCGTTCTTCCTTGAGTTTACTGAAGCCGGTGTCACGAAAGGAACGAGTCTCGCCTTCCTAGCAGATCAACTCGGCATCGCACAAAAAGAAGTCATCGCTTGCGGTGACGGAAACAATGATTTGACGATGATTGAATGGGCCGGCCTCGGCGTCGCGATGGGAAATGCTAACACGACGGTCAAAGGAAAAGCGGACTTCATCACAAAATCAAACAACGAAGACGGAATCGCTCATGTCATCGAAACGTACATGGCGGACGTACTCGTCACGCAATAAGCTTCTGATTGTAGAAAGGGAGGAAGGAAGATGAATAAAGGGTTGAAACGAGCTGGAGTCGGATTGATTGGAACTGCGGTCGCAGGAGCGGCTTATGTGTTCCTCTCACCGAAACCAGCCACACGTTTAATCAAAACTTCGTTTGCGGGGGGAAACGAAGTGGAGATGAAGGGATTCGAGGAAGTCGTTCAAAAGACGTCTGTCCGAAAAGACATCGACTACTTGTCTTCTTATGACAATGGAACCTTTGATTTGATCCGTTATGAAGGAAATGGTCGCACGGTCCCTACCATTTTTTGGGTACATGGCGGATCATTCGTCGGTGGGGATAAATCAGATGTGTTAAAATACGCCACTTCGATTGCGAGTAACGGCTACAACGTCGTCAGTATCAATTACGCACTCGCACCTGACGTGATGTACCCGACCCCGCTCAAACAAATCGAAGAAGCGTACTCGTTCATCGCTGAGAACAATGACCGCTTCCGTCTCGATTTAGACCGCGTCTTCTTTGCAGGTGATTCGAATGGTGGACAGCTCGCTGCACAGTTTGTCGGGATCCAGTTGAATGACGACTATTCGCCTTCTGCTGAAGTGGGACAAGTCGTACCAAAATCCTCAATCCTCGGTGCCATCCTCTTGTCTGCACCGCTCGACTTGAAGCGCACATGGCTCGAATCATCGAAGTCAGTGAACCGCTTCTTGTTCAAACGAATCGGATGGGCATACTTCGGCACATACAATTGGGAGACTCTCCCGGTCGTTGCTGAAGCGTCGCCACTCGTCAATGTACCGGCCACATTCGTCCCAACGTTTATCGCGGACGGGAATGACCATTCCTTTGAGGAGCAGGCTAAGGAATTTGCAACGATTCTTTCAGGACGTACGGATGTCACGACTGTCTTTTATGATCGGAACGAGCACGAGCTTGGCCATAACTATTACTTCGAAATGGACCGCCCAGCGGCTAATTCCACGTATCGTCGTTTGATTACGTTCTTACGTGAAACGACAAATCAATCTGTATAATGCAAAAGAGGCGACGTTCTCCTACAGTGGAAAACGTCGCCTCTTTTCGTTAGCACAATAGTTCGAACGCGCGACCAATCAATTCATTTCGGGATGGGGAAGTTTGACGCAATGCTTCAAGACGTTCAATCAATGTCTGTTTCAGTCCTTCATCCTTCACCAACTCCAGGCACTCGATGTGTAATAACCAGGCGTCAGGGTGGTTCGTTAAAATCTCTGGGATGAGACCATCGATTGATTCTCCCCGCTCACGCATGAGATGGATGCGGTTGAACATCGGATCATCGTTCGTCCATACACGTTCATCCCGTTCGATGATCACCGGTTTTTCAATCATCATCAGCTCGTCTACCGTTGTTCCTGGGAAAACTGATGGAAGCGAATCGACGCGTACTTCTAGCGAGTCGAGTGAGATCGTCCGTCCTTCTAGGTGAACCGTCACGTCTTCGAGTGCACCGGATGCACATGCTTGCCGAATGCTCGTCCCGTCCTCAAAGAGGTCATCGCGATCGAGCGCGGACTCTGTGTCATGAGCGATCAGTAGCCCGTGTCGCTCTTTTTGCGTGAGCTGTCCATGTTGTACAATTGAACATTCATCCCATTGAATGAGCGTATGTTCTTTCGACTCCGTCATGTGACGAACGATGCCGACACGTTCTGATCCATCTTCAAGTCGAATCGTCGATTGACTTCCTGACGCCAACGCTTTCGCCACAGATTCAATCCCACCTTTTCGAATCGCCATTCTTCCCTCTAGTTCATCTAAGACAGAAGAGAGCGTCTCAAAGTTTGGAATAACGAATAGCTCTTTTTGCATGTTTGTCACGTCTTGCTTCGTCTGTAGCGCGTGCTCCAAGTCGAATGGATGTTTGACGACCGCATCTGTCAGACAGTGACGGCTCTCTCCTACCGATGATAAGAGGCCTGCCCCGTAAATCATCGGGTTGTCGAGGTCACCAATCAATCCGAATTCAACGGTCCACCAAAAGATACGCGCGACCTGTTGTGCTTCAGAAAAGCCAGTCACTTGCGCTTTCGCCTCATGTACGGCTTTCTCCGCCGCTTCGATATCCTGTTCGGTCGAATTCGCATTCTCCTTCACAATCGTCAACCGTTTCAATGCGGCGAACGAGGCATGTTCTTCTCGGTTCATGAACGCCTTGGCCCCTAATTGACCGAAGCGTTTGACGATTGCCGAAAACGTCTGGTCCATCAACATTGGCGCATGTCCCGCCGCCTCGTGAATGATGTCAGGGGCTGGACTGTATAAAATATTCTCGACTTTCCGAATGTCTGTCGCGACCGGGAGCATCCCGTTTCCTTGGAAGTCAAAAAAGGCAACGCCGGGGATGAGCCCATCCACTGCGACCGTCGACCATCCTGCCGCCTGCATCTCATCCGTCATCTGTTCGACGTTCGGCAATCGATCCGGTCCCATTCCCGTCCGTTTCAATCCTTCGATGTAAAACGGATGCGCCTTCCCTTCTAACGTGTGCAAGTTCAACCGCAACACGAAACGCCAAACGGCATGATCTGTTGGTGTGTATTCATTGTAGAACTGCGGTGAAATATGTGGGGCTAGGTGTTTTGGAATCGATTGTGTCAACATGTGAAGTCCTCCTTTAAAATCAAAAAATCCCTATCGATTGAATCGATAGGGACGACAAAGCCGCGGTACCACCCTGGTTGCTAGAAAGATTCTAGCCGCTTGATCCGATAACGGGGGACCGCTCAATGATGAGAGCTCAGGAACTGTAATTCGATTCATCTTTTGGGCGTGTTCGCAGCACCACACGCTCTCTGGGCCAGGGAAGATGTCTCTACTTCGGTTCTTTCTTCGCTTTTCTTACATATCCAATTCTTTATCTTTTGTACAGTTATGCTGTTATGCATATATGCTTTTAAGCACTAAAGTGACGTCTTGTTAGTTACTGTACCAAAGCTAAACAAAAGCGTCAACAAAAAACAGCCTGCGAATTTTCGCAAACTGTCAGAGACACCACTCAATCGGAGATTTTCCCCACTCCTTCAATGTATCGTTTACTTTGGAGAATGGCTTAGAACCGAAGAATCCACGATGGGATGACAAAGGACTTGGATGTACCGATGTGAGCACTTTATGTTGGTCTCCAATCCATTTCATTTTCTTCTTCGCATCATTTCCCCACAAGATGAATACAATCGGTTCCTCACGACTCCCGAGCCGCTCAATGATGGAATCAGTGAACTGTTCCCATCCTTTTCCACGGTGAGAGCCCGCCTTTCCCGCTTCAACCGTCAGTGCCGTATTTAAGAGAAGGACGCCTTGTTTCGCCCATTTCTCAAGATTGCCACTCTTCGGGAGATCACATCCAACGTCATCTTTTAATTCTTGAAAGATGTTTCGTAGAGACGGTGGGAAACGAACCCCGTCCTGCACCGAAAAACTGAGTCCATGCGCTTGATTCGGTCCGTGGTACGGATCTTGCCCTAAAATGACGCACTTCACTTCACTAAATTTTGTGTGAATAAATGCGTTCCAAATATCTTCTCGGGCCGGGTAAACGATCGTTTCTTCATAAGCTTGGTCGACGAATTGCTTCAACTGTTGAAAATAAGGTCGTTTCATCTCTTCTTGAACAATATCCGTCCAATCTCCAAGTAGTCGACTCGATAACTGATCTGCCATTGCATACTCCCCTTTCCCTTTGTATCATACCCAAAATAAATGCATACAAAAAGACGAGTCAATCGACTCGTCTCTCTAGGTTATACCGTTACTGCGCCTGCAACTTCTTTCGCAAGTGCTTCAGCTTTCGCTTTCGCGTCTGCCACGATCTCTTCGATTTTATCTGGGTATTGGTTCATCCCTTCGACCGCTACCGTCGTCACTTCAGATACACCGACGAACGCGAGCGCTTGGCGAAGGTATGCGTCTGCGAAGTTAAGGTCAGTTCCTGTGTAGATTCCGCCTGTCCCTTGGATGTGGATCGCTTGTTTGTTTTCAAGCAAGCCGACAGGACCTTGCTCCGTGTAACGGAACGTTTTACCTGCCATGAGCACGCTATCGAGGAACATTTTCATACGTGCTGGGAAGAAGAAGTTCCACATTGGAGTCGCGAACACGTAAAGGTCCGCTTCCATGAATTTCTCAAGCATGCCGCTCATTGTGCCTACTTTTTTCGCTTCTACATCAGTAAGCGCTTCGCCTGAAGCGAATTTGCCCCATGCACTGAGCACATCTCCGTCGATTTCTTGAACATCAACATCGTAGAGTTCGATTGCTTCCACTTCGATTGATGGATTTTCTGCTTGGAGTGTCGAAACGAATGTTTCTGCCACTTGTTTGCTGTATGAAAGTTCAGTTGGTTTCGGGTTAGCCGATACATATAATACTTTAGTCATCGTGTAATCCTCCATTTGTGTAATCTCTAATTTTTCAATAACAGTTAGAACTATATCATCTGTATATCTCATCGTCAATTATTTTAATTTCAAGATATTAAATAAAAAAGCAACGGGCTTTATTTGCCCGCTGCGTTATAACCGACTCGTTTCAATAACGAAATCAATTGTTCCGTCTCTTCATCACTTAACGGTCCATATATATCTTTGAAGATTTCAATATGTTGCGGATAGACGACGTCCATGAGCGCCTTTCCATCGTCTGTCAATGAAGCATATGTGACACGTCGGTCAGACGGGCAGGCGATTCGTTCAATCAGCCCTCGCTTCTCCAACTTATCGATCACGTATGTCACGCTACCGCTCGTAATCAAAATCTGATCCCCAATTTGTTGCAACGGGGTGTCTCCTCGTTTATACAGTACGGATAAAACACCGAACTCTGTTGAATTTAACTGGTGGCGTCGTAAATCTTCTTTCACACGATCACTGATGGCATCCATCGTACGCGCAAGAACGACCCACGCCTTCAATTCAAGGGATTCAATCATGTCGGTTTCACCTCAATTCGTTCATCATATATCACTAGTATAGCAGGACTTATGCAGTATAAGCCGGGAAAAATACTTCGTCAAGGAACTTCTTCATTGTCGCCCATGTCGGAAACGTTTAGAATGGTAGTATTGTGATTTTAAGAAAGGGTGGACCGTATGCGTGAGTATTACGAAATTTCATTGACGATTAAACGGGAGTTTTTGCATGCTGTCATCGATTTGTTGAATCGGGAAGGCATCGCACCGGACTATGCGCTCGAAAAAGAAGGCACGGTCTTTTTATTATTCAATCATTTACCTTGGCCAAACGTGACCCGTGAACCGCATGCCGTGGAACGTTTCTTATTGACGTTGAAACGATCGGACTACTTATTCGTCAAAACGAAACGTAAATCACCGGTCCCCGATCATGAACCGGTCGCCTGTATGGGGGCTCTCGTCTCCCCGTTCAATGAACATTTGCGCATCGAACTTGCCGTGGACGAGTCGGAAGCAAGTCATTTAGATATGTCCGCATTCCGTCATTATTAAACTATCGAATGCCCAACGCATCCCCTTGAAGATTAGAGCGAGATAGCTAATCGACATGGGGGTTTTTTTAGGAGTATCTGCTTTCTTTGACGGGAATAAAGGACAGTATTCGAGTTGAAAAGGAGACATGTTGGAATGGACACAGTCATGTTAATCGTCAATCCATCCTCAGGGAAAGAGTTGGGGGAACAACACGCAACACATGCAGAAGAGGTGTTGCGCGAACGATATGGACACGTCGAGGTCCGCTTCACTGAAAAGGAACAGGATGCGACGAACTTCGCACGTGAAGCGGCAGAAAAGCACTATCAGGCCGTGATTGCGATGGGTGGGGACGGAACCTTGAACGAAGCGGTGACCGGTCTAGCCGAGGCTACTCATCGACCTGACTTCGGCATCATTCCACTTGGGACGGTCAACGACCTCGCCCGTGCACTCGGTGTCCCAAGTGACCCTAAACAAGCAATCGAGGCTCTCCGCGACGCTGAACCGACACCGATGGATATCGGAAAGTATGAGAACGGTTATTTCATGAACGTCATCGCTATCGGGCTCATTGCCGAAGCTGTCGACGAAGTAAGTGTGGAAGAGAAGACGAAATGGGGACCGTTCGCTTACTTGATTGAGGGTGTAAAAGCGTTCCGTGAACATAGTCCATATGAGTTGGCGCTTGACAGTAAAGACGGGGAGTTTGATGGCGAGGCTTATCTCGTCGTCATCGCCTTGACGAACTCGGTCGGAGGATTTGAAAACTTCGAACCGGACGCGCGACTTAATGATGGTCTTCTTCACGTCTATATCTTTGAAGAGCTCGGGTTAAAGGACGCACTTCAATTAACACCCGCCCTCTTTACAGGAAAGTTGAAGGAAACGGATAGCGTCACCTCATTTTGTACGTCACGGGTGAACGTGACCTCGCCTGATGCGCTTCCTGTAAATGCTGACGGGGACACAGGCGGCAAGCTACCGCTCACCTTTGAAGTATTGCCGAGCCACTTAAACGTATTAAAGCCGATCTAAGAGCAGGAATTTTGACGATTGAATCGAATGTGTTCAAGCGAGAAAGGAGAATGACCTATCAATATCTCACTTGTTCCATTAACAGTCGCATCCGGCGACATCGTCGATACATTCAATCGTTGGAATAACGATCCTGAGATCGTCCATCTTATTCGCCCGAGCCGCTCTAAAGAAGAATTGACCGCCCATTATGAGATGACGGTTGACGATTTAGAAGAACGACTCTTAACGCACGATATTTTCCTCATCTACGCAGATGACCATCTCGTCGGAGAAATGAACGTCATGTATGACCCGCCTCATTTATATCGACAAGAACCCGGTACAGCATGGCTCGGTTTCGTCATCGGCGAATCTGTAGGTCGCGGAAAAGGCGTTGGCACAGAAGCTCTTCGTTTGTTAGAAGAGCAATTGCGAGCCAAACAAACACCTCGTATGGAACTTGGCGTATTCGCTTTCAACCATGCGGCCCATCGTCTCTATACGAAATGTGGATATCAAGAAATCGGCCGGATCGAGCACTTCACCTACTGGGACGGTCAATTTTGGTCCGATATTCGGATGGAAAAACGACTCGACGAAAAACCCTTTCACGCCAAGTGAAAGGGTTTTGACTTAGTTCTTTAAGTTCTCAACTTCGACAATCCGGAAGCCTTTTTGTTCAAGCTTAGAGACAACCTTGTTTTTCATGTCTTCTTCACAGTCTGGTGGTAGTGTCACGAGTACCCGACGCAATACTTTACTTTTCGCATCGAGCGTCATCAAGCTCGCGATTGATGTATATTTGTTCACGATTTTCGTGATTTTCTCAAGTGCCCCAGCCTGTTCGCTCAAGGCGATTGTCAAGACGTAACTACCCGTGTCGCGACTCCATGCTTCTTCGAGCATCCCGAGCATCTTACCGTGGGGAAGAATGCCATAAAATTCATTGCTCTCATCTTTCAATACAGCAATGTACGGCAACTCTTTGATTGAGAAAAATACTTCAAAGAATCCATCTGACTCATGGACGTACTTTTGTGTATTCTTGATGAGTGTCATCACATTATCGTCCATGTTTTCCCCGTTCATTCCATGACGATAAATATGCATCTTGTAAATGTTACCGCGGAAAAATTTCCCCGTCTCGTCTAAAACAGGTACACAACGGTATCCTGTTTCTTCAAGCGTATGAAGCGCTTCCCGCAATGTTGCCTTTTCACTGATGGTGACAACATCTTTCTTCGGGATACATAAGCTATGCACTAACATGCGTTTTCCTCCCAGCCAATAATAAAGTGGTCTACACCCTATTCATTATTATTCCCCAAATATGATGAATATCCTGCATACTTTTTCTGAAAAGTTATGAACACTTCTCGTAATCCTTGCATTTGTCGGAATTCAAAAAAGTCGTTATAGTGAAACTATCCAAACAGACAAAGGGGATGGACGATTATGACGATGAAAAAAGCATTGACGATTGCCGGTTCTGACACAAGCGGCGGCGCGGGAATCCAAGCCGACCTCAAAACGATGGAAGAACTCGGTGTATACGGTATGACAGCTTTGACTGTCATCGTGGCACAAGACCCACATAACGCATGGAATCACGAAGTCTTTCCAATCGACACGACCTTGATCGAGAAACAAATCGATACGGTGCTCGCTGGAATTGGAGTCGATGCAGTGAAGACAGGTATGCTCCCGACACCTGAAATCATCGAACTCGCAGCACGGAAGATTAAAGAATACGGAATCCAGAATGCCGTCGTCGATCCGGTCATGGCATGTAAAGGTGCGGATGAGATTCTTGATCCGAACGTTGCAGTCGCGATGCGTCAACACCTCGTACCAGTCGCAAAAATCATCACACCGAACTTATTCGAGGCGCGTATGCTCGCTGGCCTTGATAAAACACCCGCAACGATGGACGAAATCAAAGAAGCCGCTCGTTTAATCCATGAACTCGGCGCAGAGATCGTCATCGTCAAAGTCGGTGGCAAACTCGGATTCGATACAGCATTCGACGTCTTGTACGACGGAAACGAATTCCGCCTTCTTGAAAGTGAAAAAATCGAGCCTGCGTTCACACACGGCGGCGGATGTACGTTCTCTTCTGCCATCGCAGCCTCACTCGCCAACGGTCACACGGTCGAAGAAGCGATTGAAATCGGAAAAGAGTTCATCACAGAAGCCGTTCGTCATTCATTCCGTCTCAACCAATACGTTGGACCGACGAACCATACCGGATACCGTAAAAAAGTAGCAACACAATCGTAAACAGATGACCCGGAACTACGTGTTTCGGGTCATCCTTTCCATTGGAGGGACAGACGTGAAAGCGATTCAACCTGATCACATTCAGCACTATTTAGACAATCACGTCGCGACACCACTTTTCGTCCATGTCGAGACGACGAACGGTGCCTACGCGACACATAATGACCCGGACTTTCATAACGCCGGGATGTTTATCCGTAATGCCAAAATCGAATACAGCATCGGTCAAATTAAAGGAAATGGTCCCTATCGTGTCGGTTTAAAACTCGATCACGGTTGGCTCTATGTCGAGGGATTGACCGACTATGAAATGCACGAAGAACAGTTGTTACTCGCTGGTCACGATCGTCTCGGTCGTCTCGCATGTGCGCTGCACATCGATATCAAGCCGCTCCCACAAGGCGCATCGGAGGTGGAGAATCAATGAATGGACCGTTACTCGTCATATTCCCACACCCGGACGATGAGGCGTTCAGCTCGGCCGGAACGATTATCCAACATCGTCAAAAAGGACTACCCGTCACATATGTCTGTTTGACGCTCGGTGAAATGGGACGTAATATGGGTTCTCCAATCTTTACGACACGTGAAGAACTGCCGAAAATTCGAAAACATGAACTCGAAGAAGCATGTCGCATGATGGGCATCGAGGACCTGCGCATGTGGGGTCTTCGTGACAAGACCGTCGAATTTGAGGACGAGACCGAGCTCGCTGGTCGCTTCCGCGCATTGATTGACGAAGTGAAGCCGGAAACCGTCATCTCATTCTATCCAGGATATGCCGTCCACCCGGACCATGAAGCGACAGCCCGTGCCGTCGTACGTGCGCTTCAAGAGATGGGCGAGACGCGCCCTGAGTTCTTAGGTGTCGCCTTTGACCGCCGCACAGAAGACGAACTCGGACAACCTCACGTCATCGTCGATGTAACGGAAGAGAGCGAACAAAAGAAAGATGCCCTGTTTGCCCACCGGTCTCAGACGGAAGGTCTGCTTCGTGCGATCGATAACGCAGAAAACGCCCACGTCATGGAGTTACTCCAACGTGAGCGCTTCTATCATTATCCGTTCTCATGATTCATAGGCTAGACGGGTCATATAAAGCAATGCCCCGACGGTCCCAAGACCGATTAACGTTCCGAATACTACAACGATTTGTCCCATGTTTTCACCTCTTCTAGACTTTACGAACAATTCCATTCATTGGTTTCAAACACGTGCTATTCGCACGTGTTTTTTTAGAAGTAAAGAACGTAAATCACGATGGCCAATACGATTCGATAGACCGCAAACGGCATCAATTTCACTTTGTTGATCAACTTCAAAAAGAATTTAATCGAAAGAAGTGCGAACAAAAACGCGCTGACGAAACCGACGACAAACACGGGTAACGTATCGAGCGTGAAGTACGTCCATTTGCTGTACAGTGACAACGCACTCGCTCCAAACATGATCGGTACCGCCATGATGAACGTAAAATCTGCCGCTGCCCGGTGACTCATTCCGAGGAGAACCCCTCCAGAAATCGTTGAACCGGACCGAGAGAACCCAGGCCATAGCGAGAAACATTGAATCAACCCGACACCAAGTGCTTGCTTGTACGTGATGTCATCTAGCGTAGCGGTCGTCTGACGCTTCACGCCGGATAAATCTGCGGCAATCATAAAGAATGCCCCAATGACTAACCCAATCAACACCGTCTTGACTGAGAAGAGATGTGTATCGATGTAGTCCTCAAACAGTACACCAAGGACGCCAGCAGGCAGCAATCCGATCAAAATATGTATGAGATTGAACTGACGTGTGGTTCCGCTTTGTCTTAAGGTGAGGATCGACTTTGGATTCAGTAACGCTTTGAACCGATCTCGAAAGACGACCACGACCGCTAAAATCGACCCTAATTGAATGACGATTTTAAACGTGTTCGCTACTTCCTGACCTAAAAATTGACTCGAATTCAACCAGAGACCGTCCACGAGAATCATATGACCGGTCGACGAGACTGGGGCAAATTCCGTCAATCCCTCGACGATGCCTAACAAAAATCCTACAAATAATTCATACCATTCCACGTTGTTTCTCCTATTGACTCGTTAAGATTGTTCTCATCATACACTTCTCGGCACAATCTTTCGTCCGTCTTAAGATGTAAAAACAGACATGGCTTATGACCCATGTCTGTAAAAATTATCGGGCGGTCGCATGAACGAACCAAACGACAAGCCCGATTAAGATGAACGCCAAAAATAGCGACACTGTCGTTCCTACAATAAAGACAAACCCCAACACGAGGATACCGAGATGCCATAGCATCGAGACGGATGATTCCGTCGTCGCTCGAATGGATGAAGGAACTTGATGATGCAAAAGACCGTAATAGAGCGGCTCCATCGCTCCATATATAAGAGCCAACAGCCCCATCAGCCCGATTCCGATTGGATTCGGAAAAAGTCCGATGACAAGAAATCCACCACCCATTAGCCAACCGAACCCGTTTAACCAATGTTCGGATGACGCAAATCGTATAAGCGTCCCTGCAAAAAGTTGTCCAGGTAACTGAATCAAGAGTAGGATGCTTGAAATGGCACCGAACCAATAGATCGGGATGGATACATCACGTGCATACAATTGCCAGAACTCATCGATGAAATTGAATGCGGATACGGCTGCTAAAAAACTGATAGTGACATGCCATAGTTGCTTGTTCGACCAAATGAATTGAAAACCTTTCAGCAAATGCCACCACGTCAAACGCTCTTCTATCTCTCGTTGAGTCGGTTCGATGAGAGATAGGCTACAGGTAGTCGCAATCAATAGACTCACGATGGAGAGCTTGTAGTTCCACTCCAAGGGAAGATACTGAGCCAACATACTGCCACTCAATGCCGCCGTCACAGCGGCAACAATCCCAATCGCGTTCAGTTTTCCAAGAACCCGTTCAAATGACGACGCTTCATGACTCTCCTGTAACGATTCGTACAACAAGGCATTCTCTGCCCCACTTCGAATAACCGATCCTACAGCCGAACAGCTGATTGCGACAAAAAAACCGGTGAATGTGAACGAGTATAAGAGAATCCAAAATGATAGCCCCTCTAAGGCTACACCTACCTGGATCAGTCGACGCCGTGTCGTGCGGTCCGCCCACACGCCAGTCGGCACTTCAAACAGAACGATGATCAGCGCATATACCATCTCTAAATAGACGACTTCTTGAATCGAGATGCCTCGTGACTCCCAAAATAACCGTTCAATCACATATGCTGGAATCAGCCCTTCAAACCAACGAATGCACCCTAACCAAACAATGTTTCGACGAACTTAACTCGGTGACCGTGCTCGTTTTCTCATTTGAATCGCCTC
Source organism: Exiguobacterium sp. SRB7LM (assembly GCF_015712685.1). GTDB lineage: Bacteria > Bacillota > Bacilli > Exiguobacteriales > Exiguobacteriaceae > Exiguobacterium > Exiguobacterium profundum. The sequence continues at coordinate 61,258 of NZ_VWVR01000006.1, read as the reverse complement.
CTTATCTTTCTTATTCCCGAATGCACAAAAAACCACGAGATTCCTCTCGTGGTCGACGTGTTATTTTAATAAGTTGAGAATCTCACGATTGAATGCCGGAATATCATCTGGTTGACGGCTCGTCACAAGCTGATTTTGACAGACAACGACTTCTTTGTCCGCATATTTCGCTCCGGCATACTCCATATCGACTTTAATCGATTTATAGCCGGTTGCGTCACGACCTTCTAATGTCTTCGCCGTAATCAACAGCTGTGGTCCGTGACAGATTGCAAAGACAGGCTTCTTCGCATCCATGAATGCTTTGGCGAACGAAACAAAACGCTCGTCTTCTCGCAATAAGTCAGGTGAGAACCCGCCAGGTAAAAGAAGGGCATCAAAATCTTCCGGCGATACATCATCAATCGATTGATCGATGTTCACTTTCGCCTCTCCTTGCTTTCCTTCCACCGTGTTGCCAGCTTTCTTCTCGATTGTCACGACGTCATGTCCCGCATCCACCAATGCGTCACGGGGACCCGTGAATTCTACATCTTCAAACATATCTGTAATGAGCGTTGCTACTTTTGCCATGTTCTAAACACTCCCTCTGTTTGTTTTATGCACATAGGGACTGTTCCACTGGCATGAATCAATTAAACATCTTCAGGAGCATTCAACGGAACTTCGAGACGTACGGATTGTCGCGTTCAAAAAATCGATACGGATAGTCACGCGCCTCGCCCGTGTTCGGGATGCCGATGCGTGGACCCGCCTCGATTACTACTCCTGCTTCACCCTCCACGATATAGAGTGGGTCTTGTTGAAAGGAATGACCGTATAAATCCATCGTGATCCCGAGTGCTTTCGTCAACTTCCCTGGGCCGTTCGTTTGGTCATATCGCTTCACCCCAGGACGGTTCGTTGCAATCCATTCATGGCCTTGAATCGGTTCGACAGCTCGAATCAAGACGGCTTCTGGTGTGCCGACTGGTCCACTAACCACGTTCAAGAGCGTATGCGTATGCATCTGATAGGTGTACACATGCCCCGGTTTCCCAAACATGACTTCCGTTCGCTTCGTCCGACGCCCTCCGAAGCTATGCGCTGCTCGGTCGATGGCACCGAGGTAAGCTTCCGTCTCGACAATCTTCGCGATGATGTCACCTTCTGGATGTCGCCTCACCAAATATTGCCCGAGTAAGGCACGCGCCAAGTCAAGTGTCGGTTGTTCATAAAATGCTAAATCGAGTCGCTTCATGGTTCCACCTCCATTTGTTTCATTTTCTCAAAAATCGTAGCTTGCGCACAAAAAAGATGCCCTGCATGGCAGGACACCTAGACGTTATGATGCGATTTTGAGCGATTCACGTTGCTTTCCCAATCGGACGTATCCCAAAATGATGGAGAAGACCGGGCTGAGCCATAGGAAGAAGGCGAATGGTGCGTATTCCAATACAGGTACGCCGAGTGTCGCTGCAAAGAATGCGCCAGAAACTCCCCATGGTATGAGCGGGTTGATAACGGTCCCGCCATCTTCAAGTGCCCGTGACAAGTAGCGTGGGTCGATCCCACGATCGATAAACCCTTGTTTGAACGCTTGACCCGGCAAGAGAATCGACAAGTACTGTTCTCCCGCGAGCAAGTTGACACCGATTGAGCTGAGAACGACTGATAGGACCGAGCTCCCTGGTGACTTCAAACGCTCGAGCAACGATTCGACGATGGCTTGGAACACACCGAGTTCACGTAATAAGCCACCGAACGCGAGGGCGATCAAGACGAGACTGACCGACCAAAGCATCGATTCAAGACCACCTTTATCGAGTACATTCGCAATCAATTCATTCTCGACACCTGACTTGAATCCCGACTGCATGACACCGAGCCAGTTCGAGATGCTCCAGTTCCCTTGAACGAAACCGGCCGTCAACACACCGGCGAACATCCCGACGAGCATCGTCGGTAAGACCGGCATGCGGCGGAAGGCGAGTACTGCGACAAGGACAGGAGCAATCAACGTGAGCCATGAGAGGTCGAAACGTCCACTGAGCGCGGCTTGCGCCTCTGCGATTTGTGCCGTGTCGGCAGTTTGACCGCTACGTCCGAGGAACGTGAATAAAATCAACGTGATGATGAACGCTGGAATCGTCGTCCCCATCATGAAGCGAATGTGGTCGAACAGTTTGACCCCCGCCACTGCCGGTGCAAAGTTCGTCGTATCCGACAACGGGCTCATCTTGTCTCCGAAGAGGGCGCCCGACACGATGGCACCTGCAGCGAGCGCTGGCGAGATGCCTAGTGCCGTCCCGATTCCAAATAAGGCGACACCGACCGTTCCGACGGTTGTAAAGGCGCTTCCTGTGAATGTCGAGACGATCATCGTGATCAATAAGACACTCGGCAAGAACCATTCAGCAGAGATTGTATTTAGACCGATGGAGAGGATCGTCGCGACCGTCCCAGACATTTGCCATACTCCGATGAGCATCCCAATCAACAACAAAATCAGCACCGGCATGATCGCTTCACGAATTCCGTTGATCATCGCCGTTTCAATCTGTTTGAAGTCGCGTGAACGATAATACGCGTATCCACCTACTATTACCATTGTGCCAAAAATCGCCATATGTGGCGTCGCTTTGGCCAAAAACATCAGTGCGAGCAAGGTAATCCCGCTCATCAACACGACGAATACAGCTTCTTTTCCTTTCATCTGCATCGACGTCCCCTCCTTTCGTTATATCTTCATTATTTATTATTTCGCCTAACCGCTTAAACGCTTTTATGCACAAAAGCATGTTAGTGATGTTTTTTACTATACTCGCTTCCTTTCTCCCTGTCAAACGTCTTTTTATGATAAGTTATATGCTTGAGGGTGACCTCCGGAGTTCGTAACCTCCTCCGACATCAAAACTAGCGAAAAGGAAGTGTGCTTCATGCAACACGAAAAAGCATTGGTCGTCTTTAGTGGTGGCCAAGATTCAACCACTTGCCTGTTTTGGGCAAAACAACAATTCTCTCATGTGGAGGCAGTGACGTTCGCATATGGTCAACGCCATGATGCGGAAATCGAAGTCGCCAAAGAAATTGCGGCAGAACTCGATGTCCCACACCACATCCTCGATTTGTCCCTACTCGGACAACTCACTTCAAACGCGCTCACGAGACACGATCTCGACATCGACAATGCGGACGTCCCAAACACGTTCGTCGATGGACGCAACCATCTATTCTTATCGTTTGCGGCCGTCATGGCCAAACAACTCGGTATGCATCACATCGTGACCGGTGTATGTGAAACGGACTTTTCAGGTTACCCGGATTGTCGAGACCAATTCATCAAATCACTCAATGTGACACTCAATTTAGCGATGGATTATCCATTTGTCATCGACACACCGCTCATGTGGCTCGATAAAAAAGAAACGTGGGCTCTCGCCGACGAACTCGGTGCCTTTGACTATGTCAAAGAACGCACGCTCACTTGCTACAACGGTGTCATCGGTTCAGGTTGTGGAGAATGTCCGGCTTGTAAGCTTCGTCAAAACGGACTCACAGCTTACGAGGAGGTGCGCGTATGAAACATGCTCCATTCCTCGCTCCGACCAGTGTCGAATCAAAGCAAGAAGGATCGCTCATCTACTGTCCGCATCGCGTTCAAATCGTCAAAGAAGTAACGTTCGACGCGGCGCACCATCTCTTTGACTATGACGGCAAATGTCGTGCCCTCCATGGTCATACGTATAAGCTCCAGATGGGTGTCAGCGGCTTTCTCGACAATCGCGGCATGACACTCGACTTTGGTGATTTGAAAAAGATCTTCAAAGAAGAGCTTGAGCCGTATCTCGATCATCGCTATTTGAACGAGTCACTCCCTTATATGAATACAACTGCAGAAAACATGTGTTATTGGATTTTTGAACAACTGGCGACACACTTGCCAAATGAACGCGACGTCCGTGTCGAGTTCGTCCGTCTGTATGAAACGCCAACGTCTTACGCTGAGTTCCGCCGTGAATGGTTGGTGGAATCGTGAAAATCCCTGTTCTTGAAGTGTTCGGACCGACCTTTCAAGGAGAAGGACGCGCCATCGGACAAAAGACGATGTTCGTCCGGACCGCCGGTTGCGATTATCGCTGTTCGTGGTGCGATTCCGCCTTTACGTGGGACGGTTCAGAAAAACCGGACATGCTGACAGCCGATGAGGTGATTGCTCGCCTGGATGCACTTGGTATGTACGATTACGTCACCATCTCGGGTGGCAATCCACTCCTTATCGCGGCTATGGGAGACCTGGTCGAGAAGTTGAAAGAACGAGGCGTCACACTCGCCGTCGAGACGCAAGGCAGCCGCTATCAAGATTGGCTCACACAAATCGATGACGTGACCCTCAGTCCAAAACCTCCATCGTCTGGTATGAAAACGAACTGGGAGCACTTAGACGCTATCGTCGAACGGTTGCGCCCGGAGCAGACGACATTCAAAGTTGCTGTCTTTGATGAAGTGGACCTTGCCTACGCGAAAGAAGTGCAGCAGCGCTACTCACCGGACGTCATGTATTTGTCGGCTGGTAACCCGGAGCCTGGTGCAGACGGCGACATCGCCGATGCCCAGCTCCGTCGTTTGAAACAACTATGGGAAGACGTTGCACGTGATCCGTCATGGCAAAGTGTCCGCGTCCTGCCACAACTACACACATTACTGTACGCCAACGAACGTGGCGTGTAAGGAGAATAAACATGAGACCAGAAGACTTACAAGACCTCTCGCTCCTCGGACAGAAGAGCGTCCCTTATATTTTTGAATACACACCAGACGTCCTGGAGGCGTTCCCGAACCGTCATCCTGAGAACGACTACTTCGTTAAATTCAACGCACCAGAATTTACATCATTGTGCCCGATCACGAACCAACCGGACTTCGCAACCATCTACATCTCATACATCCCGGATGAGAAACTCGTCGAGTCGAAGTCGTTGAAGTTGTACTTGTTCAGCTTCCGTAACCACGGTGACTTCCACGAGAACTGCATCAACGTCATTGGGAAAGATCTCGTGAAATTGATGGAACCGCGCTATCTCGAAGTGTGGGGGAAATTCACACCACGTGGCGGTATCTCGATCGATCCGTACTACAACTACGGAAAACCGGGTACGAAGTACGAAAAAATGGCGGAGCATCGTCTGTTCAACCATGACCTGTATCCAGAGACGGTTGACAACCGTTAATTGAAAAGTAGGCGCTCCATCTGGAGTCGCCTACTTTTTTTGATAGCGATGAATCTGTCGCTTAATCGGTTCGCGGAACACGGTCGCAACGAGCGTCAACACGAGCATGATCCCAAATGCCAAGGCGATGAGCGTCCAATCCCCACTGGCGATACTACTCCCGAGAAAATTGTTCGCGAACGCCCCGGGAATCATACCAACGACGGTCGCAAACAGATAGGCGAGTACGTTTACTTTTGCCAAACCAGAAGCATAGCTGACCAAATCGAAATTGACGAGCGGGATGAGACGTAAGATGAGGACGTAAAAGAAACCATCTTCTTCGATTTTATGCTGAATGGCTTCGTAATTCGTTGATTCGAAGTGATGCAGGAAACGATCGCCGAAATAAATTGCCACATAATACGCAACAAGCGCACTCAACGTCGCCCCGATGACGGTATAGATGACGCCCGGTAACATCCCAAACGCCAATCCTCCGGCGACCGACAAGACGGACGTCGGAAACAAGATGAGCGGACGAACGGTGAACAATAAAATGTAAATGAGCGGAGCCAACCATCCGAATTGAATGATGTAGTCCCGTATATCGCCTGGGCTTACATCAACCCACTGATAAAGGAATGTCGCCGTCCCGAACAGGAGTAGGACGAGTGCAATCATCCATTGTATCTTCCACTTCTTCATCGTCCTCCTCCTCTCTATTTGGTTTTATTCCCGTAATCGAGGATGTCATCCACCTTTTTTCAGCCATCTCGATGTGGTACGGTTAGAAAAAGCAGAAGGAGGAAATCGATATGAACCTTGCAGATGCCCTAACATTGAAACAGTTGCTCCATGAGCAAATCGATACATTGACCGAAGAGATTGAGCATGTGGCGTTCATCTCGCTTCAAGCGAATGAATCCATTCCTACCATTCAGTCCCGTTCCCTTCAAGACATCGAGATGGAACTTGAACACATTCGTCTAGACTTACGTCAGCTCGACCGTCTCATTCAAGAGGCGAACGTCCAAGCCGTCGTTGAGACGCATGACGGGCCGCTCCCGCTCGTCGAGGCAATCGAGCTAGCCATTCAGTTACGTGTCCAGGCACGACTTTATGAGAAATTATCGCTTCGTCCGAAGAAAGACTATGTGCACGGAGTTGCCGTGATCAAACACGCCTTATATGACCCCGAACTATATCGTTTAAAAGCACGTGATATCAAGAAACGTGCCATTCGAATCGAAAGTGCGATTCAAGCCGTCCGTTATCAGACTGACATTGAATTTGATGCATCACGATATATGTAAAAAAGCGAAGGAATCCTTTCGCTTTTTTACATATGGTCATGGTGATTGTGATGGATATCATGATGGTTCGATGAAGAAGAACGTCGACGTGGAGTGGCCTCATCAGCAAATTTTTCTCCGTCCAAAATCCCGAGACGCTTATATTGACGACCGACCCGCTCTTTTGTCTCTTCGCGAACAGTGCTCGACTCCATCACCAATCGGTAGCATCCGAGCGCGACACGAAACGGTTCCATGCGTGTCCGTTCAATCGAGAAGGAATCGACGCCACGTAAATAGTCTGCCAATCGCTCAGCCGTCTCGTCGGCTGGATCATCTGCAAGCTGTGAGGCGAAGTGTTGTAAGTCCTTCAATGTATTTGATGTTTTAGAGTAGCTCCGACTTGATTTGATGACACCAAATGCGATAAGTCCAACAATGGTGAAAAAGATAATTGGAAAGAATAAATTGATGATCGTGAAAAATGGATCCGCCCCAAATTCTAAAGTAGACATTTCAAACTCCCCCTTTTTGTTTATGTACGTTCATTCAGTCGAATCGGTTTCAACAAAAAAACCGCGATCACACGACCGCGGCATCGATTCAACTGTTCAGTTGTTTCTCCATCATGATACGCGGCTCGCCATCTTCTGTGTAGGCGCCCATGATGTCATATCCGCAAAGGAGGTTCAAAATGATGATCCCTTTGTTCGTATTGCGTGCTTTCGTCCGAATCGAATGGAACCCTTGCGCTTCGACCCATTCGAGTTGCGTATCCATCAGCTTGCGACCGATGCCATGCTTTTGGAAGTCCGGATGTACGCCGCCCGCCCAGCTGTAGAATCGATAAGGCTCCGCCTCATAGCCGATTTTAAAGCCGACCAGTTGCTCTTCCGAGAAAGCCAGTAACACTAGCGGATTGGCGTGCCGATATAAACGCTCTTTAAAACGCAACTGATCGAGGTCGCCATATAACGTGCGATACAGTCGGAAAAAGTCCTCTTCAAAATCCTTAAAGTTGTTTGTCACATCTTTTACGATAAATGAACTCGTCGTACTCATCGTGCCATCCCCTTTCAGTTTCTGGACAAAGATTCCGTACGTCTGTTCATTTCGCCGTTCATTCTGAATTTCCTGTCTCCCGTTCAAAAGCCGTGACACCTTTTTGTTTATACAGTCCGAGCGTACGCTTCGGCAAGCTCTTGACCATCCAGTCTTTGAAGATGCGCGCTTGATCTTCGACAGGAAGCTCGTAGCCATCCGTCACGATATGTCGTGACCGTGTCGTAACATCGTACAAGGAAATTGCCGCCGCCACGGAGATGTTCAAACTCTGCACATATCCTTGCATCGGAATGACAAAGTTCCCATCCGCCTTCTTCAATGCCGTTTCTGACACACCACTATGTTCATTCCCGAATAGCAGAACGGTCGGCTTCGACACATCCACTTCTTCGAGCGGAATCGCTTCCTCACTCAATGCCGTCGCATATACTTGATAACCGTCTTCTTTTAAAGCGTCAATCGCCTCTTCAATGGACCCATGCTCGACGACGTCCACCCAACGGTCGGCACTCTTGGCGATAATCGAGTTCGGTTTGAACTTCGCGCGACCTTCGACGACATGCAGCGTCTGCACCCCGAACGCATCGGCCGAACGCAATACGGCAGATTGGTTATGCGGATCGTCCACACCTTCCGTCAAAATCGTGATATGGTTCGTTCGTGTATTCAATACTTCATACATCCGTTTGATGCGATCTGGCATGAGCATCTCATATAGAGGAAGATCGACTTCCTGCAATACACCCTTCTGCAACAACTCTTCTTTTAATTCAATCTGCTCTTCTTTCGTCAAAGCAGATGTCGTCTGTCTCCAACCCATCTTTCTCGCTCCCTTCAACCTATCATATTGTAGCTAGATTCGATTCGACTGACAAGTTCGCCTCACATCTGCTATTCTCACTTCGGAAATGAAAACAAATGAAAATAGCGAAAACGGTTGCATGAATTTATGCAATCGATTACAATCATTTATGCAAGCGATTGCACTATTGGCAAACACAAAAATAGATAAAACTCCCTCACAGGAAGGAAGCGTATAGCATGAAACAATTGATCTCATTCGATTTCTGGCAGAAACTCGGTAAGGCCTTGATGGTCGTCATCGCCGTCATGCCAGCTGCCGGTTTGATGATTTCCATCGGAAAATTGATTGGAATGTCAGCCGGAGATGTCGGTATCTTATTAACAACAGCTCGTATCATTGAAGATTTAGGTTGGGGCATCATCGTCAACTTACATATCCTCTTCGCAGTCGCGATTGGTGGTTCGTGGGCAAAAGATCGTGCAGGCGGTGCATTCGCAGCACTTCTCGCCTTCATCTTGATCAACCGTGTCACAGGTGCCATCTTCGGTGTCAACGGTGCCATGCTTCAAGATCCGGAAGCGACAATCGAGTCACTTTTCGGTGCGAACCTTGTCGTCGCTGATTACTTCACATCTGTACTCGGCTCACCTGCCCTCAACATGGGTGTGTTCGTCGGGATTATCGCCGGTTTCCTCGGTGGTGCACTATATAACCGTTTCTACAACTTCAACAAGTTGCCGAACGCTCTCTCGTTCTTCAACGGGAAGCGCTTCGTACCATTCGTCGTTATCCTTGGTTCAGTCGTTGCTGCCATCGTTCTATCGATTGTATGGCCAACCATCCAAGGTGCACTCAACAGTTTTGGTGAATGGATTGCCACATCACGTAACACGGCGCCTGTCCTCGCACCGTTCATCTACGGTGCGCTCGAACGTCTCCTCTTGCCGTTCGGTTTACACCACATGCTCACAGTACCAATGAACTACACAGAGCTCGGTGGAACGTATACGATTTTAACAGGTGCGACAGCTGGATCAGTCGTTGCCGGTCAAGACCCACTCTGGTTGGCATGGGTGACGGACCTCGTCAACTTGCGTGCTGCTGGTGATACGGCCGCATACAACGCGCTTCTCGCTGATGTCGTTCCAGCACGCTTCAAAGTTGGCCAAGTCATCTTGTCATTCGCTGCATTGATTGGTGCCGCGTATGCGATGTACCGCAACGTCGACGCGGATAAGAAGGCACAATACAAGCCGATGTTCTTATCAGCAGGACTCGCTGTCTTCTTGACAGGTGTCACAGAACCGATCGAATTCATGTTTATGTTCGTCGCACCAGTTCTTTATGTCGTTTACGCACTCATGGCCGGTGCTGCCTTCGCATTGGCAGATATCATCGACTTACGTGTACACGCCTTCGGTGCAATCGAACTCTTGACGCGCATTCCGATGATTGTCAAAGCAGGACTTCTTCAAGACTTGATCAACTTCGTGCTCGTCTCTGTCGTGTTCTTCTTCCTCAACTTCGGTGTCTTCAACTTCTTCATTAAGAAGATGAACCTACCGACGCCAGGACGTAACGGGAACTACATGGAAGAAACGTCAGAAAAAACATCCGTTACAGGTAACGAACAAGTCATGGGGATTATTGCACTTCTCGGTGGGGAAAAAAACATTGAGGATGTCGACGCATGTATGACTCGTCTTCGTGTGACCGTTAAAGACGTTACACTCGTCTCTGACGAACCAGAATGGAAGAAAAATGGCGCTATGGGTCTTATCGTGAAAGACCGTGGAGTCCAAGCCATCTATGGACCGAAAGCCGACGTATTGAAATCAGACATTCAAGACGTCATCGGTGCATAATCTACTGGCCAACTCGCTCGAGAGTTGGCCTTTTTCTAAAGGAGGACTATCGTGAATATTTTAACGCTCAATTGTCATGCCTGGTTAGAAGACCGTCAACAAGAGAAAATCGATGCGATTGTCGAACGTATCGCAAGCGAAGAGTATGACTTCATCGCGCTCCAAGAAGTCAATCAACATAAAGAGGCCCCCCTCATCTATGGGAACATCCGTGAGAACAACTTCGCACACGTCCTCGTCGAGCGCCTGAAAGAGTTAGATCTTCACTATCACATGACATGGGACTTTGCCCATTACGGATATGACATTTACGAGGAAGGCGTCGCCATCTTGTCACGGACACCGTTTCTATCGACCGAATCATTCTTCGTATCCAAGACGACGGACCCTGACAATTACAAGTCCCGTAAAATCGTCAAAGCCGTGATTGAAGGTCCTGAAACGCCGACGACCGTCTACTCGTGTCACCTCGGATGGTGGCATGACGAAGAGGAGCCAGTGAAGCATCAACTCGACGAGCTCCTGCGTCGCGTCGAGCATGACGACCATGCGCTCCTACTCGGTGATTTCAACAACGATGCCTTCATTCGAGGCGAAGGATACGATTATTTGATGGAGAGTGGGCTTCAAGACTTGTTCCATCTCGCAACGGAACGTGAAGGCGATGCGACCGTCCAAGGGAAAATCGCCGGATGGGATGAAAACAAGAAATCGCTCCGCATCGACTTGATGTTGACGAATGCACCCATTCACGTCTCCCGTCATGCCGTCGTCTTCGACGGCGAAAACGGACCTGTCGTCTCCGACCACGCCGGTGTCGAAGCCACCGTGTTTTGGCGTTGATGCACCTTTTTCTTCCGACTTGGGAGAAAAGGGTTTTTCTTTTGGGGAAAATCTTGTAACGTGATAAAAGACTGATGTCTAACTACTAATGAATGAACTAGAAAGAAGTGTTTGAACATGAAGACAAGCTCGCTCAGTCGAAGCGACTGGACTTTAGTTTTATCCCTATCCTTATTAACCTTCGTTCTCGGAACGAGTGAATTTGTCATTGTCGGCATTTTGCCTGATATCGCAAGCGGTCTATCCATTTCCATTGCGACGGCTGGAAGTCTCGTATCGGCATTCGCCATCAGCTTTGCCGTTGGCACACCAATCACGATGTCCTTGACGAGCCATCTTCCAAAGCGTAAATTGATGCTCGGTTTGACGATTCTCTTCACCGTCTTGAACTTGTTGAGCAGTCTCGCTCCCATGTATGAGTGGTTGCTCGCCTTACGCATGTTGACGGCCGTCGTCACAGGTGTGTTGATCTCGCTTGCTATGCTCGTCGCTAGCGAGAGCGTCCCTCCGGCAAAACGAGGGGTAGCCGTATCCTTTATTTTTGGTGGCTTTACAATGGCCAACGTGTTCGGTGTTCCAATCGGAACATTCATCGGACAACAAGCAGGCTGGGAATCCACGTTTTGGTTAACGACTGCACTCGGTACAGTCGCCTGGGTTGCCATTTATCGTGTCTTGCCGAATCATTTGTCTCAAGAAAAAGCATCACTCGGTGAACAAATGGCACTCCTGACGAATCCGCGCATCTTGATTGCCTTCTTGATTCCGGCGTTCGGTTTCGGGGCGACATATGTCGTGTATACTTATCTCGTACCGATTTTAAAAGATGTACTCGGTGTGCCGGTCGCTTGGGTCAGTCCGATTTTATTCGCCTACGGCTTCATCTCGATTTTCAGTAATATCGCTGCCGGAAAGATTGCCAGTCACAATCCGATTGGACGCTTACGATTCGTCTTTCTCGTCCAAGCGTTCGTCTTGGCCGCGTTGTTCGTGACGACGTCGAATGTGACGCTCGGTCTTCTCAATATCGCGCTCATGTCGTTCATGGCGATTTTATTGACGACGTCGACACAGATTTATTTGATTGATTTGGCAGAGAAGTTCAACCCGAACGCCAAAGGTCTCGCCTCGTCACTCATGCCCGTGGCGAGTAACGTCGGAATCGGACTCGGTTCCGCTCTCGGTGGTGTCGTCTATGCGACAAGCCCTATCATGACGCTCGCGCTCGTAGGCGGCTTGGTCGCCCTCGTCACAGCCGGGTTGACCGCAGTCAGTTATTCGCTCGATCAACGCTAAAACATGCGCACCTCGATGCAGGTGCGCACGTTTTTTTATAACCATTCGAGAATCGCGGATAGGACTTCGTCGAGTTGTTCTTTCGATGTGAGCGGACTTTCCTGATCGCCTTTTTGAGGACCATACATTCCGAAATTTGCATGATTCCCGCCTTCGATTTGTACGAATTGACTATCGTTAGGAAGGTCGCTTCGACTCGCCTCGATGTCTTCTGGGACAGCTAATCCATCCAACTCACCTGAGATAGATAGCACGCGTAAGTCACTATCGACCATCGAGCTGATTGGATATGATGCGAGGAAAATAACACCCTCCACTGCCTCTTGATGCTCAAGCGCGTAACCCGATGCCGCCGAACCTCCGAGTGAATGACCGGCCACGACCCAACGTTCAATCTCCGGATGTGCTTCGATGATTGGATCGGCTGCGTCGATATCTAAAATGCCTAAGTTGAGACGAAGCGACGGAATGGCGACGAAATACCCTTCCTCGGCTAAACGTGTTCCGTAATACGCATACGCCTCTTTCTCCACTTTTGCTCCTGGATAAAGAATGATGCCGATCTCGCTCGTCGTATCTCCGAACTCGAGACGGTTGTCGACCACTTTCCCCTCTTCCGCATACTGTGTCGCTTCATCGGTCGGTCCGTACGTGAACTGCGTCCAAATCAAAAAGCCTGCTACCGCGACAACAAGCAATCCTACGATTGAGAGTGCGGCCCACTTGAAGAATTTCTTCATTATATAGCCTCCGTTTGCATCCACTTCATCATAACGTTACACTAATAAGAAAAAGCATGATCAGGGGGACACCATGACCAGAAGTAATGTAACCACGACGATTCAGTGGTTTATTTTTATTTTAGCTACAAATATTGTACCACCACTCTCCATCGCCGCCTTGTTTGAACTGTCGCCAGATGAGACGATGACCTTCATCTCCCGCTCACTCTTCATCTTCGCACTCTTCAGCATCATCCAAACGTTGCTCGGCCATCGCCTCCCGATACTCGAAGGACCTGCCGGCATTTGGTGGGGTGTCTTCACTTTATACGCCTCCATCGGTCCCGCCCTATACGGAAGTCAGCAAGAGACCTTGCAAGCACTCGGATTCATGCTGTTTTTGAGTGGAATCCTTGGTGTGTTGTTGACCGTCACTGGTATCTTAAGACGCATGCTCGCCCTGTTTACACCGCAAGTGCTCGGCGTCTATATGATTTTGCTCGTCCTTCAATTATCAGGGGCCGTCATTAAAGGTGGCTTTGGGGTGACGGAAGACGGAATCAACGTCGTTCAGGCAGTGGCGACGGCAGGTCTTGTCTTGTTCGCACTCACGCTCGAGCAAAGTCGCTTTAAACAATATGGGCTCGTCATGACACTATTCGTCGGGTTCGGCTTATTCCATTTACTCGACCTTGGAAATCCAATCGTTCGTTCAGAATCCTTCTTCCTCGTACCGGAACTTCTTCCGTTCGGAAATTGGGTGTGGGATTGGAACTTGTTGCCAACGGCTTTCGTCATCACCTTGCTTCTCATGACGAACGTCCTTGCGAACATCAAGTTGATTGAGCGCATCGTCAGTTCTCGCGAAAAACGAGAAATCAAAGGGAACGTTCCCGCATCGGGTGTCGCCAGTGGCGTCAGTCAAATCGTGGCCGGTCTGTTCGGTACACCGGGTCCTGTCGCCATCTCCGGGACAGCTGGTTTTCTCTCTTCGACGGAGAGCGTCCAGCGAGCCCCGCATTTGATTGCCCACGCCCTCATGATGGCGTTAGCACTCATCGGTCCATTCGTCTCGTTGATTGCGAGCATCCCGGCCGCTGTCGGTTATGCAATCGTGACACCGCTCATTGCAACGATGATCATCATCGGAATCAATGAGGCCGCCTTTGAATTGAAGCAGTCCACGGCATCTCTCACGGTCGGACTCCCGCTCGTCATCGGTGCCGGGGCGATGCTTCTGCCACCCGGTTCAATGAATGAATTACCACCGCTTCTTGCGACCGTCTTCTCTAACGGACTCGTCCTTGGGACGATTGTCGCCTTAACGACTGCCATCTTAAGTAAAATCAAGGATTGAAAAAAGAACTGGCCATATCGGTCAGTTCTTTTCACGTACATGCATATGGTAACGGGCATCGTGCGGTAAAACAGCGCCTTCTTCTTGTTCGAAATGCGCACGGTCTTTCCAATAACGAACGACTGACGAAGTATCACGATGCAGGGCGCGTTGTAGCGCTTGTTTTGCCGTGACAGGCGTTTCGTCATCGTTTTTCAATTCAAGCCCCATCAGTTTATAACCGATTGTTTGTCCACCTCGACTCATTTGCCAGGCTTCCATGGCATATGTCAGTAGTGTCGGTGTGATAACCGCATGCACAAACTCGCTCTTTACTTTCTTTCGCACGAGCTGTTCTACGCCCACGCTGACAAGACCTGCAATGACACTGTCAATCATGACTGCTTTGGTTCGCTTTTTTGTCAATGGATTCATCGGCTCATCCTCTGCATCATCCCTGACGTCAACACTTCGATTCCTTCGCCTTCTTCAGAGGCCATAATCAAGGCACGAGCGACATGCAACGCTTGAATCGGTGCGACTTCAGGTGTCTTCTCAAGCAAGATTGACTGGAACGGTCGACTGATGACCTCGGCCGCTTTCTCCCCGAAGCGGAATGAATCACGCTCTCCGAGTAACAGAGAAGGACGCGCGATAATCAAGTGATGGAAGTTGAAAATACGTAATGCGTTCTCAAGCTCCCCTTTCACACGGTTGTAAAAGAAAGTCGAACGCAACGATGCGCCTTGTGCCGATACGACCGCATAACGAGTCGCACCATGTGCCTTGGCGACACGGGCGACTTCAAGTGGTAATTCTAAATCAACTTGTTTGAACGCTTCTTGCGAGCCGGCTACCGCAATCGTTGTGCCGAGTGCACAGTACACGTCGTCGATCTGTGGAAGGGATGAATCCATCTCCTCGAAACCGACGACCTCATGTAACTTCGGATGACTCCAACGCTTCGAGCGACGGACAACGATACAGACCGCATCATAACGGTCACTCTCTAACAACTGTTCAACTAATTCGCGGCCAATCAAGCCAGTCGCGCCTACAACAAGTGCAGTTTTCCCCATTCGTGACTCCTCCTAGACTATTATTTCCTTCAGTCTAGCTGACTTGCCGTTCCTCGGCAATGATTGTCCCGGGACGGAATCGGTCCATCATACGGAAAAATCCGTTCAATGCGAGCGCCGTGAATGACCCTGCCACGATAGCACTGTCCGTGAACAACTGCAGCCACTCCGGCATGTTTGCGACGATGGCTGGATTGGCGGTAATACCGAGCCCAACACCGATTGAGAGCGCAATGGTAATCAAGTTCTCGTTTTTCGAAAAGTCAACTTGACTGAGGATACGAATGCCAGAAGCAGCGACCGTTCCGAACATGACGAGCATCGCTCCCCCAAGCACAGGCTTCGGAATCAATGTCGTGAACGTAGCGACTTTCGGGAGGAATCCGAGCAAGATGAGCAATCCGCCTGTCCAAAAGATGACGCGACGCGATTTCACACCTGACAATTGAACGAGTCCAACGTTTTGACTGAACGTCGTGTACGGGAAACTGTTGAAAATCCCTCCGAGAATCGTTGCGACGCCTTCCGCACGATACCCTTTCGTCAATTCTTTCGCACCGATTGGTTGTTTCGTGATATCGCTGAGCGCCAAGAACACCCCTGTCGATTCAATCATCGAGATGATGGCGACGAGCGTCATGACGAGGATGGCAGACAGGTCGAATGTCGGCATCCCGAAGTAGAACGGCTGGACCATTTGGAACCATCCTGCTTCACGAACAGGACTGAAATCGACGAGACCGAGCGAAGCGGCTACCCCTGTCCCAACCAATACGGCAAAGAGGACGGCAGCAGCACGCGTGAAGACGGTCCCGACACGGTTCAAGACGAGAATGAGTAGAATCGTTAAACCACCTAATCCGAGATTCTGCATCGATGCGAACCCTGGTTCACCGGGCATCCCGCCACCGATGTCATTGACGGCGACCGGAATCAGCGAGAGACCGATGATCGTCACGACCGAACCGAGTACGACCGGCGGGAAGAAGCGCGCGAGTTTCCCGACAAATCCAGAAATGAGGATGACAATGAGCCCGCTCGCAATCAACGCGCCATAAATGGCAGTGATCCCGTTCGCGCTTCCGATGGCGATCATCGGACCGACCGCAGTGAACGTACATCCGAGGACGACCGGTAATCCGACACCAGTGAAGCGTGTCGTCCATACTTGTAGTAGCGTCGCCACCCCACACATGAATAAATCAATTGCGACGAGATAGGCGAGCTCGGTCGGACCAAGCCCGATGGCACCACCGACGATGAGTGGGACGATTGCCGCTCCCGTGTACATCGCGAGTAGATGCTGGAATCCTAGACTAGCTGTCTTGAACGTATTCATCGAACGACCTCCACGAACGAGATATGGTCTTTCTCTAATTTCGCAATGCGTGCCAACGATTCGACGCGATAGCCACGCTCGATCAATTTATCGCGCCCTGGTTGGAATGACTTTTCGATGACAATCCCAACGCCCGCGACCTCTGCACCTGCCGCTTCCACGAGTTGTGTCAGTCCGAGTGCCGCTTCCCCATTCGCGAGGAAGTCATCGATGACAAGAACACGTTCGCCTGGTAAGACGAAGCGTCGGCTCAAGCTGATGCGGTTCGTCTCTTGTTTTGTGAACGAATAAACGTCCGCTTCCACGAGGTCGTCTTGGAGTGTCAGCGATTTTCGTTTACGCGCAAATACGAACGGGATGCCCATCTCAAGCGCCGTCATCATCGCCGGCGCAATCCCACTCGATTCCAGTGTAACGATGCGGTCGATGTTGGCGTCTTTGAAACGTTCTGCAAATTCTTTACCGATGCCTTTCATGAGTACCGGGTCGACCTGATGATTCAAGAAAGCGTCGACTTTCAACACTTGGTCGGAAAGGGCCCGACCTTCTTCACGGATTTTGTCTTCTAACTGCTTCATTGTTTTCCCTCCAATAAAAAATGCGATTCGTCACCCCTCATCGGGAGGCAACGAACCGCATGGAAATCAACGATAGCATACGACAAGCGCCACCCGTAGTCGAACCATTTACGGTAGTTCGGTAGAGACTTGCGGACCATATTTCCGCTGATATACGAGTGCGAATCTATTTATATAAGATAGACCTTATTGTAGACGAGCTGACGAGAAATGCAATAGGTTGGAATCAAACGGTGAAATGTTCGATTTTTCTGAAACTGCTGTATACTGTAAATATTGGATATGAGAGAGGAGCCCTGCCCTTATGAAGTTATTCGTATTAGGCGCAACCGGTCGGACCGGACATCAATTCATCGATCAAGCCATCGAGCACGGTCATGATGTCACCGCGTTCGTCCGTGAACAGAAAAAGTTGATCCGGACGCCACAACTCGAAATCATTGAAGGCGACTTATATGATGTCGACGCATTGACGGAAGCGATGCATGGTCACGATGCGGTCGTCAGTTGTCTCGGAACGGATTTGAGCGACCCGGACTTTTTAGCGAGTGTCACGGACAAGCTCGTCCCTGCGATGAAGGCAAACAAGGTTTCACGTATCATCTATCTCGCTTCAGCGGGGATTGACAATGAGATTCCGGGCCTTGCGGGGAAAGCCATTACGTTCATGCTCCGGAAACCGCTCCGTGATCATCGGGCAGCCGTGGACTTATGGCGAAATTCGTCATTCGATTATACGATTGTACGACCGATGCAATTGACGGACGGTCCTCGCACCTCGACATATCGCACGGCCATCGATGAAGTGCCAGAGAACGGGAAGCACATCTCACGGGCAGACGTCGCCCAGTTCATGCTTCATACGATTGAAGAACAGGAACACGTACGAGAGTCGGTCGGACTGGCGTACTAATTTGATCCAATTCATGCTACAATATCGGGTAGTTTACTTTGAAAGGAACGAAAACGAATTATGAGTATATTAACGGTACAAAACTTGAGCCACGGCTTTGGTGACCGCGCTATTTTGAACGATGTCTCTTTCCGCCTCTTAAAAGGGGAGCATATCGGTCTCGTTGGAGCGAACGGTGAAGGAAAATCGACGTTCATGAACATCATCACGCGCAAGCTGCAACCGGATGAAGGGAAAATCGAATGGGCGAAAAACGTCCGTGTCGGTTACCTCGATCAACACGCGGTGCTCGAACGTGGAATGACGATTCGGGACGTCTTGAAAGGTGCCTTCCAATACCTGATTGACATGGAGACGCGCATCGGCGAACTCTACATGGAGATGGGCGACGCGACACCGGAACAGATGGAAGACATGCTCGCAGAGGTCGGTGAGCTTCAAGAAACGCTCGACTCGAACGACTTTTATATCATCGATGCGAAAGTAGAAGAAGTCGCACGCGGTCTCGGTATTTTAGACGTTGGTCTCGACCGTGACGTCACGGACTTGTCAGGTGGACAGCGTACGAAAGTATTGCTCGCAAAATTACTTTTAGAGAAGCCAGATATCTTGCTCCTCGATGAGCCGACCAACTATTTGGATGAAGTGCATATCGAGTGGTTGAAACGCTATCTTCAAAACTATGACAATGCCTTCATCTTGATCTCCCACGATATCCCGTTCTTAAATAGTGTCATCAACTTGGTCTACCATATGGAAAACCAAGAGTTGAACCGCTACGTCGGGGACTATGACAAGTTCATGGAAGTGTACGAGATGAAGCGTTCGCAACTTGAGGCCGCCTACAAGCGTCAACAGGCCGAGATCGCGGATTTGAAAGACTTCGTTGCACGAAACAAGGCCCGTGTGTCGACACGAAATATGGCAATGTCACGTCAGAAGAAACTCGATAAGATGGATGTCATCGAATTGAGCGCGGAACGTCCGAAACCAGAATTCCGCTTCTTGCAGGCACGTACATCGGGACGCCTCATCTTTGATGCGAAAGGTCTCGTCATCGGATACGATGAGCCACTCTCACGTCCGCTCGACCTTCAGATGGAGCGCGGTCAAAAGATTGCCCTCGTCGGAGCGAACGGAATCGGGAAGACGACGCTCTTGAAGAGTTTGCTCGGCTTGATCAACCCGCTTGAAGGGACAGTCGAACGTGGTGAGTTCCTCGAAATGGGGTACTTCGAACAGGAAGCAGCATCAAGCAACAACACGTGTATCGAAGAGATTTGGAGTGAGTTCCCGTCACTCAACCAACAGCAGGTGCGCGCGATGCTCGCGAAATGCGGTCTCATGACGAAGCACATTGAAAGTAAAATCTCTGTCCTCAGTGGTGGGGAAAAGGCGAAAGTACGTCTTTGTAAACTCTTAAACAACGAAACGAACTTGCTCTTACTCGATGAGCCAACGAACCACTTGGACGTCGACGCGAAGGAAGAGTTGAAGCGGGCGTTGAAAGAGTATAAAGGAAGTGTCCTCCTCATCAGTCACGAACCAGAATTCTATGAGGATATCGTCACAGATGTCTGGAACTGTGAGTCGTGGACGACGAAAGTATTCTAATTCAGTAAAGGACGTGTCGTATGGCTGGCCCAATTCAAACGAATGAACGGATTATCTTGTATGACATTATCCGAGGGTTTGCCCTCTGCGGCATTTTCCTCGTCAATATCCCGAGTATGCTCGGGAGCGACTGGATGTCCGGTCGTCCCGACTATTACGGGAGCGACCTGTTCGTTCGCACCCTCTTCGACTTGTTCGTGCAGACGAAGTTTTATACGATTTTCTCCCTCCTATTTGGGATCGGCTTTTCGATTTTCCTCGAGCGCTCATACGCCCGAGGCGAATCGGTCAGTCGTTACATACGCCGGATTTTGATTCTCTTCTTGTTCGGTCTGGCACACCTGGCGATTTGGTCAGGGGATATTCTCCATACGTATGCCATGTGGGGCTTATTGCTTCCTCTCTTTTACGGATTGAGTAACCGTGCGATTTTGACGTGGGCATGGAGTTTATTGATTGGGAGCTTTTTACTGTTCTATGTGTCATCCATGTACTTAGAATTGTCGCTCGGATTTAGGTTTAATGGGGATCCTTTCCCGGCCGTCTTCAATTCTGGATTCGGCCCATGGTTCGACTATCGCCTAGATGAAGAGATTTTTGACATGTTCCAAAACTCATTTTTTGTCGGGGTTGAAATTCTAAGTCTGTTCTTGTTCGGCCTTTATATCGGACGGGAACGGAAACTCCTCACTTGGAGCATCCAAGGAATGACGCAGACAGCTATCATCTGTACGGTAACCGCCCTACCGTTCTTCGCAGTCATTATTTGGCATCACTACGGTAGCGGTGCCGAATATTCGGCGACGAACGCTGCGGCCGTTCTCGTCTCCGGAAAACTACTCGCTACAACGTACATCTGCCTGTTCACCATCGCCGTTCGAAAAGGTCGCACGTTCGCACCGCTTCAAGCGCTCGGACGGATGGCACTTACGAACTATTTGACGCATACGCTGATTGTCGTCATTCCGGTGATTGCTCTTGGCGCATACGGAAGTCTCTCCTTAACCGAAGGCCTATTCCTCAGCATCGCCATTTTGATTGTGCAATCGTTCTTCTCGATGTGGTGGCTGAAGAATCACCGTTACGGACCGTTTGAGAAAATATGGCGTCTCGGAACATACGGAAGACAAACAAAATCATCCTAAGATCGGACTTTAATGTTCGGTCTTTTTTTGTACAGGTAGGAAATCCCATATTCACATGCTATTCTGATGAAGGAAAACGCTTGCACGATTAAGGAGGAACGTATGTCACAGTCAGCTATCGAGGTCCGCGACCTTGTGAAACACTATCAAATTTTAGAACGAGATGCCGGATTAAAAGGCGCCATCAAAGCTTTGTTTTCAAGAAAGTATCGCACCAAAGAAGCCGTGAAAGGAATTGACTTGTCTATCGCTCCAGGCGAACGCGTTGGATATATCGGCTTTAACGGTGCCGGAAAATCGACAACCATCAAAATGCTCGCCGGTGTCCTTCGTCCCGATGCCGGTTCCGTCCGCATCTTTGGAATCGATCCGCATGAGGACCGGATTCAAAATGCTCGACAAATCGGGGCGGTCTTCGGCCAACGAACCCAATTGTTTTGGGATATTCCCGTCCGTGAGTCGTTCGACCTGCTTCGAGAAATCTATGAAGTGCCGCGCGCAGAGTTCGCGGAGACCGTCGCTTGGTTCATTGCACGCCTCCAACTTGAACCGCTTCTCGATGTGCCAGTCCGCCAATTATCACTAGGACAAAAAATGCGTTGTGAGCTCGCAGCCGCCTTCTTACACCGACCTCGTGTCGTGTATTTGGATGAGCCGACGATTGGTCTCGATATTGACATCAAAGAGACGATTCGGGCGTTTATTCGCGAAATCAGCGATGCCTGGGGGACAACAGTCATTTTGACGACGCACGACATGCAGGATATCGAGGAAGTCTGTGACCGGGTCATCGTTCTAGACGAGGGACGCATCATTTATGACGATCGTATCGAAACGCTCAAACAGACGTTCAACAATGAACGCACCCTTGAAATCACACTCGACGAAGGGACATCATTCACCGTCCCGCCGTCGGTGACAGGACTCGTCACGGAACTCACCTCTGATCAAGAAACAGATACGATTCAATTAGCATTCAACCATCATGAGATTTCAAGTGGACAACTGATCCGTGAAATCGTGAACTGCAATCAAGTGAAAGATTTATCCGTTGTCGTGCCAAAAATGGAGACATTGATTCGAAATCTGTATCAGCCAGAGGTGAGTGCATGAGGCTTAAAAAATATGTAGCGCTCGCCTCCTCGCAAATCAAAGTCGATATGGCTTACACAGCCTGGTACTGGGCGAGTATGTTCTCGGTGACGATGCGACTGTTCATCTTATATTTCTTTTGGCAGGCCGTCTATGAGAATAAAACTGACGTGTCAGGTATCTCGCTCTCGATGATGTTGACGTATGCGGTCCTCGCGACGATGCTCGATCAATTCCGAGGAGGGGCCGGACGCGAACTCGCGCATCTCATTAAACATGGCGGAGTCGCCGTCGAACTGCTTCGACCGTATCATTTACTGGATAAGTTACTCGCGCAAGATATCGGGACAAAAACGTCGACCTTTTTTCGGTCGACGCTACCACTTCTCGTTATCGCCATGCTGTTTATCGGGGTTGACCCACCGACCTCACTTGAGAGTGCGTTCGCCTTCTCGATCAGCGTCGTACTCGCAATCCTTCTTGCGACACTGATCGATTTACTCGTCGGTGTGCTTTCCTTTTATACGGTGAACGTATGGGGACTTTCTGTCTTACAGGAGGCGGTCATTACGATTATGTCCGGGGCAATCATTCCGCTGACACTCTTTCCTGACTGGTTCCAGACGATCAGCTTATATTTACCGTTCGCTTCTCTTGTCTATGTACCTGTCGCCATCTATACAGGTGACATCCAAGCATCTGGTATATGGCCGTCGATTCTGATTCAACTCGCATGGGTCGGGGCATTCTTTCTATTTGTACGACTCTTATTCGCATATGCGGTTCGGAAAGTGACGGTGTTTGGTGGATGAAACGATACGCGAAACTATATTGGCTCTATGCCAAAAATCATTTCAAAGTAATGATGGAATATCGAATGGATTTCTTGATTGGCGTCTTGTCAGTCTTCGGTCAACAATTTGCCGCCCTCTTCTTTTTATCCATCGTCTTTCGACATATCGAGTCGCTGAACGGATGGGGATTTTATGAGATTTTATTCATTTACGGAATCGCGTTTTTAGGCCGGGCTGTTCATCATATCTTTTTTGATAACCTTTGGACGATTGGCTGGCAATATATTCGTACGGGGAACTTGGACCGCATTCTAATGCGTCCCGTAAACCCGTTGTTCCAAATCGTCGCCGAACGGGTTCAACAAGATGGGTTTGGTCAACTCTTGATTGGTGGGAGTGTGCTCTGGCTCGCCTCGAATGAGCTAGGAATGACATGGAGTATGATGGATATTCTAGTCCTACTCGTCATGGTTCTCGCGAGCGGAATGATTTATATCGCGGTGAACCTATTCTTTGCGACATTCTCGTTTTGGATGATTGATAGTCTACCGGTCGTATTCGCTGTCTTCAGCTTGAGTGATTTTGCACGCTATCCGATGACCATCTATTCGAAAGTCATCATGTTCGTCTTAACGTATATCATTCCATTTGGCTTCACGGCATTTTATCCGGCGATGTATTTCTTTGAAGGACGTGGGTTCACCATGTTTGCATTGGCGACCCCGCTCGTCGCTATGCTCTCACTCGTCATCGCCTATCGGTTTTGGTTGTATGGGCTGCGTGCATTCGCAAGTACAGGATCTTGATGAAGGAAGGGTGAGTAGATGAAAATCGTTCAACAGTGGGATCAGGAAGACAGCGACTATATTCGACAGCGCCTGATTGAATATAACGCATCGCAATTACCCGATGAGGTGAAGCACCCCGTCGAGCATGTGAGTTTCATCGTTCGAGATGACTTCAATCAGATTGTCGGGGGCGTTACCGGAACGGTGTTTTGGTACACGATGCACATTCATTTCTTATGGGTGGATGAACAGCTTCGAGGAAAAGGATATGGCACGCAATTGATGACGCGTATCGAACAATTGGCCATCGAGCATCGGTGCCGTCTCATTCAACTCGATACGTTCAGTTTTCAGGCACCTGATTTTTATACCAAGCTCGGGTATGAAATTTTTGGAGTGATTGAGCACCATCCGACAGCCAATCATCAGCAATACTATTTGAAAAAGACTCTTCTCAATCAAAATTAAAACTGCAGACGTATTAACGTCTGCAGTCCCGCTCGAGGCCATGGCTTCGAGTTTTTATTTTGTTGCCGCTTCAGTTAAGAATGGCACGATTTGCTTCTTACGCGAGACGACGCCAGGAAGTGTCGCCAATCCGTTTTGGAGCGTCACGTTGAACGCTTGTTCGAAGAGTTCTGGTTTTGGTCCGACAACGATGGCTTCCGAATCGTTCGTCAAAATATTCGTGATGGCGAATACGAACAAGTCCAAGTTTTTCGCTGCAACCGTTTTGGCGATTGCGGCTTCGACTTCCGCTTTCCGGTTCAAGACATCGTTCGCATCGACCGTGTTCACTTGTGCGATTTCGACACGATAGTCGCCCATCGCGAATTCTTTCGCATCGAGTGAGATGAGCTCTTCAATCGTTTTTTGGCTAAGGTCCGCACCCGCTTTGAGCATCTCAAGTCCGTATGCTTCCGCATCGACGCCAGCGATCTCCGCAAGTTCTTTCGCTGCTGTGATGTCTTCATCTGTGCATGTCGGTGATTTGAAGAGAAGCGAATCCGAGATGATGGCTGACAGCATCAAGCCGGCCATATCCGCAGCAATTTCGACACCATGCTCTTTATACAACTTCAACAAAATCGTTGCCGTACACCCGACTGGCTCCGCACGATAGTAGAGCGGGTCTGCCGTTTGGAAGTTTGCGATACGGTGGTGGTCGATGACTTCAAGGATTCGCACATCTTCAATTCCATCCGCACTTTGCTGGAACTCGTTATGGTCGACCAAGATGACTTCTTCCGCCTCACCTTTCACACTTTCAATCAAGCGTGGTGCTTTCACACGGAAGTGATCGAGCGCATATTGTGTTTCACCGTTCACTTCACCGAGACGAACCGCTTCTGCGTCCATCCCTAATTTCTTTTTCAACTCGGCATAGGCGAGCGCTGACGTGATTGTGTCGGTATCTGGATTTTTATGTCCAAAGACTAGTACTGTACTCATGTCTCATTCTCCTCACTAAATAGTTTTCCCTTATCCATTATAACGCCCACGGCATTTCTTTCAATTCCCAAACAAAAAGAGCCGTGTCTCGGCTCTTATGCTTGTTCATCTTCATCTGTCTCTTCGAGGTCGGAATGATCTCCTTTTGAATCTTCTTCATGGGAGATGTCCGGCTGATCTCGCTTCAACTTTTCTTTTTCTTCTTGTTCACGCTTTTCTTTGTCTGACATATCGTGTCATCCTTTCGAAAATCCGACTTGTCGTAATCTGTTCCCCTAGCTCGATTTCGTCAAACGACATTTCATCAAACGTAAACAAACTGAAACGTCAGGCCTGTACGAAGACGATTTCTTCACCGCGGAGCTCGACCTTCACGTCTTGTCCTTGGAATAACCATTCGTCTTGTTCTGCCACAACGAAGCGAATCCCATCTGCCTCTGTCTCAACAGCAGCATTGTTCACATCTTCTGTGATGACCCCGACAGAAAAACCGTGCGTCAAGTCTGTCGAACCCCCATATTTTGCAAACAAACGAACCGTTTGACCTGCTTCAACTTCCATCTCTTGTTTGAACCATTGGAGCGCTTCTTCTGTTACTTGAATCTTCATAACATCTCCTCCTCTCGACTACTCCTTTCATTCTAAACGTTTCAAAAGAGTCGAGCGAGGAAGTTGCCTAAAGTGTTGTGCCAACTTGATAGCTCACCGTCATGCCATGCGTTTCCGGTTGCGCACCGTTCATCTCAGCGAGCGTCGTTTCAAATAAGCGTCGCCCGATTTCTTCATTCGGTGAGAGCATCGTCGACAGTCCGAATGCATGACCGATCGGATGTCCGTCAAAGCCTAGCATGGCGACTTCCTGAGGAATCTTGATGTCTCGCCGTTGCATCTCTCCTAAAAATCCGAGGGCGACATAATCAGACGAGAAAAAGAGCGCTCGAGGACGCTCTTTTTGAGAGAGGAACGCTTCAGCTAACCGAATACCGTCCTCACTCGTCAAATAGCCGGTCCAAATCCATTGCTGACGCGCATGCGCTACTTCATCGAAATAGGCTTGCTGACGCGCAAGGGAGCTTGGACTATGGCTTCTTGACAAAATGATTCCAATCTCTTCATATCCATGTTCCTTCAAGACATGAATACCTGATACGAACGACGCGTAATGATCGACATGGATTGACGAAATCGTCTCCGGTGCACCGACGGTCGCCACAGCGATCGGTCCATAAGCGCGATATGTCTCCATTTCCTTAAAGGACATCTCATGAGACAAGACGATCGCCCCATCGACTTCACGGTGCTTCAATAAATCGAGTGCTTGTCGTTCCTCGCTCAATTTATACTCCGTCTGCCACATGACGAGGCGATAATCGTGCTCGAGCGCCGCCTTGGCGAGCCCATTGACGAAGAAACCGTAATACGGGTGATCCATATAAGGTAGGATCACGACAATTCGTTGCGTCTTCCCTGTCGACAACGTTAACGCCTGTTGATTCCGCAAATACCCGAGCTCTTTCATCGCTTCATGAACACGGGTCCGTTTTTCTTTCGATACGTACGGATGTTCGTTCAGGACGCGTGAGACCGTCGTCACCGAAACGTCAGCGTGCTTTGCGATATCTCGAATGTTTGCCATTCATCTCACCTCAACTTGTCAGTCTTTGCATATAGTGTACCCACTCTGCTTGCTGACTGTCACCTCTTTCGACGACTTGACAACGGATCGCCTGAACGAGACGGAAGCGCTCTTCTAACGGCAAGTGAAGAAACTCTTCACGGAAACGAGTACACAACATTTTCCCAAACGGTGTATACAACTGATTGATGACGAGCTCGTATACGATTCCACTGCACCATGCCTTCCACGTTGTCGGTTTCATATCGGTTCCCCTCCCTTTGTCTATACCGTATCTTCTGAAACGCGTTTCAGAGCAAGCTTCTTTTTAAAAAAAGTTTATTTCCGAACATTTTTTACTATTGTTCCTCATTTTTTATGTTTTTCACGTAAAACAATTGACGTGAATCAAACATTTTTGTATAGTCATCAAGTTGATAACGTTAATTTAATCATTTTTTTCAATTAATGTTCGGAAATATACCGAAATAAGGAGTTTTATCGATGAATATCTTTCAATTAAAACAACATGGAACGAATGTTAAACAAGAAGTGACTGCTGGAATCACAACGTTCGTGACGATGGCGTACATCTCTGTCGTCAACCCGGCGATTCTATCTGATGCTGGGATTCCATTCGCACAAGCTTTCACGGCGACAATCATTGCCATCCTCATCGGGACTGGCTTGATGGCGTTTTATGCGAACTTACCAATCGCTGTGGCGCCAGGAATGGGGCTCAACGCATTTTTTGCTTACACGCTCGTCGCCCAAGAACAGATTGCGCCGTCTGCCGCGCTCGGTGTTGTCTTCGTCTCGTCCGTCTTCTTCTTGATTTTGTCGCTCTCTCCAATTCGGACGAAGTTGATTCAAGCGATTCCAACTTCGTTGAAGCATGCCATCACGACCGGGATCGGTCTTTTCATCGCTTCACTCGGATTAAAATTATCAGGCTTAATTGTTGCTGATGAAGCGAACTTGGTACGTCTCGGTGACGTGTCTTCTCCAGAAGTACTACTTGTACTCGGTGGTTTGATCGTCTCGGCACTCCTCTTTTCACGAAACGTACCCGGTTCTTTACTCATCGGGATGGTACTCACGGGGATCGCAGCATACTTCATGGATATCTTAACAATCGATGGTGTCACGGCGATGCCAACACTTCCGGAAGGACTCATGGTCAACCCCGTGACGGCATTTAGTGATGTCATTCAATACGGTTTGTTTGGTGCTGTCCTCTCGTTCTTCCTCGTCACGCTTTTTGATACGACAGGTACGCTTGTCGGTGTTGGAAAACAGGCAGGTCTCTTAAAAGAAGATGGAACAATTGAGAATGGTCACCGTGCACTCTTTGCAGATTCACTTGCCACAATGGGTGGATCACTCGTCGGAACGAGCCCGTCTACGGCATACATCGAGTCTGCTGCCGGTGTCGCGCAAGGTGGACGTACAGGTCTTACGACGGCCGTCGTCGCTGGTTTATTCGGATTGACACTCTTCTTCAGCCCACTTATCGGCGCCATTTCAGGCGTAGCGGCAATCACAGCTCCCGCCTTGATTATCGTCGGTGCACTCATGTTGACGAATGTTCGGTACATCGACTGGAGCGACTTTAGCGAATACTTCCCGGCTTTCATGACGATTTTGATCATGCCTTTGTCAGGAAGCATCGAACGCGGCATCGCCTTCGGGTTCATCCTGTATCCAATCTTCAAAGCGATGAACAAAGAGACGGTTCATCCGCTCATCTACTTGTTCGGTGCACTCTTCATCTTGGAAATGTTCTTCCTATAAATTTGATACAAGATCCTTGTCCTATGACGAGGATCTTTTTCTGTTATACGTTCTCCTTAGCTGTTTTATATCAGAGAAGAGATGAATATCTGTTCAGTGAGATATATTATCAATTAGACAGGATTTTACAAATAAATCAGTTTTTCTCCCCATTTTTCTGTCACTTTCCTACGCTTTATGAAATAATGACGTTGAAATCGCTATCATCAGAAGAAAGAAGGAATGGCTATGCCGAATGTAGCTTTATTCGTCACTTGTTTATCTGATACGTTGTTTCCATCCGTCGGACAAGCGACAGTCGAACTACTCGAACATTTAGGGTGCGAGGTGACGTTCCCCTTTGAGCAGACATGCTGTGGGCAGCCTGCCTACAACAGCGGCTATCATGAGGAGACGAAAAAGGTTGCCAAGCACATGATTGAAACGTTTGAACAAGCAGATGCAGAATATATCGTCGGACCATCGGGGTCGTGTGTTATGATGATGCGCGACTACCCTCATTTGTTCCAAGATGATCCAGTATGGGGTCCTCGCGCTGAAGCGCACGCCGCCAAAACGTTCGAACTGACGCAGTTCATCGTCGATGTGCTCGAAGTCACAGATGTCGGTGCCAAGTTTCCCGCCAAAGCGACCTATCACGCGTCTTGTCATATGACTCGCCTCCTCGGAATCGAAGCGGCTCCCGGTAAGTTGCTCGGAAACGTCGATGGACTGACGATGGTTCCCCTCGCGAACGTACATAACTGTTGTGGGTTCGGCGGGACGTTCTCCGTCAAGATGCCAGACGTGTCGGTACAAATGGTAGATGAAAAAGTCGATTCAATCTTACAGTCAGGCGCAGAAGTTTTGATCGGAGCGGATGCTTCATGTTTGATGAATATCGGCGGACGTCTTCATAAACAAGGACATCCGATTAAAGTGATGCATATTGCTGAAGTCTTAAACGAAGGAGTGAAGCAAGCATGAGCATGGGGATTCGCTTAGATGAGAAGTTTCAAGATCGGCGAAAAGATGGAATCGAAGATGCGTTCATGAGGCAGGCCGTCAGTTCGGCTCAAAACCGACTACGAGATGGCCGGTTGAATGCCGCGGGTGAACTTGGGGAATGGGAAGCGTTCCGTGACCACTCGGAAGAGATTCGTCAACATGTGCTAGAACACCTAGACTATTACTTATATCAATTGAGCGAGAATGTCTCCAAACGCGGCGGAAGCGTCTTTTTCGCGGAGACACCAGAAGAAGCGAACCGCTACATTCGAGAAGTCGTTCGGTCGAAACAAGCCAAACATGTCGTGAAATCAAAATCGATGGTCACAGAAGAAATTGGGTTGAACAAGGCACTTCAAGAAGAAGGGTGTACTGTCGTCGAATCCGATCTCGGTGAATGGATTTTACAACTCGACGAAGATCCACCGTCTCACATAGTAGCCCCGGCCCTGCATAAAGACCGCGACGCTGTGCATGAGACGTTCACTGCCCACGGCTACAGCGGGTCGAACGATCCGACTGAACTTGGACGCTATGCACGACAAGAACTACGGAAAGACTTTTTGAAGGCAGAAGTCGGCATCACCGGCTGTAATTTTGCCATCGCAGAGAGTGGAGCCGTCGGGCTTGTGACCAATGAAGGAAACGGACGCATGGTGACGTCACTTCCTGACACGGT
Organism: Exiguobacterium sp. SRB7LM; assembly: GCF_015712685.1. Classification (GTDB taxonomy): domain Bacteria; phylum Bacillota; class Bacilli; order Exiguobacteriales; family Exiguobacteriaceae; genus Exiguobacterium; species Exiguobacterium profundum. Next base: position 30,973 of record NZ_VWVR01000006.1, on the reverse strand, counting down.
CATCTCTGTCATGGGCATGGAACGCGTCGTCCCGTCTTATGAAGAGTTCGAGGTACTCGTCAATATGCTTTGTCGAAGCGCAGTCGGTCAGCGACTCACGTCATACATCACGACGTTCGCCGGGACGCGCGCAGTCGGTGAAGTCGATGGACCAGAAGAGTTCCACCTTGTCATCGTCGACAACAAGCGTTCTGGTATTCTCGGGACACAGTTCCAATCGGTCTTGCAATGCATCCGCTGCGCGGCCTGTATCAACGTCTGTCCCGTCTATCGCCATATCGGTGGTCATGCGTACGGGTCGATCTATCCAGGTCCGATTGGTGCCGTCTTGGCTCCGCTCCTTGATGGATACGAGAACTATAAGGAACTCCCCTATGCGTCGAGTCTCTGTGGCGCCTGTACAGAGGCGTGCCCTGTAAAGATTCCGCTGCACGAGCTGTTGATTGAACATCGACGCGTCATCGTAGAGGAGAAAAAGCAATCACCTTTCGTAGAGCGGATTGCGATGAAAGGATTTGCCGTCACCGCTTCGAGTCCATTCTTATTCGAAGCAGCGGAACATGTCGCACCGTTTGCGACATCACCATTTGCCACATCGGGTCAGATTGAGAAAGGGCTACCGGCTTGGACAGACTCGAAAGACTTGCCACAACCGAACAAACAGACCGTCCGAGATTGGTTCAAGAAACGGGGGAATGCTTGATGAATCCTGGTACAATCACAAACCGTGAGGACTTTCTACAACGAATCGCCAAGCAACTCGGTCGTGAGGTCCAGCTCACGCCGCCAAAACGGGAATATACACATCGCCCGCAAGATGCGGTGTTGAAAGGCGCGAGTGAAGAAGAGCTGCTCGAGACGTTCCGCATGGTCGCGACCCGAATCCATACCGATTTGGTTGAATGTGAATCTGCGAATCTTGATGATACGCTCCGCCTCTTGATTGAACGCTATGATGGAACAAAGATTCTTGCGGAGAACGATGCACGAATTTCCACTTGGGCACCTACAACAAGTGAGACGTTTGCCTGGTGGGATTCGTCACAACCGGAATCGAGTCGAGAGCTGGCCACTCGAGCGGACATCGGAATCACAATTGCGGATGCAGCATTTGCGGAAAGTGCGACAATCGTCCAATATGCGAAACCTGGTAAATCACGGACAATCAGTCTGTTACCTCAAGACCATATCGCGATCATCCCGAAATCTGTCCTTGTCCCACGTATGACGCAAACGGCACAACAACTCGCCGCACTTGATCGAGATGGTCTCCATTCCCCGAACGGTGTTAATTTCATCTCTGGTCCGTCGAACTCGGCCGACATCGAGATGAACCTCATCGTCGGCGTACATGGACCCGTTCGAGTCGCCTATGTGTTGGTGCATGATTTATAAACATAGCCCCTCCATCGATCGATGGAGGGGCTATGTTTATCCTGATACGGTGATGCTCCCGTTCGAGCTTGTTAATTTCACTTCAATCGACCCGTCTCCAAATACGCACTCTTTCGACCGCTCCCCGAACACATCGACTTTCCCGTTTCGCGACTTCGCTCGAATGGTCACATCTTCTGGACGTTCATCGACATGCAAATCAATTTTCCCATTGCTCGACTTTAACCGAATCGGTGCATGAATCGCTTGTACGGAACACTCTATCCGTCCATTAGAGGTTTTTGCATCGACCGTTCCCGAGACGTGATCGACATCGATTCGACCGTTCGAGGAATGGATATTGATCCGCTCGAGCTGAGAATGTTTCGCTTCGACACGACCGTTCGAAGAATGAAGCTCCCAATCGTGACCGTGACAACTCGATGCGAGCACCTTTCCGTTCGACGTGCGCAAGACACCATGACGTGCTTGAATGTGATGCGCGACGATTCGACCGTTCTCACTCTCCACGTGTAACCGTTCCGCTTGGAGGTCTTGTACATCACTCGAACCATGACGATTCTTCAACTGAATCTGATGATAGGCGTGATGTGGCAATTCGACCCGAAGTACAGGTGCCTTTGACCCAAACCATGAAAACAGGTCCGAAAGACCAAAACGACGTTCGGATTCAATCCGTATCTCTAGGGTGTCCCCCACGATATCCATCACGACTCCATGGTCGGTCTCCGTTTCAAGCGTTGCATAAGCGTACCCATCTCGTGATGGGGTGACGAACACCTGCGCATTCTGTACTTGAATAAGAACGCTTTGGAAGGCTACCGCCGAGCTTTTGACAACCGCAGCTGGTCGTGTCGAGATCGATTCTTCAACGTCGACAGAGGCGAGTAATTCCGATGCGAGTACGCTCGGTTCCCCTAACTCACGTGCCATTTCTTCGTCACTTCTTCCTTCTGATCGACCGCTTGTGAAATATTCAGACACATCCCTTAATATATCGAGCCGATCTTTCACCTTCACGTCCATCAATAGCTGTTCGAGCTCTGACAAGTACTGTTCTTCATTCATCTGTCGTCTCCCCCTCGGATTAAGTCATTAACACCGTTCGTGAATACATCCCATTCCGTTCGCAGTTCAGCTAAGTGTGTTCGCCCTTGCTCCGTAATCTGATAGTACTTCCGTGGAGGGCCTTCTCCAGATTCCATTAAATATGTTGTGAAATAACCCTCTGTCGTCAGTCGACGCAACAACGGATAGACCGCACCTTCTGAAATCGCCACTTTAGCCGAGATCGCCTGAACGAGCTCATACCCATAGCGGTCTTGTTCCGCGACGAGTGCTAACACGCACAGGTTGAGCACACCTTTTTTGAATTGAGGATTCATCATCTCACCCCCTACTATACATTGAACAATAGCACATCATCCACTACTATTCAATGATTAATAGTGGTCATTGCCTTGATTTCTCAATTTGTGGCATATAAAGAAACGAATCTGTACAATGAAAGAACGACACTCGTAGGATATTAGTCACAGTCGGAATGTTCATCATTCTAGGAAGGAACGGTCTTTATGAAGTCATGGATTGACCAGCGGATCGGGAGACAATTTTTATTTGTCTTCTACTTATTCATCGGACTGATCCTCCTCACGTCGCTTGCCGTATATGTGTATACGGAAAACCAAATCGAACAGACGACGTCATCGCTCGAGAACATCAGTGAACGGCGCACGAATGCGACCGAATTGTTCGAGACATGGCAGTCGATGCAATATGAAATGCGCGGCTTTGTCCTCCTTGGAGACGACGCGATGTTAGAGCGTGTGCAAGATAAACAAGTCTTGATTGACGAACAGACCACTTGGTTCGAGCAGAATGCCGTGACCGAGAAAGAAAAAACGTACGCGAGCGATGCTCGTACGCTCTTTGACGCATATCAAGAACGTGTCATGCCGAGCCTCGAACGTTATGTAGCAGGAAAACGGGACGGTAGTGTAACCGAACCCTTCTTAAAGATGCCGACGCTCGGGAAAGTGAATCCACAACAAGAGCCACCGGCAGATCGTAAATTCAAAATCAATTCGAAAAGTGCCGCAGATATGAGTGCGAGCATCGTCGATATGGAGAGCGTCTTCACGGAATACCGGAACTCACTGAACGCAGAAGAGGATGCGCTCCGTGCTCAGCTTGCGACCCATACGAAGTGGGCACAGGCCTTTTGGCTCCTCTCTTTACTCGGTGTCCTCTTCATTCTCTTTATCGTCGCCCGTCCATATGTGAGACGCTTAACTGGTCAACTGCAAGAGTTGATTGAAAACAGCAAGCGCCTTGCCGGAGAACGACAGCCGATGACACCGGCGGCCGCCCAATCTAAAAATGAAGTCGGGCAATTGACAACATCATTCCGACAGATGGCTACATCTCTCACGGCACAACGCTATCGGATTGAAGAGGAGCGTGAGAAGACAGCGCGCCTCCTTCACTCGATTCGCGATGCCGTCATCTATGTCGAACACGCAACAAGTGAGAAAGTAGCGAACCAAGCGTTGTTCGTCTTATTCAATCAACCGATTACGCAGCGAAATGAAGTCGATTTATACCGTTTAGACGCTAGCCTTGAGGAGCTCGGACTGCAGGTCGACCAAAAGGATGCCTTTTTCGCGTTCATGGAACGGTCATTCGATGGGCAGTGTAAAGAAGAGAGCGTCACGTTCTCGATGAATCAGGAAGAGCGCTTCATTCAATTGTATGCGGAGAAGATTTACTTGCGAGGAACACGCCATGGAACGATGCTCGTTTTCCGTGACGTGACGCACGAGACCGAAGTCGACCGTCTGAAAACCGAACTCGTTTCGACCGTCTCTCACGAACTCCGGACTCCGCTCACAAGTATCATTGGATTCACTGAACTACTTCGTTTCCGAAAACTTTCATCTGAACGTTCCGAAAAATATTTAGGAATGATTCATCAAGAGACATTGCGTCTTGAAGACTTGATTTCAAACTTGCTTGATGTACAACGGATGGAGTCTGGACAACAGACGTATCATAACGAACCAGAGCGCCTATCCGCCATTCTTGAACAAGCGATCTCGGTGCATCAAGGCTCGAGCCAACATCATCACATCACGTTTGATTGTACGGAAGACGTCTATGTATACGGAGACCGGACGCGACTCAATCAACTCTTCATGAACCTACTTCACAACGCTGTGAAGTATTCGCCTCGTGGTGGCGAAATCAATGTCCGTGTCGAATGTGAACGACCGGATTGGATTGACATTTCAATTGAAGATCACGGCATCGGGATTCCCCAAACCGCGCTACCAAAATTGTTTGATAAGTTTTATCGCGTCGACAATTCGGCAAGTCGAAAAATTGGAGGGACCGGTCTCGGTCTCGCAATCTGTAAAGAAATCGCCGAAGGTCACGGTGGGACGATTCACGCTACCTCAAACATCGGCAACGGCTCTATGTTCACTGTCACCCTTCCAAAGTTGGATATGACCAATCAAATGAGTAGCTAAACGAAAAGAGAGTGCATCATCGCACCCTCTTTTTTATTGCACTTTGTTCTCTGGACCGAATGACGGATAAAGCGAAAGCCCACCGTCTGCAAAGATGGTTGTCCCCGTCACATAGGACGACTCATCCGACGCGAGCCAAGCGGCAACGGCTGCGATTTGTTCCGGCTTCCCAATGACGTGGGATGGGATGAGCGCTTCTAACCCCTTCTTCTCTTCCGGGTTGCTCATCGTCTCCTCGTTGATTGGTGTATCGATTGCCCCAGGTGCGATCGCATTGACACGAATATGGTTTGGAGCATACTCAAGCGCGACGGATTTCGTGAACATTTTCACGCCACCCTTGCTGGCTGCGTAATGTGTATACCCCGGACGCGGGATGACTTCGTGAACAGAAGACATATTGATGATGTTCCCCTCGATTTCATTCTCAACGAAGTATTTTAAAGCAGCACGAACACCAAGGAACGTCCCGTTCAAGTTGACGTCGATAATCTGCTTCCAGTTATCAAACTCCATCTCATGTGTTTTTGCCTCGACTTGTACGCCGGCATTATTCACGAAAATATCCATCTTCCCAAACTCAGAGATGGCTTTTTCAATCATCTTCTCCGCGAGTCCTTCCTCCGCGACGTCTCCTTTCACGGCGACAGCCTTCCCGCCAGCTGTCTCGATTCCACGGATGACTTCTTCCATCTCTTTTTCACTGCTGCGGTAATTCAGGACAACGCTCATCCCTTCTTTTGCGTAACGCTCCCCGATGGCACGACCGAGCCCCTTCGAGCTGCCCGTGATGACCGCGACTTTGCCTTTTAACTCTGGATAGTTTGCCATGTCAATTCCTCCTTCATCTTCTCGGGTTTAGTTCCCGCATTCCCCTCTTCATCAAACATGATTGGCTGCATTTTGAATATTTGAAACAAATCAACTATACTGAAACAAACTATTCGTTTTCAGGAAACGCCTGAAAGACGTTTGATCTTATACTCAATGGAGGTGACTCCCCGATTTTTGGGGGAATTGTTGGACAGTCCCATGTTACTCAGCTTACTCGTCGTTGCACTTTTAATCTTTTTGACTGCCTTTTTTGTGGCAGCCGAATTTTCAATTGTGAAAGTGCGTGGCGCTCGACTCGACCAGCTCGTGCTCGAAGGAAATAAGAGAGCGATCAGCGCGAAAAAAGTCATCGAGAATATCGACGACTCCCTTTCTGCCTCTCAGTTCGGAATCACGCTTTCTGCACTCGGCCTTGGATGGATTGGTGCCGATCAAATCGAAGCGTATATCCACACTCTGGTCGAACAATTGAACATATCGCCATCTCTCGTGACATTCTTGTCGTTTTTGATTGCCTTCTTATTGATTGCGTTCGTCCATGTCGTCATCGGTGAACTCGTGCCAAAGACACTTGCAGTTCATGAAGCGGAAAAACTGACGCTCCTCGTCGCACGTCCGCTCTACGTCTTCACAAAAATCTTCTATCCGTTTATTCGGGCCTTGAACAGTATGGCTCGAATCACACTTCGCTTATTCGGAGTACAGACGACAGCGCAAGAAACGGCACACTCGGAAGAAGAACTGAAAATCATCATGACGGAAAGTTTCCGTAGCGGTGAGATCAATGAAAACGAGTTGGCTTATGTACAAAATATCTTCTCCTTTGACGAACGGATCGCCAAAGATGCCATGGTCCCACGAATGAACATGGTGACAATCGATGAAGAAGATACGATTGAAGAAATCATTGCCGTTGTCGAAGAGCATCAGTATACACGCTATCCCGTCACACGAGATGGCGATCGCGATGACGTTCTCGGATTCGTGAATGCGAAACAGCTCTTCACTGCTCAACTTTCAAAAAATGATGCACCGTTCGAGTCGTTCATTCATCAATTGCCGCTCGTCACCGAGTTCACGCCACTTCAAGAAGCGATGGTGAAAATGCAAAACGCGCAGACGATGATGTGTCTCGTCATCGATGAGTACGGCGGGACGGCAGGACTGTTGACGATTGAAGACATTTTAGAAGAAATCGTCGGCGAGATTCGAGACGAGTTCGATCGAGACGAACAGGCTGAAATTACAGAAGTCGCTCCGAAACATTATCGCCTTTCGGGACTCGTTTTAACGCAAGAACTCGAAGAGCGGTTCGGCATCGAAATCGAAGATGACGTCGATACGGTCGGTGGATTCGTTTTATCACAAAAAGCGAATGCCCGAACAGGCGAGCGCTTCCTTTTACCTGGCAACCATGAACTGATTGTCAGTGAAGTCGATAACCACCGCATCGTCTTTGTCGACTTGATTCTCGCCTCTCACGAAGAGGAAGAACCATTATCTGAATGATGCTTTCTTTAAACCCTTCTCCGAAATATGGAGAAGGGTTTTTCACGTTTGCACCGAACTGTCGCTATATTTTCGCCTCTTCCCGTGATATACTGCACATATGTTGCTTATTTGAGTGTCACCCACTCAATGACACAACATCACCGAAACATGGCGAGATGTTCGGTTTAAACAGAAAGAAATAGAAAGAAGGTTACGCATGGAACGCAAACTATTTTTGATTGACGGTAACTCCATGCTGGCCAGTGCTTATTATGGTGCCGCCGCGAGCCGAACGAAAAAAGGACGCGAGGTATCTAAAAACGATCGGAGTGCCGTCATCGGAATGACCGGCCTCATCCGGACGATTCTACGCAGACATCGTCCGACTCATTTTGTCGTTGTTTGGGACGTCTCACGTGAAACATTATGGCGTCGAGAACTGTACCCAGGCTACAAACGTCGCAGACGTCAAACACCGCCTGAATTAAAAGCGCAGATGGAACTCATGCGCCAACTGCTTGAGGATAGTGGAATCCCACAATTCCAAGTAGAAGGGTATGAAGGGGAAGACTTGATTGCCCACATCGCCCGTAAATTCAGTTGCAGTGCCCCTGTCGTCATCATGACAAAAGACAAAGACTTGTTACAGCTTGTCAGTCCACGAATCACCGTTTGGTTACAGACACAGGAGCTTCAGCAAATGCAGGCTCGCTGTGACATTCGTGATAATCGTCCGTTGCCACTCAAGCGTCATTTAGAAATTCGACCAGAAGAGATTGCGGCGCTATACGAAGGATTGAAACCGAAGCAATTGTCAGCCGTCAAAGCGTTGACAGGAGACCGTTCTGACGGAATCCCTCCAGTTGCTGGGCTGGATGAAAGTCAATCGGTTCAACTCATCAAACGATTCGGTTCGCTCGATAAGCTGTATTCTGCCTTGAGCATCAAGGGTGAAAAACGACAACAAGTAAATGAAACGATCGCGGCACTGACGTCAGAGGAGGTGCCCCGTAACTTGAGACGAACACGCAAAAAAGCAGAGCGCAATATGGAGCTCGTTCGCCTCGATGTCACGGTGCCGGCACTTGAACATTTGAAGCTAGCTCACCTTGAGCTCAGCCTCAATCCTAAACGAGTCGAGCAAGCGTATCAAAAACGCGGACTTCGTCTCTCGTTTAACGCAGGTCAGAAGAAAACATCCGCACGTTAAAAAAGAACGAACGCTCAAGCGTTCGTTCAGGCTGTTGACGAACCAAATCGCCATGTGCGATTTGGTTCGTCTTTTTTTAGGTTCAACGAGCTTGAGGCGCTCTGCCCGACAAAAGATTGAAGAAATGTTATGTAGACGGTCCTTTCTGGCCAACAGGTTGGCCAGCTTCTTCATGTTTTGTGCGGTGGCTGCCACCAGATTGGCACGTTGGACCTTCGCGGTCCCCCTGTAGAAGGTGAAACGGAGCCCGTGGAGCTCTTTCCCATCGGCGAACGAGCGCTCGACGGTCTGCGGCCGCAGTCGGTAAAGGGATCTCCCGGACGCGGACAGGCGGTTCTCGTTCACCTGCTCGCGGTAATGTTCATCGACGTGGCGTGTGATGTCCCTTCGGTGCGTCCGGCTGGACGTGCACTTCTCGAGGAGAGGGCAGTTCTGACAGATGGAGGGGTCGGAGACGTAATGGTGATAGCCGTGGCGGTCCGTCGTCTGATAGGTGAGGCGCTGTCGCGCCGGACAGAGATACGCATCTTCCTCGGGCAGGTACGTGTACCGGGTCTTGCGGAACATCCCCTTCTTCCCACCGAAACGCCTCCGGGCGATGACCCCGAAGATGCCCCGTTCGACGAGCGCCTTCGCAATCCCGGTCGTGAAGTAGCCTGCATCGAGCGCGACCGCCTCGAGCGGGAAATGGAAACGTTCGAGGACATGGTCGAGCCGATTGAGATAGACGGTGCTGTCCGAGACGTTCCCGGGTGTGACGTGTACATCGACGATGAAATTGTGCTTGGCGTCGACCGTCCGATGCGCCAGCCAGAAAAAGCCTTCCGGCTTCTGGTCACGATACATGTATCCCGCATCCGGGTCGGTCCGGCTCACCTTGACGAGCCGGCGCTCCCTCTTCTCAGATGCCGGTTTCAGTTCTTTTTTCCGCGTTCGGCCCGTCCCTCGTTCACGCGGGTGAGAAGCTCGTCCTCGATCGCACCGACGACCCGTTCGACCTCGACCTTGTCGAACTTCTTCTTGTTCGCGTTCGCCCGGATGTGCGTGGAATCCGTGATCAGGATGCGCCCGGAGACGAGACCGTGAGATTCCGCCTGTCGGACGATGTCCTCGAAGATTTGTTGGAACACGTCGTTCCCCTGGAAGCGTCGGCGGTAGGCCTGGCTGATCGTCGAATGGTCGGGAACCTTCTCATCGATGCCGAGACCGAGGAACCAGCGATAGGCGAGGTTCGTCTGAACCTCCCTCACGGTCTGCCGCACGGAACGGATGTTGAACAGGGGTCCGAGTAGGATGATCTTGATGATGATCTCCGGGTCGATGCCGGGCGTACCGGTGTTCGAATAGAGCGGGGCGCAGAGCCGGTGGACGATCGAGAAGTCGATGTGGCGGTCGAGTCTCCGGACGAGATGATCCTGCGGGACCAGCTGGTCCAACGTGGTCTTCGACTGGATCGGTTCATGTCGCTTCTCGGAATGGGCGCGATACATATCGGGTACCTCCTTTTGATGACGGGCGAACGTGGTGTTTATCTTCTTCATTCCCCGTTTGGACCGGTTCGAAGTATGTATCGGGCTTTTTCTTCGGCCATCGAGGCCTCAGAAAAAGACAAATGGTCGCCAAAGGTGGCGACCATTCGTGTGGCTCGTCCCACGGCGCCCCGACTCCTGCAGGAAAGCAATCCGACGGAGACCCAGCAGCGACTTGAGTCGCGATGCGGCTCCGGGATTGCCTGCGGAAAGCGTGGGCGCCGGAAGGACGAGTTCGTACATCTTATTTGTCAACAAGCTGACGGCTGTGGGTATGCACCCACAGCCGTTTTTTTATTTTGGTACCCGCGTTTTGCGAATCATATCGAGTTTTAAATCCCATAGTGGCTTGCTGAACGTCACCGAATACACTTCCGGTAAACGGAGACGCTTGTACTCTTCCCACAATCCGTTCATCTGCTCGTGATGATATGCACGAATCTCACTTGTGCTTGGAAGGTCGTATACGCGTTTCCCATCAAGGAAGATTGGTTGCAACAAGCGTTTCACGTTGAAGTTACGTGTCTTGATCTTGAAGGCCGGGTCACGGACGTCAATCAAGTCGATCTCGGTGTAAGATTCGACCGGTTCATCGGCGAGGGCGATATAGTCGCCTTTGAACTTTTTCGTTTCGTTGTCGATGATGCGATACAACTCTTTCTTGTGAGGAGTCGTCGTCTTCACCTTGGAAGAAGATACTTTGATGACCGGTTTTAATTCCCCGGATTCATCCTCACGCGCGACGAGTTTATAGACCATACCGAGTGCCGGCTGCTCGTAAGCCGTGATGCCACGTGTCCCAACGAGGAACGTATCGGCCTCTGCGCCTTGCATCCGTAAGTCCTGGATGACATACTCATCCAAATCCCCAGATACGACGATTTTGACGTAGTCGAGCCCTGCTTCATTCAACGCTTTCCGGGCACGCTTCGACAAGTAGGCGAGGTCTCCAGAGTCGAGTCGCACTGACTTGAGACGATGGCCTTTCGCCTCGAGTTCTTTTGCGACCGTAATCGCATTCGGCAGACCAGACTTGAGTGTGTCATACGTGTCGATGAGAAGGCTCGTGTTGTCCGGATACATTTCAGCGAATGAACGGAATGCGCTCAATTCATCATCGTGGAACTGAATGTCGGCATGCTCCATCGTTCCTCCTGTCGGGACATCAAAGTCACGACCGGCTGACACGAGACTTGTCACATCAAAACCAGCGATGTAAGCCGCACGTGTTCCGTAGTAAGCCGCATCGACACCTTGCGCGCGACGAGCTCCTCCTTCAAGGAGTGTCTCGTTCGGAGCAGCCTGACGAATCCGGGCATACTTCGTGGCGATGAGTGATTCATGGTTCGCGATATTGAGTAGCGCCGTTTGGAACAGTTTCGCTTCAAAGATGGTCGATTCAATCCGAACGACTTGTTCATGTGGGAAGATGACTTCTCCTTCGCGAACACTATATAGTGAACCAGTGAACTTAAAGTTCCGTAAGACGTCTTCGAATTCATCTTCGAATCCGAGTTGCTCTTTCAAATAGGTGATGTCCGCCTCCGTAAAGGAGACGTTCTCTAAGTAGTGAACGATATTCTCGAGTCCGGCGAAGACGACATAACCACCACTAAATGGATTCGAGCGATAGTAAAGGTCGAAGACGACCTTTTCATGATGGCGACCTTGCTTCCAGTAAATATACATCCAACGTGGAAGATAAAGGTCTGTGTGAAGGGCTAAATTACGATGTAACATATGATTTCCTTTCTGTTTTACGTCACTTTCCGACGACTGTCGCACCGAGTGTTGTGACGAAATGTTCGAGCGCCCATTCATGGCCGACCGGGTTGAAGCTTTGAACGGCATCGGCATGGACGACGATTTGATAACCGAGGTTGTAGGCATCTACGGCTGTATGGAGTACACAAATATCCGTGCAGACACCGACGAGATGAACTTCTGTGATTCCACGTTCCCGAAGACGCAGGTCAAGGTCAGTTCCGGCAAAGGCACTATAACGTGTCTTATCAATCCAGTGGTCTGCCTGTTTCGCAGCTTCCTTCACAGAACCGTACAACTCACGGCCCTCTGTCCCGCGGATATTGTGCGGTGGGAACAACGTCGTTTCAGGGTGGAAAGTGTCACCTGCATCATGGACGTCGTTCGCGATGACGACATAGTCATCCGTTGCGAATGTCCCGATCAATTCGACGATCCGTTCTTCAATCTCTTGCCCGGGTTTCCCACAAGTCAAACGACCACTGTCTGCGATAAAATCAAATGTATAATCAATAACAATCAATGCGCGCATGGGAGATGCTCCTCTCTCGTAATGAAAATGATGGCTATCCATCTCATTCTAATTCATTATACATCATGCACGGAAGATTATTTTTCTTCGGTTTGGGTAGATTAAGACAGTAGACTGTATAGGGAAAGGGGATTGTGACGATGGTATTATCGCAAAGTGAATTGACAGAGGAACTGTCACGGTTGAACGGTTGGGAAGAAGTGAACGGGGAGATTCAAAAGACGTATCGGCTGGAAACATTTCCGGAGGCCATTCAGTTCGTGCATCTTGTAGCAGATTTGGCTGAATCGCTCGATCATCATCCGAACATCTTGATTGAATATCGGAACGTGACATTGACCGTATCGACCCATGACGAAGGGGGCATTACGGAGAAAGACATCACACTCGCGAAAGGGTGTGAGGAACTTGTCTAAGCTCTATATGACTTTTGCGTCAGGCAGCGTGGCGGAGCGTCTTCGAAAGGAGCCAGGCGTCATCGCGGCGAATGGACACGAAACGATTTTGCTCGCAGAAGGAGAGAAGTCTCCGTTCAAGAGCGGTAAAGTGTTTGAGATTGAAGAGGCGTCGGGCGAATTCGTGAAAAAAGGGAACATATTATACGCGAACGTTCCGGCAGATGAGAATGCCCGCTCCCTGTTGTTTCACCACTTGTTGACGGAAAAGGCGCCACTCGGTGTCAGTCATGATGGGTTTTCGGCATACCGATTAGGTGTCGACCCGGATGATAATCATGCCGTCGTCTTTATTCAGTTCACGTCTGGTGGGAAACACTTTCGTGATACGGCGGACTATGCAATCCTTGAAGACCGCTTGAAGCGAGCGGTCGAACAGCGCGGTGCAGGTCCCGTCATAAAACACTATGTCGTCAGTGAGTCAGATAATCTATAATAAAAGATAACGTCATGTTAGGGGAGGATTTTTATGAACAAGAATTATTTCTGGTTGGGGATGGCTGCGGGTGCGGTAATCGGCGCAGCAGCATCACTTCTCCATAGCGAAACGCGCGATCAACAAGTGAGACAACTGAAAGGCATCAAGTCGAAGTTGAAATCATCCAACACGTCGACTGAGGCACATGCGGTCGGTCTACAAGCGTCATCGAAAGGCAACTTGAAAGACCGTGTCATGGAATGGAAATCGCTTTACGAAGAAAACCAAGATACGATTCAAAACCTCGTCGAAGACGTGAAAGACTTAGTCGATGCACTTCAAGAGGCTCGTCATAAAAATCAAATCTAATCACAGGTCCGGTGCATGCGCATCGGACTTTTTTTATTTGCCAAAATCCTCATGCACCAATAAAAAAGGGAACGTTTTATCATTTATGAATAAAAATACAATTGACAGAATAAATATGCATATGGTTCAATCATTTTATTCTTCTGAGGAGGTAGAGAGATGATTACGTGTGGCATCGTCGGCGTAACAGGTTATGCCGGTTTGGAATTGTTAAAACTGATCGAGCAACATCCGACTATCCGTTTAGAAAAAGCAATCAGCGACTCGAGCGCCGGGATGACCTTGTCGGAACTATATCCGTGGTTACAAGCGGATCCAAAAATACTTGAACCATTTCAAGTAGACGCCCTAGCAGGGATTGATGTGGTATTCCTTGCGACACCGAGCGGCGTGTCTGCTGACTATATTCGACAGTTAGCATCTTTTCCTGGAGTGGTCATCGATTTGAGTGGGGACTTGCGATTACCGTCTGATGCATACGAAACGTGGTACGGGAAGCCGCCTGTTACCGAATCGATTCAACAAGAAGCTGTCTATGGATTGACCGAGTGGAATCGAGAATTGCTGACGGGAGCAAAATGGATTTCAAATCCAGGTTGTTATGCTACCGCTGTCTCTCTTGCGTTATTGCCGTTCGTTCAGCACGATTGGATCGACCCGGCACACATCGTGGTTTCGGCCTGCTCCGGCATCACGGGCGCTGGCAAAGGATTGAGTGAGAAGACCCATCATGCCAAATCGAATGAGAATGTGCAGTTATATAAGATTCATTCGCATCAGCATATCCCTGAAATCGAACAGACCTTGTACCACATGGGTGGCACAGAAGCGACAGTCTCGATGTCGACCCACTTGCTGCCGATTAATCGCGGAATCATGGCGACAATCACGGTTCTACCGAACGATGACGTGTCAGAGGATGAATGGGTGAAGCGTCTTCAAGCCGCATATATGGATGAACCGTTCATTCGAGTGCAGCAGGGAGAGCCGGAAATCAAATCGACGGTCGGTTCGAATTACTGCGACCTCTGGGTGTACAAAGAAGAACGGACGCATCGACTGACTATCGTATCGGTCATCGACAATATGCAAAAAGGGGCGGCCGGGCAAGCCCTTCAAAATGCGAACGTTCGATTCGGATTCGATGAGACGCTCGGACTATTGAATCAACCACAATACATTTAGGAGGATGAAGCATGATCGACATCATGGCGACCCAAAAACCGGGCATCGTATCACCGAAAGGATTTCAAGCGTGCGGCATTCATGCGGGACTAAAACGAAAACGGAAAGATTTGGCGCTGCTCGTTTGTGAACGACTAGCGAGCGCGGCGGCCGTCTACACGACAAACCACTTTCAAGCCGCACCGATTCAAGTGACAAAAGCGTCATTAGCCGAAACAAACGGCTATCTTCGAGCCGTGTTAATCAATAGCGGGAACGCGAACGCCTGTACAGGTGAACAAGGGCTAAAGGACGCCTACACGATGCGCGACATGACGGCAAAACATATAGGTGTAAAACCGGAAGAAGTGGCCATCGCTTCAACGGGCGTCATCGGTCAACCGCTTCCGATGGTCCCGCTCATAAACGGGATTGGTCATCTGCAACCGTCCAAGACATGGGAAGATGGACAATCGTTCGCTGAAGCCATTTTGACGACAGATACCGGGACGAAACAAACTAGTGTCCATTACAAAGAAGGGGAAGCGACCGTGACGATCTCAGGCGTCGCCAAAGGGTCGGGGATGATTCACCCGAATATGGCAACGATGCTCGGGTTTGTGACGACAGATGCGGTCATCGCACCGGAACTGTTGCAGCAGACATTAAAGAAAAGTGTCGACGCCTCGTTCAATAACATCACGGTGGACGGGGATAGCTCGACAAACGATATGGTCCTCGTCATGGCGAGCGGGGCAGTAGAAATGGAAGAAATCAAAGAGGGAACTTCCGCACACGTCGCGTTCCAACAGGCTTTGACAGATGTATGTTTAGAGCTTGCCAAAGCGATTGCAAAAGATGGGGAAGGAGCCACGAAACTCATCGAAGTGAATGTCAGTGGCGCAACATCCGACCAACAAGCCAGAACGATCGCCAAGCAAATCGTCGGGTCCTCCCTGGTGAAGACAGCGGTATATGGACAGGATGCCAACTGGGGACGAATCATTGCCGCAATCGGCGCCGTCCCGTTCCCTGTGAACGTGGAGGCGATCGATATTCAAATCGGGAGTCAACTTGTTTTAAAGGACAGTACGCCTGTCTGGTTTGATGAGGCGTATGCGACCGAAGAGATGAGTCGGGACGTCGTCACCATCACAGTCGACTTGCATGGCGGGGAAGGGTTCGGTCAGGCATACGGATGTGACTTAACCTACGACTACGTCAAAATCAATGCGAGTTACCGGACATGAAGAAGCGGAAAGTCATCAAACTTGGGGGCAGTGTCTGGGAGTCGATGACACCTTCGTACTTTGAAGAGTGGCGAGGATGGATGGAAGAAGGAAATGATCTGCTCATCGTACATGGAGGTGGGCCGAAACTATCGGCTTATTGCATGTCTCAACAAATTGAACCGTTGTTCTTGGCCGGACGTCGCGTGACGACAGATGAGGTGTTGATCGGGGCTTTGCGTGTGTTGGCAGGAGAAATGCAGACGAACGTCGTGTCGACATTGGCTCGATATGACCTCGATGCGTTTGGTTTATCGGGGGTCGACGGGAGTGCGATTTTCGGTCAACCTCTGAATGGACTTGGGAAAGTCGGTGAGGTGATTTCGATTCGAAATGACGTGTTCGAACGGCTGATGGATTCCAGACATGTTCCGGTTGTGACATCGGTGATTGCCGGCACGGAAGGTCCGCTGAACTGTAATGGCGATGATTGTGCGGTGGCACTTGCCGTTTCGTTACAAGCGGATGAATTGGAACTATTGACCGATGTGAACGGTATTCGCATACACGGTGAATTTCAGACGACGCTAACTGAACGGGACATTCGAGAAGCCATCGCATCTGGAGAAATTGATGGAGGGATGGTGCCGAAAGTAGAGGCGCTATTGGCAGCAGTGGCAGGAGGGGTCAAAAGTGCCCGCATCCGAGATGGTCGTGACGCGACGCTCGCAGGGACAAGATTATGGGAGGGGAACTATGAATTCGCTGTTACCGACATACGGGAAACGAACGATTGAGATCGCGCAGGCGAGCGGGTCGTACGTGACGGATGTTTCAGGAAAGACGTACTTAGACTTTGTGATGGGCATTGCCGTATGTGGGACGGGGCATCGTCATCCATACGTGCAGCAGAAAATTGAAGAACAATTGAACCTGGTGTGGCATACATCCAACCTCTATTTGATACCTGGTCAGCAACGTGTCGCTGAAAAGTTGACGGAAGGAACACATCTGACGCATGCCTTCTTTTGTAACAGTGGGACAGAAGCGAATGAGGCGGCCTTTAAGTTAGTCCGAAAGTGGACGCAGAAAACAAAAATCATCACATTCACGCAGTCGTTTCATGGACGTACATTCGCTATGCTCGGAGCGACTGGTCAAGAGAAGGTGAAACATGGATTTGGACCGATGGTGAGTGACTTTATTCATGCACCGTTCAACGATATGGAGGCTCTTGACTGGATTGATGATGAGACATCTGCTGTTTGGCTCGAAATCGTACAAGGTGAAGGCGGCGTGGTCGTCGCGGATCCCCTGTGGTTGCAGGCCTTACAGGAAGCAGCTGACAAATACGATGTCAAAATCGTCGTCGATGAAGTGCAGACCGGCATCGCGCGTACAGGGACACGTTTCGCATACGAACAAACACCGCTCCGTCCTCATGTCGTCACGTTAGCGAAAGGATTGGGGAGTGGCATTCCGGTCGGCGCAATATTGACGACGGCGGAAGCGGCGACGGTCTTTGGTCCTGGGAGTCACGGTTCGACCTTCGGTGGAAATCCAGTGGCGATGGCTGCGGCAGAAGCGACACTCGATGTCCTCTTCACACCCGAGTCTCTTAAGCATGTCACAGACATGGGAGATTATTTGAAAGAAGGACTCAGTCGCTTCGTGGATGGAGAACGTTTCGTTGAAGTGAGAGGACTTGGGCTGATGATTGGGCTTGTCTCGACAGAACCGGTAGCAGACTGTGTCACAGAATTGGCAGAGGCGGGTTTATTGGTCGTCATGGCGGGGCCGCACGTCATCCGCTTCCTGCCTTCACTACTGGTCACGAAATCGGAGATTGACGAAGCATTGACGAAACTTGAACAAATCTTACAGAAGGAGGGCGTCGTATGAACGGAAGCATCACCTTAATGAACGGGAAGCACTTTACAGGAACATGGGAGACGAGTGCGCGACACGCAAGTGGTGAAGTCGTGTTCTTCACCGGGATGACGGGCTATCAAGAAGTGTTGACCGACCCGTCATATGCTGGACAAATCATCGCGTTCACTTATCCGCTGATCGGACAATATGGACTGGAATCAGACGGGAGCGAAAGTGCTCGCATTCAAGTGGCCGGCGTCCTCGTGCAATCACTTGCTGATTCTGGGGATCAGTCTGACTTAAAGGATTGGTTAGAGCAGGAAGGGATTCCGGTGCTGTCACAAGTCGATGTGCGTGCGCTCGTTCATGTGTTGCGTGATGAAGGCGATCAGTTTGGAATGATGGCAGCGGACATACATGAAACGTTGGAAGTTCCGGATGTTCGTCATCTAACAGAGCGCGTCACAACAGCGTCTATCGTGCAGGAAGGGGACGGAGAGAAAGGGCATATCGTCTGTCTCGACTTCGGGGTGAAGGCGTCGATGATTGGTGAAATGGTGAAACGTGGGTATCGTGTGACGAGTGTTCCGTACCAGACGTCACAAGAGGTCGTCGAGGCATTGCGACCGGATGGGATTTTAGTATCGAACGGGCCCGGGGACCCGCGAGACCACATCGGGCAGATTGAAGTCATCCGGGAATTGGCGTTATCGTATCCGACCCTCGGGATTTGTATGGGGCATCAACTGCTCGCCCTCGCATTCGGTTGCAAGATTGAAAAGCAAACATACGGACATCGTGGATCGAATCACCCGGTCCGAAACGTCAAGACGAACGACGTATGGATGACGTCGCAAAATCACGGTTATGTGGTCGCGCGTATGAGTATCGAACAGAGCCCGCTTGAACTGCTTTATGAGAACGTGAACGATCACTCGGTGGAAGGGTTGATTCATCCGAATGCATCCATTTTCACGACACAGTTCCATCCGGAGGCGAGTCCTGGACCAACGGACGCGCAGTCCGTCTTCGACCGTTTTGATGAAATGATTCAGCAAGGAGTGAACGTGTATGCATAAAAAAGTACTCGTTATCGGATCGGGACCCATCGTGATTGGGCAGGCCGCAGAGTTTGATTATTCCGGAACGCAGGCGTGTCAGGCGCTTCGTGAAGCCGGTTGTGAAGTCGTCTTATTGAACTCCAATCCTGCCACAATCATGACGGACCCAGGAATGGCGGACGCGACGTATATTGAGGCGATGACCGTTCAAAAAGCGACCGACATCATCGAAAAAGAACGTCCGACGCACGTCCTTGCGACGGTCGGGGGACAGACGGCGTTGAACTTGGCTCTTGATCTCGAGGAAGCTGGCGTGTTGACCCAATATGGAATCGAACTGCTCGGTACATCACTCGACACGATTCGTGACGGGGAAGACCGTGAACGGTTCAAACAAAAGATGGAGCTGTTGAACGAGCCGATCCCGACATCGACGACGATTGAGACGATTGAAGAACTGACAGCTTTCATTGAGACGACCGGTGTTCCGCTCATCGTCCGTCCGGCGTTCACGCTCGGTGGGACCGGCGGTGGGATTGCGATGACGGAGGATGAGGCGTATACGATGGCGCGTCGGGGTCTTGAGGCAAGCCCGATCTCACAATGTTTGGTCGAGAAGAGCATCGCTGGCTATAAAGAATTTGAATATGAGGTCATGCGTGACGCGCTTGGAACGTGCATCATCGTCTGCAACATGGAAAATATCGATCCGGTCGGTGTGCATACGGGGGACTCCGTCGTGTTCGCCCCGGCACAAACCTTATCGGACCAAATGCATCAGACGTTACGGAGCGCTGCGTTTCGAATTGTATCCGAACTTGGTGTGATTGGTGGATGTAACATTCAGTTCGCAGTTCATCCGACACAATCAGAGTACTACGTGATTGAAGTCAATCCTCGTGTCTCTCGGAGCTCGGCCCTTGCGTCAAAAGCGACCGGTTATCCGATTGCCAAAATTGCGACACGTCTCGCTTTGGGTGAACCGTTAGATCACTGTATCAATCCAGTCACAACGAATACGATGGCGAGCTTTGAACCGGCACTTGATTACATTACGGCGAAAGTACCATGTTTCCCGTTCGACTTGTTCGCGGAAACAGAACGCGCACTCGGACCACAAATGAAGGCGACCGGTGAGAGTATGGCGATGGGAAAAACGTTAGAAGAAGCGTTACAGAAGGCATGGCGTGGTGCCGGAATCGAACAGGCACCGCTTTATCCGAAGTGGATGCAGGGAGCCACAGTCGACGTATTGATGGGTGAAGTCGAGGCGCCGACCGATCGTCGATTGCACGCTTGTCTCGCCTTGCTCGACCGTGAGTTGATGTCGGCCGATGCATTACAGCAGATTACGGGCATCACCCCTCACTTCATTCACATGTTAAAACGACTCATTCAGATGACGAAGGAAGATTTGACGAATCCGGTCCAGTTGCTTCAAGCGAAGCGACTTGGGTTCACGGACGCGCAAATTGCCACCGTGATGCATATGCAAACCGAGGAGATCAAGGCGTTCCGAGAGGCGGCCTCGATTCAACCTGTATATCAGATGATTGATACGTGTGCAGCCGAGTTTGAAAGTCGTACACCCTATTTCTACGGTACGTGGCACGGGACGTCCGAAGTGAAGCCGAGTGAAAAACGGAAGGTGGCCATCATTGGGGCAGGTCCGATTCGAATCGGACAGGGCATCGAGTTCGATTACAGTTCGGTTCATGCGGTCTGGGCACTTCAAAAACTTGGCATCGAAACGATCATGATCAACAACAACCCGGAGACCGTATCGACGGACTTCTCGATTGCAGACAAACTGTATGTCGAACCGCTGACGAGTGAAGATGTCATGCACGTGTTAGAAGCGGAAGGGTGCCGCGATGTCTTAATCCAGTTCGGTGGACAGACGGGTATTGCACTCGCTCATGATTTAGAAGCGGCGGGGTATCACTTGCTCGGTGCATCCGCAGACACCATCGACCAAATGGAAGACCGGGAACGTTTCTATCAATTCCTTGATTCGATTGAAGTCGAACACATCCCGGGTGAAGAAGTCACTTCCCCGACGCAGTTGCAGGAAGCCATCCAACAGTTAGGCTATCCATGTATCTTGCGCCCGTCCTATGTGATTGGAGGAAAGGGCATGTTACTCATTCATTCAGAGGAACAGTTAGCAGAGGTGTTACCGAACCTTGCCTATCCAACGCTAGTCGACCAATATGTCGCAGGGCGTGAGCTTGAAGTGGATTGTGTAACGGACGGGGAAACGGTATATGTGCCCGTCGTCCTAGAACAAATCGAAGCAGCGGGTGTTCATTCCGGAGACTCGACGATGATCTTGCCGCCGGTCGAGACGAGTCTGGCGATTCAAGAGCAAGTGGAGTCGATTGCGAAACGAATCGGACAGGCGCTCGATTATAAAGGAGCTCTGAACATTCAGTTCGTGTTGAAGGAAGACACGATCTACGTCCTTGAAATCAACCCGCGTGCGTCGCGGACTGTTCCGATTGTCAGCAAAGTGACAGGTGAGCCGTTAATCGAATGGGCGACCTACGCGGCGTACGGTCTCGCATTGAACGATTTCGTTCCGACACATCCCTCGAGATTGACAAACTATGCGGTAAAGACTCCGATCTTCTCGAACGTCAAACTGCCAGGCGTAGACCCGATGACAGGTCCGGTCATGCGTTCGACAGGCGAGACACTTCAATTCAGTTCACATCCATATGTGCCGGAGCGCTTTACGTATGATGCGCTGACCACACGGGTGATGAATCGTCCGCAAATCGTATTCGGGAAAGGGTTTGACCACGTCGGAAATACACCACTCGCAGACGTCATTGATTTTCAAGATGTCGCCGTATTGTTCTCGGATGCGGCTGACGAACGAGCAACACGTGAAATCGCCGTTCGCCATGGGGTGCATATCATTTCGTCCAAACAGTTAGCTCAGTATTATCAGATGAGTCAGTCACGGACTGGCAATCCGGTTCAGTCTTTGCAATCCATTCAAATGAGAGAGGGAGTAGCCAAATGACAGTGAAGACGATACAACATTTTTTAACGATGGAGGAATTGACACCGGATACGCTCGATTCGTTGATGCAATTGGCACACGAAGTGAAACGTTCACCTCAATCTTATGCAACGGTGCTGACAGGGAAGAAAGTCGCATTGCTATTTGAAAAGGCATCGACACGGACGCGAATGTCATTTGAAGTCGGGGTCGTCGAATTAGGTGGATACCCACTCTTTCTCAGCGGTCAAGATTTGCAAATCGGGCGTGGTGAACCGTTGACGGATACGATTCAAGTGATGAGTCGGTATGTGGACGCACTCATGATTCGGACGTATGCGCATGAAACGGTGGAGACGTTGGCACAACACGGGTCAATCCCAATCATCAATGGATTGACGGACTTGCATCATCCGTGCCAAGTGCTCGCGGATTTATTGACGATTGAAGAGCGGTTCGGGAGTCGTGCCGGAATAGTGTTGACGTATATCGGCGACGGCAATAATATGGCACATTCGCTTATGATCGGTGGGGCACTGAGTGGGATGCATATCCGCATCGCCTCACCAAACGGATACACCGTTGATCAAGGCATTTATGAGAAAGCGAAGAAGTTGGCTGAATCAACGGGAGGAAGCATCGCGTTGTTCGAAAACCCATCGCTTGCTGCGAATGGGGCAGATATTGTGTATACTGACGTCTTTGCGAGCATGGGGCAGGAGGGGGAAGCAGAGGAGCGGCTGATGAAGTTTAACGGTTTTCAAGTGAATGAAGAGTTGATGGCACTTGCGAACCCCGACGCCATCTTCCTTCACTGTTTACCGGCGCATCGCGGGGAAGAAGTGACGGCTGAGGTGATCGATGGACCGCAGTCATGGGTATTCGATCAAGCCGAGAATCGTTTACATGCACAAAAAGCACTGATGCTGACATTGTTAACGTAACAACAAAGGGTGACACGCCACGTGTCACCCTTTTCGTTATAAGAACCGTGCCAATAATCCAAAGACGGCCAGTCCGATAATGATGTAGAAAAACCACTTTCCGTCCCCAGAATGAATGACAGGGGGCGTGTACGAACGTTGCTTATACTTCCCGTAGCGCATCGGGCGCGTATACGGGACGGTGAAACGTGAGAGTGGGATGGCAAGTAAGAATCCGGCCAAGAACCCGTACACATGTCCCCAAAGGGAAACGTTCGAACCAATTAATGTGAAAACGGCACTGATGGCGACGAAGATGTAGACCAAGCGGGCATCTTGGCTGTACATCAACGTGCGACGGAAACGACCGATGAATACGTAGAATCCGAGAATGGCCAAGATGGCGCCTGACGCCCCGGCCTGTAGATAAAACAAGTTGCTGACAGTGAAATACGTGAGGAGGTTGGCGAGCGCTCCAGCGAATACATAAAACAAGGCAAATTTCACGTGTCCGACCATTCGTTCCATCGCTGGTCCGAAGATGATCAGTGCGAACGAGTTGAACAGCAAGTGACCGAGACTCAAATGAATGAAGTTGGCCGTGACCAAGCGGTACCATTGTCCGTCCGCGAGTGCCAAATGGAACGACCCTCCCGTCGCCACGATTCGTAAACCAGGTGCGAAAGAATCGATGACAAACACAAGGAGTTGGATTACAATGAACAGCGTTACGAGTGGATATGCCCGTACAAACGTTTGAACATTTTCCGTACGACTAAACATAACATCACCTCTTTCCTCAATTGTATAAGGAAACGGGGAGAAAAGGAAAGGAGCGAGTGTCTCGTGATTGTAGGAATTGGAGTCGATATCGTCGAGCTTGATCGGATGGCTCGCTCGATGAAACAACCACGTTTTTTAAAACGGCTGCTCACCGATGCGGAATATGAATTGTCTCAACAGTATCCGCTCCCGCGTCAAATCGAGTTTGTCTCGGGTCGCTTTGCTGCAAAAGAAGCTTACGCCAAAGCAATCGGGACTGGCATCGCACACGGGTTATCGTGGCGTCATATTGAAATTTTACCGGATGAGACGGGTCGACCTGTCATGACCGCACCGTTTACGGGGAAGATTCATGTCAGCATCAGCCATAGTCAAACATACGCCATCGCACAAGTCATCTTAGAAGAGGAGGGACACCATGTTTCGTCCTAGTCGAATCGAGATTGATCGGGCGTCCATCGCCCATAATATAAAAGAATTAACGAAACGAATTCCGCAGGACCTCATGGCAGTCGTCAAAGCGAACGCCTACGGACACGGGGCCGTCGAAGTGGCGAAAATTGCCCTTGAGAACGGAGCGACGATGCTCGGGGTCGCGTTACTCGAGGAAGCGCTCGAACTCCGCGATGCGGGAATCGAAGCACCGATTCTCGTCATGGAAGCGCAATTCCCTGAATATGCCGGAGTAGCGGCAGCACAAGGAATCACGTTGTCTGTTTTTTCTGCTGAATGGTTACAAGAGGCTGCTCCTTATATAGAAGAAAATCCGTTAACGGTTCATATTAAAGTCGATACCGGAATGGGGCGTCTCGGGTTGCGCACCCGTGAACAGTTAGATGCCTTACTTGAAGAAGCGACCGATTCGTTTGTGGTGGAAGGGATCTATACCCACTTCGCAACGGCGGATGAGCTCGACAGCGATCTGTATTATACACAGCAAGAGCGGTTCGAGCGTTTGATGGATGGGCTCCACGAGCGGTTCCGCTATATCCATACGTCGAACTCGGCCGGTGCGATCCGAATGGCCGGACAAGATGTTCCTTATAATTTGGTTCGTGTCGGCATCGCACTCTATGGGTTATATCCGTCACGTGAGATGGAGACGTTCTATTCATTCCTGCGTCCGGCCTTCACGCTAAAAAGTCAACTCATGCAGGTGAAGCGGCTAGAGGCAGGTCAGACCATTAGTTACGGTGCGACGTATACGACATCGACCGACGAATGGATTGGTACCGTTCCGGTCGGATATGCGGACGGCTGGTTACGGAAGGCGAGCGGATTTGAAGTGGAGGTCAATGGGATTCGTTGTCCGATCGTGGGACGCGTCTGTATGGACCGCTTCATGATCCGACTTCCAAAAGAGTTTCCTGTCGGGACGGACGTGACCCTTGTCGGTGGAAACGTCGCCATTGATGAACTCGCCTCATATCTTGAGACCATCAACTATGAGATCGTTTGCCAATTCACGAGCCGATTGCCACGTCTTTATGTGTGAATCATAAATCGTGTGAAATTATCTGAATTCTTTCTCGATTTCTCTATATTTTCCCATTCCCTCGTGTTATATTGATAAAGAACGCGGGAGAATTTCCGCCAGTCCATGAAACGATTCTGGAGGTGTAAGATGTTGAAGCAGCGAACTGCGGGTGCGCTAGCGTCCGTCCCAGATCGGTTCTCGCAACAAGGGGGTCCGATTTCGATGAAAGACCGTGAAACACTGTCCTTGAACGATGTAGTGACATACTTGTCTAAAGAAATTGCTGATCGACAACAAACACTGCGTGAAGAATTGGCGAAAGGCTATCAAGAGATGGCCGCGTTTAACTTGAATATGGCAGAAGAGATGCTAACGATTGAAACCGAAGCCGAACACGCTCTCTTACGTCAAGTAAGTGGGGTGTGAGCAGCGTGATCGTAAAGCGTGGTGACGTGTTTTATGCGAATCTGTCGCCCGTAGTCGGCTCAGAGCAAGGTGGCGTTCGACCCGTTCTCATCGTACAGAACGACATCGGCAATCGCTTTAGCCCGACCGTCATTGTCGCTGCGATTACAGCTCAGATTCAAAAAGCAAAACTGCCGACTCATGTGGAAGTATATCAAGAGAAGCACGGACTCGAACGAGACTCTGTGATTTTGCTTGAACAGATTCGAACGATTGATAAGCGTCGTCTGACGGATAAAGTCACTCATCTCGATGATGAGACGATGCATAAAGTGGACAGAGCGCTAGAGATCAGTATGGGATTGATCCCTCTCTAGCCTTACATAGATAAGACTGGTACATAGGTATCGGTCTTTTTTTAAACTTTTTTTAAAAAAGTGGTTTAAGATTTTGTCAGAGGGGAATTTAATTTAATCGTACTCAATTTTTCTGTACGGACATTTAGGAGGGAATAGACGATGGATTTAGCGATTCGCGAGCAAGTCATTGGAGAACAATTACACCTTTACGTATCCGGAGAAGTGGATACATATACTGCACCAAAATTGAAAGAAGTATTGCATCCGGCCATCAGTGAGCAAAATGTGGTCGTTCATTTAGACGAAGTGGAGTATATGGATTCGACAGGTCTTGGCGTGTTCGTCGGGGCATTGAAAATTGCCACGCGTAACGAAAAAGAGTTGTCACTTGTCGGAGTCACAGACCGAGTCAATCGTCTATTCGAATTGACGGGTCTTCACAAACTTCTTTCTATTAATTCGAACGTAAGAGGTGGCACGCAATGAACAATGTTGAACAGACGGTCATGACGTTCCCGGCCAAACCCGAATATGTCGGTGTGGTTCGATTAGTCGTTTCAGGAATTGCTAACCGTATGGGATATACGTACGACGAGATCGAGGATATTAAAATCGCGGTCTCGGAAGCATGTGGCAACGCCGTGCAACATGCTTATGACGATCATCAAGATGGGGAAGTCAAACTCGCTTGTGGCGTCTATGCAGATCGTCTTGAAATCACGATTGAGGATTCAGGGAAGACGTTCGCAGATGATGTGAAGCGTCAAGCCGCTCCGGTCGAAGAAACGACCGAAATTGAATCGCTCCATGAAGGAGGACTTGGTCTCTTCTTGATCGAAGCATTAATGGACGATGTCTCGATCAATAAAGACAACGGTGTCAAAGTGACGATGACAAAACTCCTCAATAGGGACGAGGTGGATCAGAGTGCCAGCAAAATCTCAACAACGCCATCACAGTGATGACGAGGTACTAGAGTGGATTGAACGCTATCAACAAGACGATCAAAACGAAGAAGTGCAAATGCTCCTCATCAACCGCTATTCTGACCTCGTTGAAGCACTCGCGCGTAAATTCTCGCGTGGCCGTGCGATTCACGACGATCTTGTGCAAGTTGGGATGATTGGGTTACTGGCGGCACTTCGTCGATTTGACCCGGAATTTGGTCGTAGCTTCGAGTCGTTTGCTGTCCCGACCATCATCGGGGAAATCAAACGATTTATTCGCGACAAGACGTGGAGTGTCCACGTACCGCGTCGAATCAAAGAACTCGGACCAAAGATTAAAAAGACGGTCGAAGAGTTGACGACCGAATTACAACGTTCGCCACGAATCGATGAGATTGCCGACCACCTTGGCGTGTCCGATGAAGAAATTCTCGAAACGCTCGAGATGGGCAAAAGTTATCAAGCCTTGTCGGTTGATAGTTCAATCGAAGCGGATAATGAAGGTAGTACGGTCACATTACTCGACTTGGTCGGTAGCCAAGAGCGCGGGTATGAATCGGTCGACCAGCGCCTCATTCTAGAAAAGGCATTCAATGTCTTAAACGAGCGTGAACGCGCCATCTTGGAATGCGCTTACTATAAGAATATGAGTCAAAAAGAAACAGGAGAACTTCTTGGAATCTCGCAGATGCATGTCTCCCGTTTGCAACGGCGAGCACTCGAAAAGCTGCGTGAAGCCATCAAGGTTCCACTCAATGAAGTATTCTCAAGCGATGACTAATCGAGTCATCGCTTTTTTGTTTGAATGTTTGCTACACTTTGAAAGAGATCAAAAAAGGAAGTGATTCAAGTGATTACGAAAGTGGCTAACGCGTTAAACTTGAAAGTGAACCAAGTCGAGACGGTTCAGCAGCTCGCATCTGAAGGGGCGACGATTCCGTTCATGGCCCGTTATCGGAAGGAAATGACGGGAAATTTGGACGAAGTTGAAATCAAAGGAATCTTGGATGCTCTTCAATATGAAGAGAGTCTACAAAAACGCAAGGCGGATGTCATTGCTAAATTAGAAGAGTTGGAAAAATCCACGCCTGAATTATCTAGAGCGTTAGAGGCGGCGACTACGCTTCAACAAGTAGAAGACATTTATTTGCCGTATCGTCCTAAACGACGCACGAAAGCAGAACAGGGACGCGAGAAAGGACTGCAGCCGCTTGCGGACTGGTTCCGGGACAAATCACCCTATTCTTCAGACAAGGTAAAAGAACTCGCTCAAGACGTCGAGGTAGAGGAAGCGTTGCCGCTCGTCCATGCCATCATCGGTGAAGAATGGGGAGAGGAAGCGAAACTGCGCCAGATGCTTCGTGACCGCGTACGCAAAGAAGGACTTTTGCGCTCGAAGAAGAAAAAACAAGCGGAAGACGAAAAAGAGATTTTTGCGCAGTATTATGAATATGAAGAGAAGATCGCTGGTATTGTCCCACACCGTGTACTCGCCTTGAACCGTGGGGAACGTACGGATGTGCTCCAGGTGAAAGTAGTGTTCGACGAGACGCGCTTCATGGATCAAGCCCTCCGTACATATGAACGACTTCCGAAAGAAAAACGTGAGGTTGTCGAGACGGCTGTGACGGAGGCGTACAAGAAGTCGGTCTTCCCGGCTATCGAACGGGAGATTCGTGGGGAGTTGACGGAAAAAGCAGAAGAGCAGGCGATCGATGTCTTCTCGAAAAACTTGAAACAACTCTATATGCAGCCGCCCCTTCGCGAGGTCGTCGTCTTAGGGATCGACCCGGCTTATCGAACTGGTTGTAAATGGGCAGTCGTCAATGAAATCGGAAAAGTCGAAGAGGTCGGTGTCTTCTATCCGACGGCACCGAAACATGATATCGCCGGCGCTGAAAAAGTACTGACGAGACTTGCGAAGAAATATCCAATCTCGGTTATCGTCGTCGGAAACGGAACCGCCTCACGGGAGACGGAACAATTCGTCGCCGACTGGTTGAAGAAAGCGGAACGTGATATTGCTTACGCGATTGTGAACGAAGCGGGGGCAAGTGTCTACTCGGCATCGGAAGTCGCACGAAGTGAATTCCCGGATTTGAAAGTTGAGGAACGGTCAGCCGTTTCGATTGCACGTCGAATTCAAGATGCGATGGCGGAACTTGTCAAAGTCGACCCGCAATCAGTCGGTGTCGGACAATATCAGCATGACGTCAGCCAGAATAAACTGAAAGCCTCCTTAGAGTTCGTCGTCGAGAGCGTGGTCAACATGGTCGGAATTGATGTGAACCGTGCTTCCGAGTCTTTATTGACGTACGTCTCAGGACTCAATAAAACGACGGCGAAAAATATTGTGGCATATCGTGAAGAGAATGGACGCTTTGAAACGAGAAAGGAAATTAAGAAAGTACCTCGTCTTGGAGCGAAGGCGTTTGAACAGGCAGCTGGATTCTTACGGATCATGAACGGGAAGGACGTTCTCGACCAGACAGAGATTCACCCGGAAAGCTATCCGCTCGCGTTATCCATTTTAAAAGAGATCGGATCTTCAAAATCAGAGGTCGGTACGGCTGCGCTTCGAGAACGATTGCAACAAGTCGACGCTAAAGCCTTGAGTGAAGAACTAGAGGCGGGGCTTCCGACAGTTGAAGACATTTTGAAGTCATTAGCTAAACCAGGGCGTGACCCGCGAGAAGATATCCAGAAACCATTACTACGCACGGACGTCATGAGTCTCGAAGACCTTCAAGTCGGTATGGAATTCCAAGGAACCGTTCGAAACGTCATTGATTTTGGCGCGTTCGTTGACATTGGGGTGAAACAGGATGGTTTGGTCCACATTTCGAAATTATCGAATCGATACGTGAAGCATCCATTAGATGTCGTGGCGGTTGGTGACATCGTGACCGTGTGGATCGAACAAGTCGATGTGAATCGTGGACGGATTAGTTTAACGATGCTTGCACCGAGCCTTAAATAAGAAGAAACTTGTATCAGGTAAAATGTTTTTCATTTTACCTGATTTTTTTTAGAAAAAGTGTTGACGGTCTTTTTGTGCCGTGATATCTTATAGAAGTCGCCGAGAGACGGCACGCGAAATAAACGTTTTTCTAAGAAAGTGATTGACAGGTTTCTGGTTTGCGGTTACAATATAAATCGTTACTTCGATAATTTCAAGCAACGTTCCGCAATAGCTCAGTGGTAGAGCAACCGGCTGTTAAC
Organism: Exiguobacterium sp. SRB7LM; assembly: GCF_015712685.1. Lineage (GTDB taxonomy): Bacteria > Bacillota > Bacilli > Exiguobacteriales > Exiguobacteriaceae > Exiguobacterium > Exiguobacterium profundum. Next base: position 994 of record NZ_VWVR01000006.1, on the reverse strand, counting down.
CGGTAGGTCGTAGGTTCAAATCCTACTTGCGGAGCCATTTTATTTTGGAGACGTACCCAAGAGGCTATAAGGGGCTCCCCTGCTAAGGGAGTAGGCTGGGAAACCGGTGCGAGGGTTCGAATCCCTCCGTCTCCGCCACTTAAAATTACTTAGAAGAGACATACACTGGCCCGTTGGTCAAGCGGTTAAGACACCGCCCTTTCACGGCGGTAACACGGGTTCGAATCCCGTACGGGTCACCATATATGGAGGATTAGCTCAGCTGGGAGAGCACCTGCCTTACAAGCAGGGGGTCGGCGGTTCGATCCCGTCATCCTCCACCATTTCAAATAAAAACGTAATCTGGTCTTGTGGTGTAGGGGTTAACATGCCTGCCTGTCACGCAGGAGATCGCGGGTTCGAATCCCGTCAAGACCGCCATTTACGTTGGGCTGTAGCCAAGTGGTAAGGCATCGGATTTTGATTCCGACATGCGAAGGTTCGATCCCTTCCAGCCCAGCTTTTTATTTGAGTCATTAGCTCAGTTGGTAGAGCATCTGACTTTTAATCAGAGGGTCGCAGGTTCGAGCCCTGCATGACTCACCATTTTCTTTTTTAACTTTATACGCTGCGGTCGTGGCGGAATCGGTAGACGCGCTAGGTTGAGGGCCTAGTGGTGGTTAACACCGTGGAGGTTCAAGTCCTCTCGACCGCACCATATGCACCCTTAGCTCAGCTGGATAGAGCGTTAGACTACGAATCTAAAGGCCGGGAGTTCGAATCTCTCAGGGTGCACCATTCTTTTTTATGGGCCTATAGCTCAGCCGGTTAGAGCGCACGCCTGATAAGCGTGAGGTCGGTGGTTCGAGTCCACTTAGGCCCACCATTTAAACTGACGAACTTTGAAAACTGAACGATGAGGCAAAAAAGTTTTACAATTTTTGAATGAAGCGCAAGCTTCGTCAATTTAAGAGCTATATCAAATTCTTTGGAGAGTTTGATCCTGGCTCAGGAC